>DASUFY010000323.1:0-17214 GCA_036274315.1 Planctomycetota bacterium | reverse complement strand
ACATGGACCCCGCTCGCCTGGCCAGCACCACGTTGTCCATCGTCGACGCCGGCAGCTACCACGGCCCTGCGGGCCCAGTGGACTTCGGCGCTGCGGTCCGGGCTGCGATCGACGGCACGCGCGGGATCGCCCCGGACGAAGGGCGGCACTCGCCGTGGCGCCGCCGCGGGACCTCGGTGCTCGCGCGACGATCGAGGTCAGCCGTCGGCGGCGGCACGCCGCACCGCACTTCGAGCAGCCCCTGTCCGTTCTCGCGCCAAGGCAGGTCGACGACGTCTTGCGCCAAGCCCGATGCGGTCGTTGTGAGCATGGCGATCCAGGCGGCGGTTCGCACGATGACGAGCGATTCTATCCCCGACCGCCGCGCGGAGCCTCGCAAGTCGCGTTGACTGGGCCTCGCGGGCGGGGTGCACCGGCCGGCCGTCGACCTCGTCGCGGGCGGCAGCTTCACGGCAGCAGGCGGCAGCCCGGCGAACCGCGCGCAGCCGTCCACCCTTCGCCGCGGACCGGCTCGATGCGGGCATCGAGACCGAGGAGCCCGACGGGCCGTGCGCCCCGGCAGCACGCTTCTGCCGCGGTTCTTGCCCAAGAATGGCACGCTCCGGTGTGCGACGTCGCACTGGTGGTGTGAACCAGCTCGGTGGAAGCCGAGCTCGGAGTCCGGCGCCACTGTCGCGGCGCGGGAACGTGCAACGCAACGACCAGAGGAAAGAAGCATGTCAACTCGATTCACCCACAAGTCCCTTGCGGCCGCAGCGCTGGGCATCGCTCTGAGCCTCCTGCTCGGGGCGACGACCACCACGAGCCCGGCATGGAGCAACACGGCTGGAACCCCTCGACTCGATCCGCCCGCAGCACCGTCGCAATGCAAGGAAGGGCATTTCACGGTGACAGGAACATATGGCGGCACCTTCTACTACATCTCATGGAGAGACAACTCCACCAACGAGGACGGCTTCACCTTTGAAGAGTGGGGGCGGAACCAGTCAGGGGCATGGGTTCTGACTCAGTCGGTCAGCATGGCCGCGAACTCCACCGCGTTCTCCCTCGGTGGCCATGCTGGGCCAAACGTCAAGTTCCGGGTGAAGGCCTTCAACTCATCCGGGGATTCCGCTTGGAGCAACTGGGCGCACTAGGCCTCGAACCAGCGTGACCGGGCCCGGTCCGGAGGCTGCGCGCGACGAGCCGACGGCCGACGACCCGACTGCGGTCAGCGCGATTCCAGGACCGGCAGGCTCACCTCGATCATCAGGGCGCGTTCGAAGCGCAGCACCGGGCTCGTCAGCAGCTCCCGTGCACCGGGCAACGACACGGGCAGCACCGGCGCGGCCGATGGGCTCGGCAGCTCGACGGCGCCGAGGAGCAGCCCCGTGAGGGCCGTGGCCCGCAGCCAGGTCGGCAGGATCGAGTGTGTGCCCACGTTGATGGAAGCCATTGTTCTCGTGCGTCTTGTGGTTGGAGTGCCGTTCGTGACGGGCAGTCCATGTCGGCGGGCGCTTCCGAGTGACACGGTTTCCTGCTTTCGTGGCGGGTCCATGGGCCCGCCCGAATCGGAGCCGCGCGCATCGCCTGACCCCGGCCTGGCAGCCGGGCTCAACGACTTCTTCGCCGCATTCCTGAGCGACTGCGAGGCGGGCAGCGTGCGAACGCTGTCCGAATACCAGGCCTTGTTCCCGGCGCAGCGCGACCAGATCGCGGCCGAGTTCGCGGCCTTCGAGGCAGGCGCCGACGAGGTCGAGCTGCCCGACATCCCCGAGGTCGAACTCGAACACGTGATCGGGCGCGGCGGCCAGGGCATCGTCTATCGCGGGCGGCAGGCCTACCTCGATCGTGCGGTCGCCGTGAAGGTGTTGGCACCGACGCTCGTGGACCCCCACTTCGCCAGTCGGTTCCGCCGCGAAGCCCGCACGCTGGCGGGCTTGACCCACCCGCACATCGTCGCCTGCTACGCAGCCGGCGTCACCGAGGCCGGGACCTGCTACCTCGTGATGGAGTTCGTGCCCGGACCGACGCTGAGGCGCTGGTTGGATCAGAACGGCCGATTGCCCCACCGCACCGCGGTGACGCTCGCGCGCGATCTCGCCAGCGCACTCGCCCACGCGCAGGCGACGGGCGTCGTGCACCGGGACGTCAAGCCCGAGAACGTGCTGCTGCAGCCGCTGCCGAACGCGCCCGACTCGTTTGCCTACCGGGCCAAGCTCGCCGACCTCGGCCTGGCCCGCCCGCTGCGGCTGGACCGACACCAATCGCTGGCCACTCCCGCCGGCATGGTCATCGGCACACCCTCGACGATGGCGCCCGAACAGTTCGACGACCCCGATCACGTCGACCACCGCGCCGACATCTACGGCCTCGGCTGCGTGCTCTACCACGCGTTGACCGGCAGGCCCGCGTTCGACGACCGGCGCATGACCGAGCTCATGGTGCAGAAGCACGCGCGACTGGGGCCCGATCCACGCCGCGAGGCGCCCGATCTGCCGCAGGCTGCCGCAGCACTCGTGCGGCGCATGACGGCGCAGTCCCCGGCGCTGCGTCCGGCCACCTACGACCTGCTGCTCGCCGAACTCGATGAGCTGCTCGCACATTCCGCCGGGCAACGCATCGTGCTGCACCCCGGGCGACGACGGAGCTGGCCCTTCGTGGCGGCGCTCGCGGTGCTCTCGGTGGGTGCCAGCGTCGTCGGCTACCTGTGGTCGACCAGGCGTGCGGCAACCGCACGTGTGCCCATCGCGTCCGCTGCATCGGACGCGCCGCCCGTGGTCACGCCGGCGGTCGCGCAACAGCCGCTGCCGCGCCTCGAGCTGTTCGCCGAGGGCGAGGATCCGTTCGCCGGATGGGACTGCGACGGCGAGCCCGGCTTCGACGGCGTCCCCAATCTCAACATGGCGCGAGGCATGGGCACGGCCCGCCGCACCGTGTCGTGCCGCACGTTCACTCTGCAGGGCAAGCTCGAGCCCCAGGGCCGCTTCACGAGCCAGGGCGACCAACCGTGCACGCAGACCGGCGTGCGCATCGAATTCGGCGAGACCTCGGCGGTGCAGCTCGATCTGCGGCCGAACGCGACCGGCTGCGTCGCGACGTTGCGCCGCTTGCAACGCGGGAGCGACGGCGGTTGGCAGGACGCGGCCACGATCGCGACCGCGAGCGGCGCCTGGTGCCGCGGCCGTGCCATGCCCTTCCATCTGGGTTGGGGACCCGATGGGCTCGCGTACCGGCTCGGTGACGGCCCCGCCGACGCGCCGCTGCAGTTCGCGAGCGGCGCCGCTGCGCCCGATGCAACCGCCGGGCTCCGCGCCGTCGTGCTCTTCGTCGAAGGCGGGCGAACCTGCTTTGGCGACTTCGAGCTGCGCGGTCGCTGATGCCCGGAACGCGACCAGCTGGTAAGAATGCGCGAACGGTGGCCGACGAGACCTCGATGCATGTGGTGCGCGCGATCGCTGGGGACGAGACCAGCACGGGCTGGTTGATCGCCCACCTGCGCGGGCTCGTCGAGGCGCAGATCCGCTTGCGCCTGCGCGGCCACGGTTCGCCGCAGGACGTCGAAGACCTGGCGGCCGACGTCTGGGTCGTCACGTTGCAGCGCCTGCCCGATCTCGTGCCGCGCGAAGGCCGGCACGCGCCGGTGCTCGTGCGCTTCCTCGGCACCACGGTGCTCGGCACCTGCAACAACTTCCTGCGCCGGCGCGCGCGCTCGGCTCGGCTGCAGCGCAGCCAGGACGATCACAGCGGCGACCCGCTCGATCGCCTGGTCCTGCCGACGCGCGGCGTCGTCAGCCGCATCCTGCAGCGGGAACACGCCTCCGCCGTCGACGATTGCCTCGCGGCGCTCGCACCGATGCACCGCGACGTGCTCGTGCTGCGTCTGATGGAGCACCGCAGCAACCAGGAGATCGCCCTGCTGCTCGGCTTGCCGGCCAACACGATCGCGGTGCGGTATCGGCGCGCGCTCGAAGCGCTGCGGCAGCGTCTGCCGAAGCATCTCTACGCCGAACTCACGGCCTCGCACCGGGGGGCCACCTCGTCCCGTTGAGCCGGCGCGACGTCAGAAGCGCCAGGTCAAGCCGATGTCGAGCCAGACGTTGTCCGCTTCGATGCGTGTGCTGAACCAATCGCGCAGTCCGTCGTCGACGATCGTGCTGCCCGAGATCCCCACGTGCAGCGCCGTGACTTCGTCGAGATCGAACGTGACCCGCGCCTCGAGACCCGCATCCGCGAGGGCCGAGCCGTTCGTGCGGTAGAGCCACTCGGAGTGCTGCGCGTTCGACCACGCGATCCAGCCCAGCAGACCGAGACTCGTCTTGCCACCGAGATCGAACGAGCGCCCGACGTCGGCGCGCACGTAGAGGCCGTGGACCTCGTCGATGTCGTAGTGCGCCGTGATCGCGGGACGAAAGCCGAGCAGCGCGCCACCCACCGTCGCGAAGACCTCGCTCGTCGGCGGGAACGGCACGAAGCGGAACTGTTCGCCGTTGGCCCACGAGTAGTGCACGAGGCCCGCCGCGACCTCGACGGGACCGAACGAACGCGTGTGGCGCACGGACAGGTCGATCTCGGTGAACTCACCCGCGTGGTCGGGCCCGAACCAGGCGCGCCCGACACGGTCGGTCAGATCGAGGTTGCCCAGCGCCGCGAACGTGGTGCCGCCGCCGCCGCGCGTCGGCAGGTCGACTTGCGTGCCCGCCTGCAACACCGGGTAGTCGGTCATGACCTGGCCGCGGAACACGTACGACGACGCTGCCCGCAGCGTGACGTCGGCAGTCGCGCGACGATCACTGTCGAACATGCATGCGCATGGCACAATGAACACGAAGACAGCCAGGCGCCGAACGGCACCGCACCTCGACGTCACGAGCTCGTTGCGATCCATGGACGCTTCCCTCCCCATGCAATCCAGACCGGCCCGCCAAGGCAAGGCGTTTGCCTGCGGCTGCGTGTTCCTGACCCTGTTCGCCGTCGCCTGCGCCGCAACGGATGCCGTCGTCGCCGTCGGCGCCAGCAACGGCAACCTGGCCGGGCGCGGCGCGCAGCGCGACGGACGGCAGGACGGACCCTGGCAGTTCTTCCACGCCAACGGCCAGGTCGAGTCGGCGGGCTCGTTCGCGAACGACGTGCGCGACGGCCCGTGGCAACACTGGTATTCCGACGGCACCCTGCGCATGGCGGGCAGCTACGCCGACGATCGCCAGGTCGGCACCTGGCGGTTCTGGCACGCCAACGGCCAGTTGTCCTGCCGCGGTTCCTACCGCGTCGGTCGCGAGTACGGCGAGTGGTCGTTCTTCCACGACAACGGTCGATTGCGCCAACGCGGTTGTTTCCTCGACGCCAGGCGCGAGCTCCTGTGGGAGGAGTTCGACGCCGACGGCCGAAGGACTGCGATGGGTGCCTACTACCACGACCAGCCGATCGGCACGTGGCTCGACGAGACCGGTGCGGCCGCGGCCGTCCGCGAGTACGCGACACCCGAGGGCGTGCAATGGGTGCACGAGGTCTGGGACGACGGCAGCACGCGTCGCGAGGGTTTCGTCTGCAACGGCGCGGCCGAAGGTCTCTGGCTGACGCGCCACCGCGGTGGGGCACTGCGCTGCATCGGCACGATCCGGAACGGCCGCGCCGAGGGCGAGTGGGAGGCCCGTGCGGGCGACGGCGCACTGCTCGCCCTCGGTCTGGTCCAGGACGGCCAGATGCGCGGCACCTGGTCGGTCGGTGACCCGGCCGGCGGCCGTCAACAGGCGCTGCAGGGACGCCCGTGCCCACCGTGGGACGGAACGTGGTCCGAAGCATCGATCGTGCGCGACGACGACCCCTTGCTGGCCGTCGCGCAGTGGTTGGCCGAAGTGCAGTCGCCGCTGCCGGCGAAGCCGATCCCGCGCACCGTCGCACCCGCCGTCACCACCGCCGCCGCACCGACCGAACGCCTCGAAGCACCGACCGATCCGGGCCAGTTCACGGTGCGCGAACGCGACGAGCTCCGGACCCTGCGACGCTACTACCGCGATGGCTTCCTGCCGCGGCACTCCGGCATCGCAGCCGAGTACGGCGGCGCCGAGAACGCGCGCGACCTCGGCGGCGGCGACGACCGCCTCGCCAACGCCGTGCTCGGCAAGCGTCTGCCCGTGACCCGCTTCCGCACGGTCGACGGCGGCGAGTTCGACCTCGACACGTTGCGCGGGCGCAAGGTGCTGCTGGTGGTGCTGCGCGGCTTCACGGCGCAGGTCTGCGTCTACTGCTTTGCCCAGACCGCCGAACTGGCGCCGGTGACCGCCGACCTCGCCAACCTGGGTTGTGAACTCGTCGTGTTGTTCCCCGGTTCGCGGAGCCGCCTCGATGCGTTCCGCAGCGCGTGCGCGCGCGAGTTCGGCGACAGCCCGGCGCCGTATCGGCTCGTCTACGATCCCGACCTCGCGCTGGGCAAGTCACTCGGCCTCGAGGGCAACGTCGTGCGCCCCTCCTCGCTGCTGCTCGATGCGGCCGGCGTCGTGCGTTTCGCCTACGTGGCGGAGAGCGTGAAGAACGTCGCCGACCGGCCGCCGACGCAGCGTCTGCTCGATGTGGTCCGGCGCCTCGATGCGCCGTGAGCGGCCGCGGCACCGCGCCCGGGCCCCGGCGAACAGCGCGCGGCTACCGGCGGCGGCCGGCGGTCCGTTCGGCCTCGGGCCAGCGGATCCGTGTCGCCGCGAGCGCCGTGCCCAGGCGCTGCTGGTCGTCCTCCGACAGCCGGTTGCCGCGCAGGTCGAGCTGCTCGAGCCACGAGAGCGGCAGCAGGCCGGGCAGCAGGTCGCCGCCGCTGGCATCGTTGCCCGACAGGTCGAGCGCGACGAGGCGGCGCGCGTTCGCGAGCCCCGCGAGCACGGGTTCCCAGTCGGACCATGCGCGCAGGTTGCTGAGCGTCAGCCGCCGCAGGCTCGGCAGCTGGATCGCGCTGGCAACGTCCTCGACGACCGGCTTCGCACAGCGGTCGATCGTCAGCGAAGCGAGCCGGCTCTGCGCGACCGCCGAGAGCGCACCCGCCGGCAGCCGGCACTCGGCCAGCGACAGATCCCGCAACGCGAGGAAGTTCGCGAGACCCGACAGGTCGATCGTCGCGTGCCGCAGGCGCAGCTCGGCGAGCGTGCGCAGCAGCGGCGCTTGCCGCGGCAGGTCGAACGTGCCGTGATCGAGCTCGATGCCGTCGATCGTCAACGTGCTCGCGCGCACCGCGCCGAGCAAGGCGCGCAGGCCGTCGCGGGTGACGTTGTCGTTCGCGAACACCACGCGCAGCTCGCCGGCGTCGAGCGACCGGCCGATCGTCGCGAGCCCGGCGTCGTCGATGCCCGGGCACTGCTCGAGTTCGACCGCGCGCAGCGTGCGACCGGCGAACGGCGCGAGGCCCGCGCCGGTCAGCTTCGCGGCGTCGCCCTCGAGCACGCGCAGCGTGTGCAACTTCGGCAGCGCCGCGAGCCTCGCGATCGCTTCGTCGGTCGCGGCGGCGCCGATAAGGGTCACCGACTCGAGGCAACGGCACCCGGCCAGGGGCAGCAGGCCGCGGTCGCTCACCGCGACGGCGGGCGCGCGCGCCTCGAAATGGCGGCCGAGCACGGGGAGGTCGGCGAGCATCGGCACGCGCTGCAGATGGTCCTGGCGCGTGGAGACGACGACGTTGCGGAGCTTCGGGAACCGGGCGAGCTGCTGCAGGCCGTCGTCGTCGACGCCGGCACACACGAGGACTTCGGTCTGGTCCGATGCTGCGGCGAGCTCACCGATCGACTGGGTGAGCGCGAACGCATTCCGGGCGCGCTCGTCGAGCGCTGCCGCCGCCCCGACGAGCTCGTCCCATCCGGCGCCCGCGAGCACCTGCGGCGAGAGCCGCGGCGTGCCGAAGACCGCGAGCGCGCCGGCACCCTCACCGAGGCCGACGTAGCCTCGCACGTACGAACCGTCCGCGAGCAAGAGGTCGCACATGCTCGCTCTCGCCGGCGCGCGCAGCGCCGGCGACGCGGCCTCGCCGATCGTGAGTTCGTGCAGCGCGATCTCCGCCGCCATCTCGGGGACCGTCAACCAACCATGCATCTGGACGTCGATGCCGGCGGAGGCGGCGGCGATGTCCCGGTACGAGGTCCGGTACTGCCACGAGAGCCGCGCCGCGCCGACGCCACCGAGCAGCTGGCGCAGCTCCTCGACGGTGGTCGGCACGACCTCGCGCAGTCGCCCGGCGACCGGCTCCTGCAACGGTGCGGGTCTCGGGACCGGCGCCGGGACCAGCACCGGAACGCGCCGTTCGCCGGCGCCACCGCGCGACGTCAACAGAGCAACCGCCACGGCCGCCGCGCCGAGCAGGAACGTCGCGACGACGAGCGCGCGCGGCCGTACCGGCCCCTCGCTGACGGGCACGCCCTCGTCGGCCGCCGCCATCAGCGCCTGCGTCAGGTCCGGCGCGCCGCCGAGCTCTTCTTCGAGCGCCGCTTCGAGCCACGCCTCACGCAGCCGTTCTTCAGCCTTCATCGCCGCACCTCCTCTCGATGCAAGCGCGCAGCAGCTGCCGCACCCGTTGCAGCAGACTCTTGACGCCTTCCTCCCCGATCCCGAGCGCGGCCGCGATCGCGGCGCGGCCGTGGCCCTGTCCGTAACGCAGTTCGACCGCGCGGGCCGACCTTCCATCGAGCAGCGAAAGGCACTCACGCAGCGCGTCGCGCCGCGGCGAGCCTTCCTGCTCCTGCCAGATCACCTCGGCGAGTTCGAGCCACGCGACCGTCGCCCGCCGCGCGGCGCCGCGTTGCCGATCGGTGACGAGGTGCTTCGCGGTCGTGCGCAGCCACGCGCGCGCCTGGCCCGCCGGACGGCTGTGCATGCCGTGGCGAAGGCCCGCGAGCAGCGTGTCGTGCAGCAGGTCCTCGGCGACGTCGCGCTCGCAGCCGAGGTAGCGCAGGTAGCGCCAGATCGCACGCTGGTGCGCGGCGATCCAGTCGGCGCGCGGATCGGCGGGCGCAGGCGGGTCGGTCGAGGGCATGGCCGTCACGGTGTGCATGTGCGGACCAGGACGCGGCGGGGTGCGAACGGGGGCGCAAATTACCGGCGGTGCCCAGGAACTGACTTCCTGAGTGTTGGTGCTCGCGGGGCAAAGGTGGAGCCGAGGCGGTGCGTTCTGCCAGAATCCCCAGGCAAACCTGCGGCAGCGGGCGCTCGCCGGCGAGGCTCTTCGCTGCGGGCCTCGTCGCCCACGGTCCTGGCGCCGGCACACAACCCGCTCGGCAGCCCGTTCCCGCCCGACAACACTCAGGAAGTCAGTTCCCGGTGCCCGCCGGCCTGTGCCCGGTCGCCAGCAGATCGCGTGACGCTCGGCTTCTTGGCGAAGGGACCCGGTGTGCGCCCCGCGTGGCTCTCCGGCGAAGGCCCGCATGGCGAGGTGGACGCGGGTGACCAGGTGGGCAATCCGCGATCGTAAGTGATCGATTCTAGCCAAGAAATGCCATTCCCAGATCACCCGTGACTGGTGTAGAGAGTGCCAAGGCAGCCACTACCCAGCTGGCGTCAGGAAACGATTATACATGATCGATTCCGGTGCCCTCTGCTACTTTTCCGATCACTTGTGAGCCAATGAGGATCGACTCCCTGACCCCAACCACCGCGATGCTGCGCGAACTCGGGCAGCGCCTCGCGAACGTGCGCAAGCAGCAGGGGTTGTCCCAGGAGCAACTCGCTGCCGCGGCGGGTGTCGGCATCGCGACGCTGCGCCGCCTCGAGGACGGCAGGGACGCCAAGCTCGGTTCGTGGCTGCGGCTGCTGGTCGCGCTGCGCATGGACGCGGCGATCGACGGGCTGCTGCCCGCGGACCTTCGTTCGCCGCTCGCCGAGGTGAAGCGCAGCCGGCGGCGCCGCGGACCCAAGCCCGCTCCCGGCGCGCAGCCGGGCGGCGCGGCCTTCGTCTGGGGAGACGAGCGCCCGTGACGACGGCGACCGTCGAGCTCTGGGGCACGCCGATCGGCTACGTGTCGATGGATGCGGGCGAGCGCTTCGCGCGCTTCGAGTACGACCCGGCCTTCGCGGCGGCGGGCATCGAGGTGGCGCCGCTGCACATGCCGGTGGTGCCGCGGCGCATCTACCGGTTCCGCGAGCTCGACCCGCGCGCGTTCCACGGACTGCCGGGCCTGCTCGCGGACAGCCTGCCCGACAAGTACGGCAACCGCCTGATCGACGTGTGGCTCGCGCGCACGGGCCGCACGCCGGATCGCTTCACCGCCGTCGACCGCCTCTGCTACACCGGCACACGCGGCATGGGCGCGCTCGAGTTCGAGCCGTCGACCGGCGGCGCCGAACTCGCCGATCGCCGCCTCGAGGTCGAGCAACTCGTCGAACTCGCGTCGGTGGCGTTCGCCGAGAAGGAGAAGCTGCAGGCGCGCCTCGACGGCGAGGCCGGCGAACAGGCCCTGCTCGACATCCTCAGCGTCGGCACGTCGGCCGGCGGCGCGCGCGCGAAGGCGGTGATCGCGTTCGACCCGCGCACGAAGGAGGTGCGATCGGGGCAGACGCGGCTGCCGCCGGGCTTCGAGCACTGGCTGATCAAGTTCGACGGCGTCGCGTTCAGCGGCGACTGGGGCATCGCCGACCCGAAGGGCCACGGCCTGCTCGAGTACGCCTACTCGCAGCTCGCGGCCCGCTGCGGCGTCACCATGTCGGAGTGCCGCCTCCTGCAGGAGAACGGGCGCAGCCACTTCATGACGCGGCGGTTCGACCGCGACGCCGGCGGCGGCAAGCGCTTCGTACAGACCTTCGGGGCGCTCGCGCACTACGACTACTTCGAGACCGGCGCGTACTCGTACGAGCAGCTGTTCCTGACCATGAAGCAGTTGCGCGTGCCGCCAGAGGCCATGGAACAGCAGTTCCGCCGCGTCGTGTTCAACCTCGTCGGCTGCAACCAGGACGACCACGTCAAGAACTTCGCGTTCGTGATGGACCGCCGCGGCGCCTGGGACCTCGCGCCGGCCTACGACCTGTGCCACGCCGAGGGCAGCGCGTTCACGAGCCGACACCAGCTCGGCGTCAACGGCAAGACTGGCGGCTTCGACCTCGCCGACCTGCGCCACCTCGCCGACGTCGCCGGGCTGCCGCGGCGCCGCGAACGGATCGTGCTCGACGAGGTGCTCGCCGCGTTCGCGGGCTTCGGCGAACTCGCCGAAGGACTCGGCGTGCCGGCACCTCTGGTCGCACACGTGACGCGCACGCTGCGGACCGCGTGGTAGTGCCTTCGCGCGGCGCGAAGCGACGGCGGGGCTTGTCGGCGAGAGAACGCCTGCCTAGCGTCACCGGGTCGCCTCAGGAGGCCCCATGATTCGCGCCCTCGCCGCGTCGCTTCTCTCTGCCGCGTCCGTCATCGCCCAGGGCTGGACGGAGCACACGCCCACCAACCCGCTGAGCTCGCCCGGCAATCGCGCCTTTCCGGCGATGTGCTGGGACGCAGCGCACGGCTACGTGCTGATGTTCGGTGGCGCCCCGATCAATGGCGGTGTGTCACAACAGACCTGGTCGTGGAACGGCACGGCCTGGAGCCAGATCCCGACGATCGCGCCGCCCGCCGGCGGCTTCTTCATGCAGTACCCGCAGTACACGGCAATGTCCTTCCACGCACCGGACAACCGGGTCGTCATGGTCGACCAGGGCTCGACGTGGCTGTTCACCGGCAGCAACTGGTTGCTGCATCCGGCGCCGATCGTGGTGCCGTTGCTCGGGGGCATGCCCTGCCACATCGCGATGGGTTACGACCCGGTGTCGCAGCGCACCGTGCTCTACGTCGGCGCCACCGCACTCGGCGGCACCATGCAATTCGTCGGCCTCACCTACACGTGGGACGGACTCGGCTGGACGCTGCGCACGACCGCGACGGTGCCCTATCCCTGGCAGTTCCCGACGATGGCATTCGACCCAGGCGCCGGCCGCCTCGTGCTCGGCACGACCGGCAACGGCAGCTCGCAGTTCTTCGAATGGACCGGAAGCAACTGGCAACAGCGTTTCCCGACCGCAGCACCGGCGGCGCCGGGTGTGTTCGCCACCGACACCACGCACCAGCGGCTCGTGATGTTCGACGGCGCGATGAACGTGCAGCCGAACCACACCTGGACGCTCGCCAACGGCACGCTACAACAGCTGTCGACGCCGCTCGAGCCAGCCCGGCGCTTCGGCGCGGCGATGGCCTACGATCCGTTGCGCGATCGTGTCGTGCTGTTCGGCGGCACCCCACTGTGGAACTACGGCTCCGGTACGAGCATCGCCTTTGGCGACACCTGGGAGTTCCAACTCGGCCAGGGCGCCAGCTACACGACCTACGGTTCCGGCTGCGCCGGCAGCCGAGGCGTACCGCACCTCGCCGCGTCGTTCGGTTCGGTGCCGCGCGCCGGCCAGGTGTTCCAGGCCACGGTCACCAACGTGCCGCTGCAGGGACCGGTGTTCCTGTTCGTCGGTCTGTCGAACACGAACCACGGCCCGATCCCGCTGCCGTTCTCGCTCGGCGTGATCGGCGCGCCATCCTGTGACCTGCTGTGCTCCGGTGACGACCTCGCGCTGCTGACCAACGTGCTCGGCACCGCGTTCTGGCAATGGCAGGTGCCGCCGGTGCCGGGTGCGACGTTCTACAACCAGGCGATCGTCTTCGACCCGACCGCCAACGCGCTCGGCCTGACGCTCAGCAACGGCGCCGCCGGCACGATCGGCTTCTGATCCACGATCCCCATCGCGGCCATGGCCGCAACCAAGACCTGGTTGCACGCTGCCGCCAAGCCGGCGGCGATCTGGCCGTGGCCGCTTGCTTGCCGGGGCATCTCGCTCGCCGGAAACCCTCGCGCGGCGCGAGGCTTTCCGGCACTCGGTGCACATCGGTTGCTCGCGGGCTGGCTTGAGGCCTACGCGCGTCGTCAGCCGAACACGAACACGTCGAGCCAGGCCCACACGCGTGCGATCACTTCGCGCCCCTGGTTCTTCAGCATCGTCGCGGTCGAGTAGCTGCACAGGTACGGAGCTTCGACACCGTTCGCGTCGAGCCCGAGGCCGCGCGCGAGGAACACGCAGCGCGCGACGTGGAACGGGTTCGTCACGACGATCGCCGACTTCATGCCGAACCTGTCGCGGCAGCTCCGCATCGTGTCGAGCGTTCGCAGCCCCGCAGGATCGTCGAGCAACGCGCTCGGCGGCACTCCGCGCTCCTCCATCCATCGGCGCATCGACGCGACCTCGTCGACGTCGACTCCCCCACCGGCGCGGCCGCTGAGAACGACTCGCGGCGCCTTGCCCACGCGCCACAGCTCGAGTGCCTGCGCGAGCCGGTCCGCGAGCAGCGAGAACGGCTGCCCGTTCGTGTGGATGCGCGCGCCGGGCACGACGATGCAGTCCGCGACGGGCACGTCGCTGGCCGCGAACGTGTGCGGCGACGCGGCGAGCACGACGTGCGTGTGCATCGCGGCGCAGATCACGAGCATCGCGCCCGATGCCAACGCGCAGCAGCGCAGCCACCGCCGCCGCGGGAACGGCACAGCGGTCTTCGCGCCGTCATTCGCGATCGCGGAGCTCGCGATCACCCCTTCTTCTCCGGCGGTGCCCCTCCCGACTTCTCGCGCGGCTCGGGTTTCGTGCCCACCTTCTCGGTGTCGCCGCTCTCGATCGCCGTGATCAGATTCGCGGTGTCCGCGTCATCGGGGTGCTTCGCCGCGTACGCACGCAGGCTCTCGAGCGCCTTCGGCCTGTCCTCGAGGATCAGCCAGCAGATGCCGAGACCACGCAGCGCTTCGTCGTGGCCGCGCTTCGCCGCCTTCTCGAGCAGAGGAACGGCGTCCTTCTGACCGCCGGTCCTGCCGGCGAGGTGCATGCCGTACCGCAGGTTCGCGAGCGCGTGCTCGGGATCCTTCTGCAGGATGCGGCCGAAGTAGTCGTCGGCGCGCTCGGCCGCGCCGGGCAGGTCGAGGTTGTGAGCGACGGCTTCGACGCGGCCCGCGAGCAGCAGCAGGCCCGGCGCCGCGTCCTTGGTCTTGTCGCGCAGGATCGTCGCCAACAACTTCGACGCGGCGGCCGTGTCGCGCTCGGCCAGCTTTCGCTCGTCCGGGTCTCGGAACACCGGCGGGTAGTTGCGCGCGTGCGACTCGAGCGACTCGAGCATCACGGTCAGCTTCTTGCCGTCGATCGTCGCCCGCCTGCCGCCCTGCTCTCTCGCGCTGACGCCGAAGGCCGCGGGAACGTCGTGCCCGGGATAAGGGACGTACTCGGTCGGTTTCGCATCCGCTGGCTTCGCGTCGCCCGGCTTCGCCTCGGCCGGCCGGGGCTGCGCCCGCGGCGGGTCTTGCTGCGCTGACGTCGTGGAACACAGCACGAGGCCGAGGAGCGCGGTGAGCATCGCTGGATCTCAGGTGGTTGAGGAAGAAGATGGCGATTCGAGGTGGCGGCCGGTGCGGGCATGCAGCTGGACGAGTCGCGTGGTCCCCGGCAACCGGCGACGCGTTATACCTGTGAGCCCCGGAGGATGCCGATGTCCCGATCCAAGCTCCCCGTCGTCGTGCTGCTGCTGGCGGGACTCGTCCTGGCCGCGTGGCTGCTCTGGCCCCGCCCCGAGACCGCCATCGCGCCCCGCGCGACCGAGCCCGCCGCGTCCGACTCGCAGCCGACGGTCGAGGTCGCCGCCGCGGGCACCAGCGGTGCGCCGGCGAGCGCCGACGAACCGCTGCGCACCGCCGTCGCCGCCGACCTCGTCGCGGCGGGAGCCGACGGCAAGGCGCTGGTGCGCATCACGACGCGCACCGCCGATGGCGAAGCGATCGGCGGCGTGATGGTCGACGTGAGTCGGCTGCACGGCAACCGGATCCTGCCGTCGTTCGGCGGCGGCCTGACCGACGAACAGGGCCGGATCGAGTTCGCCGGCGTCGAGCCGGGCAAGCTCCGCCTCACTTCGGACCGCCGCGACTACAAGAACGTCGACGTCACGGCCGGCCTCAACGAGGTCGACTTCGAGGTCAAGGCCGGCGTCGACGTGCAGGGTCGTGTGCTCGACCCAGGCGGCGCGCCGGTGGCCGACGCGATCATCTGGCTGCAGACCGCGAGCACCGCCTGGGACGGCGGCCGGGTGCTCGGGCAATCGAACGCCGGCGGCACCTTCGCGCTCGCCAACGTGCCCGCCAACTGCTCGATCGGCGCGTTCGCGCGCGGCTTCGCGCCGTCGGCGCTGCTCGACCTCGACGTCGTCGACCAGAGCTCGCCGCCGGCGCGCGTCGAGCTGACGCTGCAGCCAGGCGGCGGAGAACTCACCGGACGCGTCACGAACCGCGAAGGCGCCCCGATCGCCGGCGCGCAGGTCGCGGCCGGCGCGCGGGGCGACGCCCAGTACACCGGCGGCCGGGTGATCGAGGCGTGGTCGATCCGCTGCGTCGAGACCGACGCGGCCGGTCGCTTCACGCTCGTCGGCCTGCGCGCCGGCAGCACGCCCGTGGCGGCACGCGCCGAGGGCTTCGGCATCTGGCGCGGCGATGCGCAGGTCGGCGCCGGCCAGACGACGACCCTCGACGTGCGGCTCGAACGCAGCGCGGTGCTGTTCGGCACGGTGACCGACAAGGGTGGCGCACCGGAGGCGGACGCCCGCGTCAGCGCCTTCGATCGCGAACCGGGAACGCACTTCCTCGCCGGCGGCCAGATCGACTTCGACGAGACCTTCGGCAACGTCGAGACCCTCACCGACGCGCGCGGCGCGTACCGGCTCGAAGGCGTCACCGCGGGTACCGCGTGGCTGTTCGCGCAGCGCAAGGCCGAACGCTTCGGCGGGGTCTCGGTCGCGCTCGAGCGCGCGACGCTCGCGCTCGAACCCGGCAGCGAGCAGCGGTGGGACGCGGTCATCGACGTCGGTCGCTCGGTCGCGGGCGTCGTGCGCTTCCGCGACGGCTACCCGATCCCCCACCTGTTCATCACGCTGCACGACGAGCGCACCGGCGAGGACCTCGTCATCAACAGCGACAAGGAGGGCACCTTCCGGTTCCTCTGCCTCGCCGACTCGACCTACGAGATCCGCGTGCAGCCGCCGTTCGACGCGCCGAAGGGCAGCGTCCCGCCGCGGCGCGGCGGCGTGCTGCCGGACCAGGGGCCGGTCGAGATCCAGGTCGAGTACGACAAGCCGGTCAAGGAGGTGCCCGGCACGGTCATCGGCCGGGTCGCGGACGCAGGCGCACGCATCCGCAACCCGGCCGCCGCCACCGTCACGCTGCACTCCGACGGGAGTTGGTTCCGACCCGGCATCGCGGTCGAAGGCGGCAACTTCCGGGTCGGAGACATCAAGCCGTGCCGGTTCCGCATGATTCTCGAGGAGAACGACACCGTGCTGGCGTGCTCCGACTGGCACGACCTGCCCGCCGGCGCCACCGTCGACGTCGGCGTGCTGACCACCGAGCCGGGCGGCGCCGTGCGCATCCGCGCCGCGCGCACCGCCGGCAGCGAGGACTTCGAGCCGAAGCTGTACCTGCGCCGCGACGGCGACCCGCGCAGCACGACGATCGCGCTCGGCCGTCGCGACGAGGTGCTCGCCGAGAACCTGACGCCGGGCGACTACGAAGTATCGGGCTACTTCAAGGGCATGGTCGGCGTGAAGGCGACGACGACGGTGACCGTCGGCCAGACGACCGACCTGCAGATCGACCTGCGTGCCGGCGCCTCCGGCAAGGTCGACGTCTGGTGGCCCGAGAACCACACCGGCTCGAAGCGGCGCGGCTACCGCGTCGTCGACGCCAGTGGCAAGACGGTACAGGAGTACGATGGCCTGCTCTACACCTCACCGATCCGTCCGTACGAGCTGCGCTTCACGCTGGCGGCCGGCCGCTACCACCTGGCGTTCTGGAGTGACGATGGCCTGCGCGGCGAACTCGACTTCGTCATTCCGGCGAACCTGGAGCCGCCGGAGCTGCGACTCGATCTGAAGTAGGGCCGCCGTTCCCGGTCGACGCTCACGTCCGCTCGCGGTTGCTGCCGGGCGGATCCGCGCGCCGCCGCTCACCCAGGCCCGGCTCAGCGGCGGCTCGCGGTCTCGGTGAGCCGCAGGCAAAGGCCGGTGTCGAGCGCGATGCCCTGCGTGACGAAGACCGCCGCGGCGGCGGCGCGCGCCGCGTCAGCGCTCAGTTGGTGCCGATGACCAGATCGAGACCGTTCGACGTGATGCCCCCGAAGGTGTTCGGGATGGAAGCGTTGAGGACCAGGCCCTGCGCCAGCAGGTGGAATCCCGTCAACGCC
>DASUFY010000322.1:0-27177 GCA_036274315.1 Planctomycetota bacterium | reverse complement strand
CGGCAGGCCGACATGACGATCGACGTCGACCGCCATCCGGACTACACGCGCTTCGTCAAGCGCGACATGGCCGAGGAGACCTACCAGTTCGTGCACGAGGTGCTGCACGACGACCTCGACATCGCGACGTTCATCGACTCCGACTTCGCGATGCTCAACCAGGACCTGGCCGAGTTCTACGGCATCGAAGGCGTCATGGGGCCGTGGTTCCGGCGCGTGCCCGTGCGGCCCGAGCAGCATCGCGGCGGTCTGTTGCAGCAGGGCTCGTTCCTGGCCGGCCACTCGAGCGGCAGCGAGCCGCACCCGATCAAACGGGCCGTGTGGCTGCGCGCCCGGATCCTCGGCGATCCGCCGCCGCCGCCGCCGCCGAACGTGCCGAAGCTCGATCCCACAGCGCCGGGTTTCGACCAGCTGACGCTCGCGCAGCACCTCGAGACGCACCGCGACAACCCTTCGTGCCGCGACTGCCACGCCGGCATCGATCCGTTCGGCCTGCCGTTCGAGCGGCTCAGCGCGGTCGGCCGCTACGAGCCGCGGCGCAAGAACCTCGACGTCGACGCGACCTCGCGCCTGCCGTCCGGAGCGGTCGTCGATGGCGTCGAGGGGCTGCAGGCCTGGCTGCTCGAGCACAAGCGGGACGCGTTCGCGCGTGCGTTGATCGGGCAGCTGTTCGCCTACGCGCTGGGCCGCGACCTGCACTTCGCCGACGAGGCCGAGCTCGACACGATGCTCTGGCAGGTGAAGTTGGCCGGGTATCGCCTGCGGTCCGTGATCCGCAGTATCGTCACGAGCCCGTCCTTCACGCAGCGCTGACCACATGCCCATGCCGCGCAAGACCTGGCACCTCGACCGTCGCACGTTCCTGCGCGGCGCCGGTGTCGCCGTCGCGATGCCCTGGCTCGAGGCGATGGCATGGGCCGCGCCGCGCGAGCCGATGCGCCGCATGTGCTTCGTCTACTTCCCGAACGGCGCCAGCATGCCCGAGGAACACGACGAGAAGTGGGGCAGGTGGCGCTGGTTCCCGCACGACGCGGGCGCCGACTACGTGTTCACCGACGTGCTGTCGTGCCTCGAACCACACCGCAGCAAGCTGTCGCTGCTCGGCGGGCTCAGCCATCCGCTGAGCCGGGAGCTGCTCGGCCACCTCGCGGGCGACACGTGGCTGACCGCGGGCGACGTGCGCGGCGACTTCTACCAGAACCGCGTCTCGGTCGACCAGGTCGCGGCCCGCGCGCTCGAACCGCACACGCGCTACCCGTCGCTCGTGCTCTCGACCGACGGCGGCGTGGGCTACAAGTCGCGCGTGTCGACGCTGTCGTTCGACCACAGTGGCCGGCCGATCCCGGCCGAGAGCCGCCAGCGCCTGATCTTCGAACGCTACTTCGCACCGGACGGCGGTGCGTCGACCGAAGAGCGGCGGGCCAGCCTGCGGCGCGGCCAGAAGATCGTCGACCTCGTGCTCGAGGACAGCAAGCGCCTGCAGCGCAACCTCTCGGCGCACGACCGGCAGAAACTCGACCAGTACCTCTCGTCGCTGAACTCCGTCGAGCAGCAGGTGCGCCGCAACGAGGCCTGGCTCGACCGCCCGATGAAGCCGTTCGACGGCGGCCACATCGACCTCGACGTCGGGGCCGACGTCGACCCGACGGGCTATCTGCGCGCCATGTACGACCTCATGGTGCTCGCGCTGCAGACCGACCTGACGCGCGTCATGACGTTCATGACCGGCCGCGAGGACGGCATGGGCTTCTCCGATTCGTTCCCGTCGCGCGCGCTCGGCATCAAGCGCAGCCACCACACGATCAGCCACGACCAGCACGAAGGCCACTGGGAGCAGTGGGGGCGCTACGACCAGTGGCTCTCGCAGCAGTTCGCGCACTTCCTGGCGCGGCTCGACGAGGTCGAAGACGAACACGGCAAGCTGCTCGACACGACGATGGTGCTCTACGGCGCGTGCTGCAGCACGACGCACAACGCGCGCAACTACCCGCTCGCGTTGGCCGGCGGCGGCAGGCTCGGTCTTCGGCACGGCAGCTACCGCAAGTACGACGAGGCGACGCCGTTCTCGAACGTGTTCGTCGGCATGCTCAACGCGGCCGGCGTGCCGACCGAGTCGTTCGCCGACAGCACCGGCTCGCTGCCCGAGGTGTTCGGTCGGGCGTGACGGCGCGGCGCGCGGTGCCTCATTTCTGCAACGCGCCGTGACCTTCGGGCAGGTTGGGGTGTACTGCCTGGCACCTCGCTGCCCCGTGAGTCGCCGATGAACACGTTCTCCGTCTGTGCTGTCTGTCTCCTCGGCCCGGTGCTGTACGCGCAGGACCTGACCACGCTGCGCGGCCTGTACGGCTTCGGCGACCCGTCGGCCCTGGCCGTCGACGCGGCCGGGACGCGCGCCTACGTCGGCGAGAGCGCCGCCATCTCGGTGCTCGACCTGTCGGTGCTGGCCGTGCCGCTGCCGCCCTCGGCGGTGCTCGCGAGGTTCTCGGTCGACGCGTCGATCGAACACCTCGAACTCGACGAGACGCACCAGCGCCTGTTCGTCGCGGGCGGCAGCTTCGGCCTCCTGTCGATCGACCTGGCGAGCCCGGGCCACGTGGTGACGACGCACGACGATCCCGGCGACCTCGTCTGCTTCGACGTCGCGCTGACGCCGTCGTACGTGCTCGCCGTCTTCGGCGCCGCCAACGCGTCGCTGCTGCGCATCTACGACCGCACGACGCTGGCGCCGGTCTCGACCGCGGCGCTCGGCACGGGCACCGCGTTCGCGGTCGCGATCGAGGGCACGTTCGCGTACGTCGCGATGGGCACCGGCGGCCTCGCGCGCGTCGACTTCGCCAATGCGCTGGCGCCGAGCGTGCAGCCCGGGCCCGTGTTCCCGACCTCGGTGTTCGGCGAGCCGGCGCGCGCGCGCGACATCGTCGTCAGCGGCGGGCGCATCTACGTCGCGGTCGACGGGCTCGGCCTCGTCGCGGCGCGCACGTCGCTGCCGTGGACACCGGCGATGCCCTACACGGCGCTGGCCATGCTGGGCGCCGCGGTCGGTGGGGGAACGGCGACGCTCTATGCGCACCGCGTCGACGCGTCGGGTGCGTCGATCTGGGTCGGCGCCAACACGAAGGCCGGCCGCGAAGCGGACGGTGGCCCGTTCACCTCGTACGGGCCGATGAACTACAGCCTCGCGGTGGGCGGCGTCGTCACGCCCGGGCCCATGGCGCAGAGCGATGCGCTCGTCGAGTTCCAGCTCGGGCCGACGGGGCTCGTGCAGGTGGCACAGATCGACGTGCCCGCGCCCTGGCGCGCGCTCGTCGCGCGCACGAACCGCCTCTACGACGTGCACGCGTTCACGGGCACGTTCGTGCGCAGCACCGCCGCCCCCAACACGGTGCTCGCATCGTACCGCGGCGCCGTCTACCAGCCGGCCGAGGCGTTCCTGAGCCTGCGTGATCCGGACCTCGTGCTCAGCGGGCAGGACGGTGCGGGCTCGGCCTACACAGGTCTGCTCGACATCGCCGATCCCGACGCGATCACGGCCGTGCCGGGCACGGCGCCGCTCGGCTCGTTCGGCCTGTGGTTCGATGCGCACTGGCTCGACAGCCAACCGTCGCGCGAGTGGTTCGTCGGCAACGCGGCCGACTCGTGGCGCCTCTATCGCTTCGACACCACGCAGCCCGGCGCGAACACGCACTGGGACGTGACGTCGCCCGACGACCCGCCGCCGGGCTTCAACAACGGCCGCAACTACTGGCTGTCGTGGCTCGACGGCGACCTGCTGCTGCTGACGCGCGCGGGCACCCGCTGGGGCCTCGTCGGCTACTCGAAGAGCGCGCTGCAGGCCGCGGCCGCGACGAGCCCGTCCGGCACGACGCTCGCCACGGCGCCGCTGTGGCAGCTCGAGACCCACTTCGCGGGCGAACTCGACCAGGCGCAGACCTGGCGCTGCCGCACGTTCTCGCTGCCGTCGGGCCAGCGCATCGCGGCGATCGCGGCCGGCTTCCACACGGCGCCGGGGCCCGACGAGACGCGGCCGCAGGTCGTGCTCTACGACATCAGCGCCGGCACCGCGGCGCCGCCGGCGTTCGTCTCGCGCATCCTCGGCCCCAACCTCGAGGGCAACGCGATGGCGGTCGCCACCGAACGCATCGGCGCGGTCACGTACCTGTTCGTCGTCGACTTCGGCCACGGCCTGCACGTCTACGACGTCAGCAACCCGCTCGTGCCCCTGCTCGTCGGCGGCTGGACGGCGCCGAACAACGTCTTCGACGGGCGCATCGACCACGCCACGGACATCGAACTGGAACGCGACCCCGCCGGCGGTCTGCATGCGTACGTGACGCTGTGGCGGCGCGGCCTCGTCGAGCTCGACGTCAGCAACCCGGCGACGTTCGCGCCGCCGCTGCTCGCCGAGGTCGACACGCCGGGCCTGCCGTACGGCATCGCGATCCGCGACGTCGACGGCTCGCGCGGCCTCGTGCTCGCCGACCACCAGGCCGGCCTGCGGCTCTACGGCCACTACGCGAAGTGGCAGTCGCTCGGCGGCGGCTGCGCCGGCCCCGGCGGCATGCCGAGCCTGCAGGTCGTCACGGCACCCGTGCTCGGCGGCACGTTCCAGCTGCAGGTGAACGACCTCGCGGGTGGCCTCGCGGTCATGGTCACGGGCCTCGGTCCGGCCAGCCTGCCGCTGCAGCCGCTCGGGCTCGGCTTCGGCGCGGGGTGCACGTTGCTCGCCGCGCCCGATGCGCTCGAGGTGCTGCTGCCGTCCGCGGGCAGTGCGGTGTGGGCGTTCGCGGTGCCGAGCAGCGTCGCGCTGCGCGGCGTGCAGCTCTTCAGCCAGGCGGCCGAGTTGGCGGCGACGTCGGCGCTGTCGAACGGCGGCGTCGGCACGATCGACTGAGTCGGTCTGTCTGGCGGCGCCTGGGCCCACGTGGCCCACGTCGGGGGGGAGGGACGGGCAATGGTCCGGTGTCGGTTACCATGGCGCGACCCCTCTCGCCCCAATTCCCGATACCGACGAGGTCCTGGCATGCCTTCGAAGTCCCAGAGTTCCGTACCCCTGCTCCGCCCGATGCGCACGTTGGCGTTCGGCCTGACTCTCTGCGCCGGTTCGGCAGCGGTCGCGCAATGCGATCCGCAGTGGGCCGACGGCGATCGGTTGACCGGCACGAGCGGTCAGGTGTTCACCGTGACCACGATGCCGAACGGCGACCTGATCGCCGGCGGTGCGTTCGAAGCCGCGGGTGGTGTGCCGGCCCGCCACGTCGCGCGTTGGAACGGCGCCGATTGGCAGGCGATCGGTATCGGCACCGATGGCACCGTGCAGGCGAGCCTGGCGCTGCCCAACGGCGACCTCGTCATCGGCGGTGCGTTCACCAACACCGGTTCGGGCGGAGCCTCGCACATCGCGCGTTGGAACGGCACTGCGTGGAGCGGCCTCGGCGCCGGTACCAACGGCACCGTGCGCGCGCTGCTGCGCCTCGGCAACGGCGACCTCGTCGCCGCCGGCGACTTCACGCTGGCCGGCGGCCAACCGCGCGCGCACATCGCGCGCTGGAACGGTGCGCAGTGGCTGCCGTTCGGCGCGGGCATCGACGGCGCGGTCGACGCGCTCGTGACACTCGGCAACGGCGACCTCGTCGCCGGCGGTTCGTTCACCTCGGCGGGCGGCAACCCGGCCAACAACCTCGCGCGGTGGAACGGCACGCAGTGGCTGCCGTTCGGCAGCGGCGCGGTCGGCAGGGTGCGCGCCCTCACGACCACACCCTCCGGCGACCTGATCATCGCGGGCGACGTGCTGTCGATCGACGGCCTGATCGTGTCGCGCATCGCGCGCTGGAACGGTGCGATCTGGAGCGCGCTCGGCGCCGGCGCGCCCGGCAGCGTGTACGCGTGCCGGACCGACGCGAACGGCGACCTCGTGATCGGTGGCTTCTTCAGCGGCGTCTGGGCGAAGCGCTGGGATGGCGCCGTCTGGAGCGATCTACCCGGCATGCACCATGGCGTGCAGTGCCTCGGCGCGCTGCTCGACGGTACCATCGTCGCCGGCGGCGGCCTCAGCAGCAGTGTCGTGAGTGCGGTGGCCGACGCCATCTCGACCTGGAATGGCAGCGTCTGGTCACCGGTCGGGGCTGGCAGTGATGCCGAGCTCAGGTGCATGGTCGCGCTGCCGAACGGCCACGTCGTCGCTGGCGGCACGTTCTCGTCGATCGGCGGCGTCGCCGCGAACAACGTCGCGCGGTGGGACGGGTCGACCTGGCACGCGCTCGGCAGCGGCACCAACGGCATGGTGACCGCGGTCGCCGTGGCGCCCAATGGCGACATCGCCGTGGGCGGGTCGTTCAGCATCGCGGGCGGCGCCGGCGCCGAACGCCTGGCGCGCTGGAACGGCAGCACGTGGTCGCCGGCGGCGCCGTTCTCGCAAGGCACGCCGTACAACAATCCGAGCATCGACGCGCTCGCGTTCCTGCCCAACGGGGACCTCGTCATCGGTGGCGTCTTCTTCAACGTCGGTGGTACGGCGGCCAGCGGCCTCGCCGGCTGGAATGGCACGTCGTGGTACCAGTTCGTCAACAACCCGAGTGGCGGCGTCTCGGTGTTGCGAGTGCTCGCCAACGGCGATCTCGTGGCGGCCGGCGGCTTCGCCGGCATCGGCCCGGTCGGCGCCAGCATCGCGCGTTGGGACGGCAGCAGCTGGCACGCGTACGGAGCCGGCCTGCCCGGCGCGGTGCAAGACGTGGCCGTGGCGGGCAACGGTGAGCTGGTCGCCGGCGGCACCTTCCAGACCGCGAACGGCGCCAACAACGTGGCCCGCTGGGACGGCGTGGCCTGGCAACCGCTCGGCACCGGCACCGACTTCGCGGTGCGAGCCGTGGTCGTGCACCCGAACGGGCACGTCTTCGCCGGCGGCTTCTTCCTGACGGCCGGTGGCCTGCCAGCCTATCGCGTCGCGCGTTGGAACGGCACGTCGTGGTCGCCGCTCGGCGCCGGCACCAGCGACCAGGTGCTGGCGCTCGCGCTCGCGCCAGATGGTGGCTTGCTCGCCGGTGGGCGCTTCGTGCTCGCCGGGGGCGACGTCGCCGTCGGCTTCGCGCGGCTCGTGCCGACGTGTGCGGCGACCGTCGCGGCGGCCGGCAGCGGCTGCGTCGGCGGGGCGGGGCTCGTGACGCTCACGCCGCTCGGCCTGCCGTGGACCGGCAGCACGTTCGTCGCGCGCGCGAACGGACTGACCCCCGTGTCACTCGGTGTGGAGGTGCTCGGCTTCGCGCCGCTGTCGCTGCCGCTGCCCGGTGCGGCGTCGAACTGCCTCGTGCTCGTCGATCCGGTCGTCACCTCGGTACTCGTGCCGAGTGGCGGTGTCGCCGACGCGCCGCTGCTGCTGCCCGCGTCCCCGAGCGTCCAGGGCCAGGCCCTGCGCATGCAGGTCGTGACGCTCGAATTCGCGGGCGCCGCGCTGTCGGGGCTCGCGAGTTCGAATGCGCTGCAGTTGACGATCGGCAGCTTCTGACGCGCGCGCGGTCGGCGAGGCTCACGGCTGCGGCGCCCGTCCCGAGGATGGCGGACGCCGCTGCTCCGTGCGATGATCGCGACTGCCATGCCGCCGTCTGCCGCGCTGCTGCTCTTCGCGGTCCTTGCGCCGACTGCCCTGGCGCAGCGTGGTCCTGATGCCGTGCAGGCGCTGCGCGACATGGAGATCGCCGGCGAGACCGTGTTCTCGCGCGACGCGATCGCGATGCGGCTCATCGCGGATCCGGTGACGCTGCGCGCATTGCAGCGCCGGCTCGACGACGACTCGGCGGAGGTCGTCTCGGAGCGGGTGTGCGACCTGCACCGCGCGGGCGGCTACGCGAACGCGACGGCGTCTGGCAAGGTCACGGACGGAGTGCTGCGCATCGCGCTCGACTCGGGCACGCGCTATCGCAGCGGCGAGATCCGTTGCTCGGGCAACACGCTCGTGTCGACGGCCACGCTGCGCGAACGGTTGCAGGCCCGGCGGCCGAAGACGCCGGTCGCCTGGAGCCTCGACGAGACCCGGGATCCCGTCTGGACACCGGGCTCGTTCCCCGTGATCGGGGCCGATGCGACGAAGAGCATCGAGTGGATCGTGAGCAGTGCATATCGGGAGCTCGGTCGCCACGGCACGAAGTGCACGGTCCGGCTCGAGCCCGATGGCGACACGATCGCGCTCGCTGTCGCCGTCACCCGGGAAGGGCACGAGGTTCGCATCCAGAGTGTGAAGCTCGACGGCGAGGATGAGGCGCAGTGTGCCGCGGTGCTCGCCGCGATCGGCTTCGAGCCGGGAACGCTGGCGACGACAGCGGCGTGGAGGCGCTTGGAACGTGGGCTCGAAGCGACGGGGCGATACATGAGGGTCGCGATGGCGCTGCCCGACGATCCGCCGGCCGTGGTCGACCCGTTGACCGTGACCGTGGAACGGCGAAGCGACGCACCGGCGCCGGATGCGTTCGCCGAGAAGGACCTCGGCCAGGTCCGCACCGCAATCGATCGGTTGGTCGCGCGCCTGAGCGGCGGCGATGCTCTGCGCATCGTCTGCCACGTCGACGAGCCCATCACCTGGCATCGGTTGCGGCTGCCGCCTGGCAAGATCTCGTTGAGCATCGGTCGCGACGGGTTCGCGATCGAGGCGGATGCCGTGCAGTGGGCCGATCGTGCGCCGGTGAAGGCCGCGCTGGACCTGGCTGTGGATCGGGTGTTCCTGGCGTTCGGCGAGCATGCGGACAGCTGGCACTTCAAAGCGCCGATCGACCTCCAGCTCCAACTGTCGACGAGCTTCGTCGAATCCGGCGAGATGCAGTTTCGCTGGGGTCTGGGCTTCTCGACCGGCGGCCACGACAAGGGCTCGCTCGCTTTGTCGATCCACCCGGCGACGCCGACAGAGGCTCTGGCGCGCGCAACCGAGCTGCGTCGTGACGGCGATGTGCTCACCCTTCAGTACGAGACCGTGAAGCTCCGGATCGGCGTCGATGGCGAAGTGATCGATCCGCCGGCTGTCATCAAGACCGGTCGCGGCGACGTCGAACTGTCGTGGCAGCCAGCCGGAGTCGAAGGCCAGCCTCGTACGCCGGCCGGCGCCGGCGCACGCAACGGCCTGATCGAGGCGCTCGCGATCGTTGCGGTCGACTCGCTGCCCGAAGCAGCGCGCACCGACGAACGCGGCCGGGCGCTCGTCCGTGGTTGCTCGCAAGTCGTCGGCGACAGCGTGCTCGAGGGGGAAGCCGGGCACGACGAGCCGGATGTTCCGACGCTCGCGGGGGGCGGCGCGACGTCGATGTTCGCCGTGGCTGGGGGCATCTTCGGCAGGGCTGGCGTCAACCGGCGCGTCCGTGGCCGCACCGCGGACGTGTGCGCCGCGTTCGCGACGCTGCTGCAGGGCGACGTGCGTGCCGCGGGGCAGCGGTTCGATGCGATCGGCGATGGCGAAGAGCACGGACCGTTGTCGTGCGCACTGATCGCGGCGGGGTTCGGCCTGCTCGGCCGGCCAACGAGCGCGTTCCGCCGGCGCGCCGAGGAGCGCTGGTCGTTCGACGCGATGTTCGCGGACGCGGCGGACGTCGGTGCGAGCGTGCCATCCGACGTTCTGCGAAGACTCCCTGCGAAGATCGGGGCCAGCTGGCGCCTGCAGCCCGAGCTGAAGACCCTGTGCGCCGGCCTCCCCGCCGGCGAGGTTGGCGACCTGATGGCGTGGCGCAAGGGGCTCGAGCTCCTATGGAACAGCGGCGGCAGCGAGCTGCTCCGCGAGCTACTGCTGGCCAGGTGATCGCTCGTCGAGGTGCGGCGGCCGTGCGATGATGGCGTGCCATCGATGCACGGGCGGCACGGGGCTAGACTCGGGGAATGAAGGTGCTGTCGGTCGCGCTGCTGTTCGTGCTCGTCGACCTGCGCGCGCAGGATCCGCTCATGGCGCTGCGGCAGGCAGCGGTCGAGACGTTCGCCGAGGGCCGCACCGTCGAAGTCGTGAGCGAGCAGGGGCGACCAGTCGCGGGCGCGCTGGTCGGAGCGTTCTCGATCGGCGAGCAGGACGCTGAGGGTCCGCAGCGTGCGAGCCAACAGGCGCTCACCGTGGCGTACCCCGGCGATCGGGCACGACTGCTCGCCGTGCTGCTGCTGCAGCACGGGCGGCTGGTGGCCACCGACGAGACAGGGCGCGCGACCGTGCCGCAGGACGCGCGCTGGCTCGTGACGTGGCACGACGAGCAGCTCGGCGAGGCGCTGGTCGCGCCCGGGGAGCGCGCGCCAGAGCACCGGGGGCCAGAGAGTAGGTCGCCAGCGCACCGGGCGCCGGAACGGCCCGTGCGGCTGCGCCTGCTGCGCCCGACCGCGCTGTTCGTGTTGGCGGTCGATGCGGCCGGAGAGCCTGTCGAAGGGGTGAACCTCTCCGTCGACGGTTGGACCCGCGGCACCACCGACCGGCGCGGCGAGGCCGTGCTCGACCTGCGCAGTTCGCTGCGGCAACCCGGGCAGGATCTGCAGGTGTGCGCCGAACTCGGTTGCCACCCGCCACCGTCCGTGAGCGTACGGCGCGACGAGCTGCCGCGCCTGCCCGTGCGACTGCCGCTGCCGGCGACCGGTCAGGTGCGCGTGCTCGTCTACGGCGACGACGAACAGCCGCGCAACGACGTGCGATCCGTCGAGCTCCGCACGTCCCCCGAGCAGGTCGGCATCGCCATGCGCGGCCAGCGGGACGCCAGCGGTGCTACGTTCCGGACCGCACTCGGGCTGGCGTTCGAGGCGACCGCGCAGGTCGCGGGCATCGCCGGTCACCTGCAGGCGACGGGTGCCGGGCCCACGCAGCCCGGCGAACTCGTCGTGCTCGACGTGCGTGGCACGATGGGTCCGCCCGTGCTGTCGATGCGCGTGCTCGGCCTCGACGGCCAACCCGTGTGCGGCGAGATGCTGGGCTACGTGCTCTCGTGTGCGGCCTGGCATCGCGGCGCCGTTGTGACGAGCGACGACGAAGGCAGGGTGCGCATCGCACTGCCCACGCCGCTGCCCGAAGGGACCGAGCTCATCGTGCTGCGACGCGGCGAAGCAGACGAGAGCGCATACCTCGGTGCGGCCCGGCGACCGATCGCTGCCGGCCTGCGCTCGGGTGAGAACGCCATGCCCGACCTGCAGCTCGTGACCGAACCGATCGTGCTCGCGGGCCAGGTCGTCGACGAGAACGGCAAGCCGATGGCCGGCGTCGAGCTCCGGTGCGCGCCGGGTTGGATGCGCCCCCACGGTGGCCTCGGCGGCGGCAGCGGGCGGCAGTTCTTCCACCACGTGGTGCGCAGCGACGCCGACGGCCACTTCGAGGTGCGTGACCTCGTGCGGCCGGAGACAGTGCAGTTCGCGGCGGTGATCCGCGGCTACGAACTCGACGGCAAGCACGACTTCGTGACCGGCACGCGGGACGCACGGCTCGTGATGCGGCGCCAGGGCCGCGTGCGCTTCGTGCTCGAAGGCGTGCCGGAGATGCCACACGACGTGCTGGTGGTCTACTTCGTCGCTCCGGGAGAGGAACCCGAAGACGGCATCGACCTGCGCGGCGACCGCTGGGTGCAGAAGGCGGCGGGCCGCTACGAGGTCGTGCTGCGGCTGCATCGCAACGGGCCCGATCTCGTGCGCCTGCCCGATGTGGTCGTCGAGCCCGGTGTGGATCGCGAACTGCCGATCGCCTGGCAGCAGTTCGCGACGCTCGTAAAGGTCACCGTCGTCGAGCCCGATGGTCGACCCGGCGCGGGCCGCATCGTGTGGAACCGGGTCCGAAAGGAACGCGGCGGCTACTCCGCGGACGGTGTCCGCACGGATCCGAACGGCGAGTGCTCGCTGCTCGTGCCGAAGGACGGCGGTTGGCTCGCCATCGAGGAATTCGGGATGCGCGCCGTCGTGCTCGAGGGTGTGACCGGCGACCAGCGCATCGTGCTGCAGCCGCAGCTCACCTTGCACGTGGAACTCAGGGGCGATCGGGAGTTGCCCGCGGGCGCCAAGGTGCAGTTCCAGTTGGAACACCAGGGTCGCCCGGGCCCGTTGCAGGCGAGTAGCCGCGGCCACGTGGAAGCGCGCGGGGCCGGGCTCGTGGGCATGGTGGACGAACCCGGCACCTACGAAGTGCGCATGCAGGTGTGGGAGCGCATCGCCGACAACCGCTTCCAGAGACGTACCGTGCTGTGGGGCACGGTCGACGTGACGGATCAGCCAGGGCCGCAGTCGTTCGCGCTCGAGCTGTCCGCCGACCAGCGCCGGGTGTTCGACGAGCTGCGCGAGCGCCTGAAGCGTTGAACCGGCCGCGTCACGGCGCGCGGCCGCCGTCGGCCTCGGCGAGCACGGCCGTCAGGCGCGCCAGGCCGCGCGAGAGGATCTTGCGCACGGCGACCTCGGTCTTGCCCAGGCGCGCGGCGATCTCGGCGTGCGACAGGCCGAGCAGGCGCGACCACGTGATGACGTCGCGCTGCTCGGTCGACAGCGCATCGAATGCGCGTTCGACGGCGTCCATCTGCTCCCTGGCGCTCGCGTGCCGGCTCGGGGTCGCCGTGAGCCCGGCCAGCGCCTCGGGCAGCGTGGCCTCCCGCGCCCCGCTGCGCTTCTCGGCGCGCCAGTGATCGAGGTGCTTGATCACCTTGCGGTGGGCGGTGGTGAACAGCCACTCGCGAAAGCCAGCCTCGCCGCCGTGCTGGAAGCGATCGGCGTGGTTCAGCACCTCCCGGGCGACGGACTGCACGATGTCGCAGCTCTCCTCCTTGGCCGCAGTTCGGCCCCCATGTGCAGGCGCACGAAGGCCCGCAACGACGGCAGGCATGACCATCCCGGCGGCTCGCGAAAAGGAGCTGCGCGCCTGGGCGAGCCGGGTTCTCGCCGAGCCCTGGCCGCGCTGGCGGTAGCGCGACGCGCTGCCTCGCGCTCCCGTCAGTCGCACGGTTGTGGGCTGCGTGCGCAGTCGGCGCCGCGCGGCGCTGTCGCGGCTGCGGCAGCGCGAGCGAACTCGAGCATCATCTCGGAGCCCGCGGGGTCGTGCCGCCGCCGCCGCCATTCGCTTCGGTCCGCGCGCCGCACGAGCCACTCGACCGGCAGCGAGAGCGGCGTCAGCAGCAGCGCCGGCACGGCGAGGCCGAGCAGCAAGAGCGAGCTTCGTTCGTTGAGGCGGCGCGTGCGAAACAGGAAGACCTGCTGCAGCATGCGGCGGCAGCGCAGCAGCAGCAGGCACGGCGCGCGCAGCGCGGCGACGGTCGCGACCGCGAACAGCAGCGGCAGCAGGCGCGGCAGGCTGCGGGCATGGCAGCGCCCGGGGTGCAGCATCAGGAACCAGTGCGATGGCACCAGCTCCGTCATGAGGCGCAGCTCGCCGAGCGCGTGGTAGCCGTAGGCGGACTGGCCGGGCTCGCAACCGAGCCGCGCGAACTCCAGGACGAGGTCCTGCGTGCAGAGCCGCCGCAGGTGGCTCGGTTCCTCGAAGAAGAAGCGGTTGCCGTGCTGCGTCTCGATGCCGCCCGGTCGCTGCCGGCAGAGCCAGTGCGCCAGGCTGCCCGGGTTGCCGCACGGCAGCGCGTGCAGCATGCGCCCCTCCGGAGCCAGCAGACGCACGAGGTCGGCGGCGGTCGCCGCGAGATCGAAGACGTGTTCGAGCACGTGGTGCGAGAACACGAGGTCGAACCGGCTGGCGTGTGCGGCCACGAATGCCTCGTCGAGCACGTGGAACTCGCAGCCCAGGGTGCTGTGGCGCTGGCGCGCGTGGGCGATTGCCGTCGTGCTGATGTCGGCGCCGTGCACCTCGGCGTGCGGCCATCGTTGCACGAGCAGCCGCGTCAACGCGCCCGAGCCGCAGCCGAAGTCGAGCACGCGCGCGCCAGGCGGCAGGTCGATGGTCGCCAGCACCTCGCCGAGCCGTTCGAAGCGCTCGCGTTCCCAGCGGTCCATGTAGCCGCGTTCGTAGCACCGCTCGTAGTGGTGCCGCGCCGCCGCCGGGCTGTCCAGGACCTCGACCTGCATGCCGATGCTATCGGCAGTGTGCGGCACCCAGGTCGCGGCGGGTTGGCGAAACCGCGCCCGAACGGGCGCCGCGCCGGCCCGGCGGCGCCGGCCGCTCGGGCACCCCGCACGGCGCCGGTCACTTCGTGGACCACGGCGGGCATGATGCGCGCATGCCCACGTCCGCCGCCTGCTGTGCACTCGTTCTCGCCGGCGTCGCACTCGCGCAGGAGCCGCCGCCGACGCTCTGGTATCGCGCGCCGGCCGCGACCTGGAACGAGGCGCTGCCGGTCGGCAACGGCGAACTCGGCGCGATGGTGTTCGGCGGCACCGCGAAGGAACGCATCCAGCTCAACATCGACTCGCTGTGGGCGGGCAAACCGGAGGATCGCGATCGCAAGGGCGCCCGCGAGCACCTCGGCAAGGCGCGCGAGCTGCTGTTCGCCGGGAAGTACCGCGAGGCGGAGCAGCTCGTGCAGCAGGAGTTCATGTCCGAGCGATGGGTGCGCAGCCACCAGACGCTCGGCGACCTGCTGCTCGAGTTCTCCGGGCACGAGCACGTCGACGAGTATCGGCGCGAACTCGACCTGCGGGACGGCATCGTGCGCACGAGCTATCGCGCCGGCGGGACGGCGTTCACGCGCGAGGTGTTCGCGAGCGAGTCGCCGGGCCTGATCGTCGTGCACGTGCGCGCCGACGGACCTTCTGCGATCGAGGCGACGATCTCGTTCACCCGCGCCGAGAACTGCGCCGTGCACGTCGACGGCAATGACACGCTCGCGTTCGCGGGGTCGTGCGACCGCGGCGAGCGGCACGCGGGCGTCAGCTTCCAGGGACACGTCGGCTCCAGCAGCGACGGACAGGTCTCGGCCGCCGGCGCGAGCTCGCTGCAGGTGCACGCGGCGCACGAGCTGATGCTGCTGGTCTCCGCCGCGACGGACTACTCGACCGTGCTCGCCACCGGCGCCGTCGGCGCCCCGTTCGTGCTCGACCTCGGTCCCGGGCAGCACGCGATCGGCGAGCTGCGCTCGGCGCACGTCGCCGACCATCGCCGGCTGTTCGACCGCGTGCAGCTCGACCTCGGCGGCCACGACAAGCGCGCGCTGCCCACCGACGAGCGCCTGGCCGCCGTCAAGACCGGTGAAGGCGATCCGGACCTGCTGGCGACCTACTTCCAGTACGGCCGCTACCTGCTCATGGCATCGAGCCGGCCCGGCACGCTGCCGGCGAACCTGCAGGGGCTCTGGAACGAGCACATCGACGCGCCGTGGAACGCCGACTACCACATCAACATCAACCTGCAGATGAACTACTGGCCGGCCGAGACGTGCAACCTCTCGGAGTGCCATCTGCCGTTGTTCGGATTCGCCGAGCAGCTGGTGCCCGACGGCCGCAACACGGCGCGCGAGCTGTACGGCTGCCGCGGCTTCGTCGCGCACCACGTGACCGACGCGTGGCACTTCACGTCGCCGATCGGCAGCACGCAGTGGGGCATGTGGCCGATGGGTGGCGCCTGGCTGACCGCGCACTTCATGGAGCACTGGCGGTTCACGCGGGACCGCACGTTCCTGGCCGAGCGCGCGTGGCCGATGCTCAGCGAGGCGGCGACGTTCTTCCTCGACTACCTCGTCGAGCACCCGACGACACACAAGCTCGTGTCGGGGCCGTCGATGTCGCCCGAGAACTCGTTCCGCACCAAGGACGGCGTCACAGCACACGTGACGATGGGGCCGGCGATGGATCAGGAGATCGTGTACGAGCTGTTCACGAACGTGCTCGAAGCGGCGCAGGAGCTGCACCTCGACGACGAATTCACGCGCGCGGTCGCCAGCGCGCGCGAGCGCCTGCAGGGACCGCAGGTCGGCAGCGACGGGCGGCTGCTCGAATGGAACGAGGAGTTCGACGAGCCGGAGCCGGGCCACCGGCACATGTCGCACCTCTACGCCCTGTGTCCGGGCAGCCAGATCACGCGGCGCGGCACACCCGAATTGGCCGAGGCGGCGCGCAAGGTGCTCGAGCACCGGCTCGCCAACGGCGGCGGTCACACGGGCTGGAGCCGCGCCTGGCTCGTCAACTTCTACGCGCGCCTCGGCGACGGCGCGGCCGTGCGGCAACACCTGCAGGCGCTGCTGGCGAAGTCGACGCTGCCGAACCTGTTCGACAACCACCCGCCGTTCCAGATCGACGGCAACTTCGGCGGCACCGCCGGCATCGCCGAGTGCCTGCTGCAGAGTCACGCCGCGGCGATCGAACTGCTGCCGGCCCTGCCGCCGGACTGGTCCGAGGGCAACGTGCGCGGCCTGCGCGCGCGCGGCGGCTTCGAGGTCGATTGCCGCTGGCGCGGCAGGGTCGTGCAGGCGGTCGCGCTGCGTTCGACGGCGGGGCGACCGTGCCGACTGCGCGGCCGCTGGCGCGTCGAGCGCGGCGGGGTCGAACTCGACGTGAAGTACGTCGACGAGGTGACCACGTTCCCGACCGAGGTCGGGGCCGAGTACGCGTGTTCGCCTCGATGATCGGTCCCAGATCATGGCGGCTGTGCGGGCTCGCTCGCCGAGCGTGCCTTGCCCGCGCATGCCGGCACCGGTACCGTGCACTGCGGCGGGGTCGGGTCCTCCATGCTCACGTCGAACGACACGCTGCCGCTGCCCGGTGAAGACCCGCTCGAGCGACTCGTCGCCGAGTGTCTCGCGCGCCTCAGCAGCGGCGGCGAGGACCCGATCGAAGACGTGTGCGCCGCCAACCCCGCGCACGCCCCCGAGCTGCGGCGACGACGCGAGGGCCTCAGGGCACTCGGGCTGTGGTCGCCCACGCCGGCCGCGCGACCCGGACGCGTCGGTCCGTTCACGTTCCTGCGCGAACTCGGGCGCGGCGGCATGGGGGTCGTCTACCTCGCCGACCAGCACGAGCCGCTGCGGCGCCTCGCGGCCGTCAAGGTGATCGGCGGCCACGCGTCCGCGAACGCGGTGGCGCGCTTCCATCTCGAACGGCAGGCGCTCGCTTCGCTCGTGCACCCGCACATCGCGCAGGTGCTCGAAGCCGGCGCGACGGACGATGGGCAGCCCTGGTACGCGATGGAGTTCGTCGACGGCCGCCCGCTGACGCACTACTGCGACGAGCACCGGCTCGACGTGCCGGCGCGGCTCGAACTGTTCCTGCAGCTCTGCGACGCGGTGCAGTTCGCGCACCAGCGCGGCGTGCTGCACCGCGATCTCAAGCCCAACAACATCCTCGTCTGCGAACGCGGTGGCCGGCCGCTCGTCAAGGTCATCGACTTCGGCCTGGCCAAGGCGCTGCAGGACGACCTCGTCGAACGCGTCGACCTGACCGAACAGGGCCAGATCCTCGGCACGCCGGAGTACATGAGCCCCGAGCAGGCGATGCCGACGGCCGCCGGTGTCGACACGCGCACCGACGTCTACTCGCTCGGTTCGGTGCTGTACGAACTGTGCGCGGGCGTGCTGCCGTTCGACTTCGTCGCCCTGCGCCAGGCGGGCTTCCACGCGCTGCAGCAGGCGGTGTGTCATCGCGATGCGCCGCCGCCGAGTGCGAGCGTGCGGCAGCTCGGCGATCGGGCGCGGGAGCTGGCCGCCGACCGGGCGACGACGGTCGCCTCGCTCGTTCGGGTGCTGACCGGAGACCTGGACTGGATCATGAGCAAGGCGCTGCAGAAGGACCGCGAGCAGCGCTACGCGACGGTCTCCGAACTCGCGGCCGACATCCGGCGGCACCAGCGCAGCGAGCCCGTGCACGCGGGGGCGCCGACCACGCTCTACCAGCTGCGCAAGTTCGTGCGGCGGCACCGCACCGGCGTCGTCTTCTCGGCCGTGTTCCTGCTCGGCCTGCTCGTCGCGCTGGCCGTCGTCGTCGACCTGCTGCTGCAACGCAACGAGAGCCTGGGCCGGTTCGACACGCTGCAGGTGTCGATCGACTCGGACCTGCTCGAACAGCGCATCGACACCGACCTGTGGCCGGCCTACCCCGACCGGCTGCAGGTGTTCGACGAATGGCTGCGCGACGCGAAGCACGTCGTCGAGCGCCTGCCGTCGATGCGTGCGCAATTGGCGGCGCTCGAACGCAGCGGCGAGAAGCGCGGCGAACAGTGGCAGTTCGCGGCGCCGCGCGACGCGTACCTGCATCGTCAGCTGCAGCCGCTCATCGAACGCATCGAGGCGTTTGCGGCTGCCGGTGGTGCGCTCGCGCGGGTCGAGCGCCGCCGCGCGTGGGCCGCGGGCCTGCAACAGCTCACGATCGACGACCATGCGGCAGCGTGGCGGCAGGCGATCGCGACCATCGCCGATCCCGGCGCGTGTCCGGACTACCACGGTCTCTCGATCGAGCCGCAGCTGGGCTTCGTGCCGCTGGGCCGGGACGAGCAGTCGAAGCTCTACGAGTTCGCCTTCCCGCAACCCGGCGAACACCTGCCCGAGCGCGGGCCGCACGGCTGGATCGTCGACAAGGACACGTGCATGGTGTTCGTGCTGATCCCCGGCGGCGACGCGCGGCTCGGCCTCGACTGGCCCGACGAGCGCCTGCCGGCCGAACTGACGGCCAACCCGCCGGCGGAGACCGAGTACGTGCCGAGCAAGGACGGCAAACCCGGCGGGCGCAGTTTCGTGGTGCGGCTGGACGCCTTCCTGCTCTCCAAGTACGAGATGTGCCAGGCACAGTGGAAGCGCACCATGGGCACCAACCCGTCGTTCTGGACGCCCGAACGCAACGCCAAGGAGTGCGTCGACCTGACGCATCCCGTGGGCGGCGTCAGCGGGGCGACGGCCTACGAGCTGATCCGCCGCCTGCGCCTTCGTTCGCCGACCTCGGCGCAGTGGCAGTACGCGGCGCGGGCGCGGGCCGAGGCGCCGTGGTGGACCGGCTTCTCGATCGACGGCTGGCACGGTGCGGAGAACCTCGCCGACCTGAGCCTGTTCGAGAACGGCGGCCACAAGCTCGAGTTCGGCGAGTGCGACCAGGGCTTCGACGATCACTACCCGCTGACCGCTCCCGTCGACAGCCTGCGCGGCAATGCGTTCGGCCTGCACCACATGCTCGGCAACGTGCGCGAGCTGTCGCGCGACCCGGCGAGCAGCTACGCGCACGCGAGGCCGGCCGACGGCGATGGCGCCATGGAACCGCGCGTGCCTGGCGAGGTGCTCGACTACAGCACACGCGACCTGCTCGGCGGCTCGTGCATCACCGGCTGGTTGTTCGCCCGATCGACGATCCGCGTCGCGCAGGGCGCGACGAGCGGCGCCAGGAGCATCGGTCTGCGCCCGGCCTGCGCGCTGCGGAAGAACTGACCCACTTCGCCTTCCCACCCACACCACGACCTCGCCGCCGTCCCTCGACGACACCGCACACCAGGAGGCACCATGCTTCGTCGGCTGCTCGCTCTCTCGTTGCTCACCGCGACCTCGCTGGCCCAGGTCTCGCAGGGTCCGTTCATCGGCTGCCCCGTGCATTGCGGCGTCGACCACGACACGTACTCCTCGTTGGGCGGGCCCGGGGGCACGCTGATGGACCCCAACACGCTGTACCTGAAGCGGGCCGGCATCGACAGCGATGTCGTCGCGGGTCCGGCCTTCGGGCCGAACCGGCCCCGGTTCACGTTCGACGCCATGTTCGGCCCGGGGCGACCGCCCGGCTTCCGCCTGGACGGCTTCTCGTCCGGCTACCACACGGTCTTCTGCACCTACAGCATGAGCGGGCAACCCATCCTCGACGTGCCCGCGGGGTCGTGGGGCGCGCTGCTGTTCTCGGTCACGAGGAACACCATGGGCGGGGACAGCGCCGCGGTGATGGCCGAATCCATGGCCAGCGACGGACCGGGCGCGGATGTCTTCAGCCTCGTGCTGCCCGGCAGCACGTTGCCACCCTCGCTCGTGCCGTGCGTCGCGGTCGGCGAGGCCACGCGCGCGACCGACAGCACCGAGATGGGCTTCGACCCCACGACGATGAGGCCCGAGATGACGGACTTCGATCCGTTCTTCACGTTCTACGAGACGACCGGCCCGCTGCCGTCGTTCCTGCAGACGGAGCCGTGGGTCTACTTCTCGTTGCCGAACGCGGTCGCCATGGACCCGGCAGTGGCCAGCTGGTTCACGATGCGCGGTGGTGCGGCGTTGCCGTGGCCGCACGACCAGCCGAGCGGCGCGACGATCCTGCGCACGCAGTGGGTCACCACGCCGATGGGCCACTGGACGCAGCCCGAGGTGTTCCTGTCCTTCGTCGACCTGGGCTTCGCAAGCATGCCCGGCATGACGCCCGACCCGAGCCACGACATCGACGCGCTCGCCGTCGACGAGGGCCACTCGCTCGTGCTGCTGTCGATGAAGCGCAACATGACCCCCAACCTGCTCGGCGAGCAGCTGATGGTCGCGCGGTGGACCTACTCGGGCGGCACGCCGGTCGGGGATCTGCCGGCGCGCCCCTACCTGTACTGGGACCCGACGGACGGAACGCCCGTGCTGCAGCCCGTCGGCAAGATCGCCGGCGCCGGCGGCGGCGGCGAGATCGACGCGACCTGCGAGCTGGATCCGAGCAACGCGAACGGTGCGGCCGGCTTCGTCTTCCCCTACCTCGTGCTGTGTCGCGACGCGCCCCTGCCGACGACGATGTCGGCTTCGGCTTCGATCCTGACCTCGTCGGCGACGACGACGATCGTCGTCTCGGCGTCGGGCCTGCAGAACACCAGCGGGCTCTGCATCTGGGCGCTGTTCTGGGGTCTGCCGGGCCCTTTCGCGACGCCGTTCGTCGACATCATCAACGGCACGTTCGGCCTCTACGCGGGGTCGACGCAGTCGTTCGCGCTGACCGCGGGCACCTCGGTGCTCTCGGGCTACAGCCTCGACTTCCAGTGGCTGACGCTCGACGGACCGGCGTGGTCCCTGTCGAGCGTCGTGAGGTGCCAGTTTTGAACGACGGCGACACCGTTCGGCCGACGTCGCTGTTCGCGCGCGCCGCGGCCGGTGACCCACAGGCGCGCGACCAGCTGCTCGTCGACAACCTGCCGCAGCTCGAGGCCTACCTGCGGCTGCAGGCCGGTGCCGCGTTGCGGCGCAAGGAGTCGTTGAGCGACCTTGCCCAGTCGGTGTGCCTGCAGGTGCTGCGCGATCTGCCCGAGTTCGAGTTCCGCAGCGAGGCGCAGTTCCGGCATTGGCTGTGCAAGCACGCGCTGCACAAGCTCATCAACAAGCGCGAGTACTACGGAGCCGAGAAGCGCGACATGGCGCGTGAGGTCGCCATGGCGGCCGCGTCGAGCAGCGGCGGTTCGGTGCTGCAGTGTTACGCCACGTTGTGCACGCCGAGTCGGCACGCCTCCGATCGCGAGGCGATCGAACGCTTCGAGGCCGTGTTCGACGAGCTGCCCGAGGATTACCGGCAGGCGATCACGCTCAAACGCATCGTCGGCCTCGAGTACGCCGAGATCGCCGCGACGATGGGGCGCACCGAGGGTGCCGTGCGCAACCTCGTCTACCGCGGCCTCGCCAGACTGTCGGGCGCCGTCATGCCCCGCGACGACGAATCGTAGGTCCGCGATCGGGATCGGCGGATCGTGCGAGTCGGCGCGGCGACCGCCGCTTGCCTGTCGGGCACTTGCCGCTGGCGGCGCGCGGCGTGACGGCGAGCATGGCAGCGTTGACAACCGCACGGCCCCTTCGTCTCATGCGTCCATGCCGGGCCGCGACGGTTCACAAGCCACCGGATCCACGGCGCCTGCGCCAGTGCTCGGCACGTGCCAGGGTGGGCTGCGGATCCAGTTGGTGCGCAACGAAGGCGAGGCGGGCAGCCCCTTCGTCGTGTTGCACGAGGGCCGCTTCTCCCGCGTGTATCTCGCCGAGGTGCGCGCCGGCAGCGGCGGCGCCGTGGCGCAGTTCGCGTGGAAGGTGCGCAGCGATTCGACGCCGTCGCGTCTCTCCTCGCGCGCGCTCACCAACCTCGACGTCGACGACCTCTGGCAGCGGGAGATCGACGGGGGCAACCGCGTCGAGTCACCGCATGTCGTCGCGCCGGTTGCGGTGCCCGACGCGCTGCTGGCCTCGCGGCCGATCGTGTACTGCAAGAAGACCGATCGCTACTTCCATCCCGTCGGCGCGGACTCGGGGCTGCCGCTGTCCGTGTGCAAGGACGACGGGTTGCTCGCCGACTGCGGCCTCGTTCCCTACTCGCAGGACACCTGGCGCTACCTGTTCGACGGCGAGACCAACGGCGGCAGCCAGACGTTCTACCGGGTCGCCGGTTCGAACAGCGAACGGCCGCGCAACGGCGTCGTCGTGCGCACGGGCAGCCAGCTGTTCGCCGACTGGTCCAGGCTCGTGCATGCCGATGGTGGCAGCGAGGTGGTGCAGCGCGCGGCGCCGTTCCTACCGTGCATCGGCTGCGAACACCGCCGATCGTGCTACCCGGGCGGCGCCGCGCAGCCGCTTCCTGCGGAGCAGCACCTGCACGTGGTGTCGTTCTACGACGTGAGCTCCGTGGCGCTCGAACTGTTCGACTTCGACTTCGACCAGATCTGCGACCTGCTCGGCGGTGCCGACCCGGCCCACGTGCTGCAGGCGCGTTCGGCGTCGAGCCAGCGCTGGCTCGAAGCCCGCACGGCGGCGCTCTCGTCGCCCGGCCAGTGGCTGTTCGGCGGCGACGCCGGCCGGTTCCCGCTCGAGGTGTTGAGCCAGAAGCTGGCTGCGTTCCGGGAAGTCTGCGACGGCTTGCGCGCCGTGCATGCCGTCGGTCGTCCGCACCTCGCCGTGGCACCCGCCAACGTCATGGCACGATTGGTGGGGCCCGTCACCGGCGCGCCGGTCCGGTGGGGCTTCCATCTCGCACTGCTCGATCTCGGCAGTCCGATCGCGGCGGCCGCGGGCCCGGCGCCCGGTGCACGGGAGCCCGCGTCGGGCTGGCTCGAACCGGGGCCCGAACTGCGCGAGGATCTCGGCATGCGGCCGTTCCTGGCGCCCTTCCTGCAGGGCAACGACGGGGGCGGTGTGGTCATGTCGGTCGGTTGCCGGCTCGTGACCGAGGCCGGCGGCAAGGAACGGCTCGTCGTCGAAGCACAGGGAACGGGCACGCTGCCGCGCTTCCGCGCCGGTGACGTGGCCCACGTGCAACCGATGGGCGGAGCCATGGCCGGGGAACCCGCGCTGCCGACGCAGATCGTCGAGATGCGCGGTCGCAGCGTCGTCGCCGGCACCGACATCGATGGCAACCACCCGTGCCGCAGCTGGCACGGCAAGACCTTCGAGGCGCGGGTCACGTTCTTCCGCAGCCTCGGGCCGTCGGCGGATCTCTTCGGCCTCGGCATGCTGCTGTTCCGCACCGTTCTCGTCAACGACGAGCACACGATGGAGGAGGTCGCTGCGGCCGTCGCCAGGTGTGTCCGGCGCCTCGAGGACGAGCAGCCCGGCAGCGTCTTCGACGAACAGCCGACGGTAGCCAGGCTCGAGCAGCTGGTGACGGGCCCGGAGATGCAGGCCTTCTTCGATCCGGCCAACGTGTTGTACGGGCTCGCCGACCGCGAGGACTACGCGCGCGCGGCCGGACATGCGCCGGCCATCGATCTCGGCATCTGGCGCAGCGTGCTGATGATCGCGTTCAAGCTCGTCACGCAGTGGCAGGGCTTCAGCTACAGCCACAGTCACGCGGAGACCTCGCCGTTCCTGCTGCGCCAGCTCGGTGACGACCTCGAGGCGTTGCGCCGCCGGCTGCACGTCGACATGTTCCTGTCGCGCGCGCGCGACGACGCGATGGCGGTCGCGTGTGCGGAGCATCTCGAGCAGCTGCGCAGCGACATGATGTCGTCGTCGGCGGTCAGTTCGAACAGCCGGATCGTGGCCGCGAAGGGCCGCGGCGGCGGGTTCCGGCTCGTCGTGACGCGCGAGGACGGCACCGGCGCGCCGATCGAGTACCAGTTCGATCGCGAGCAGGTGACCATCGGCCGTCGCGAGGTCGAGAACCTCGTGCGCCTCAACGACCCGATGGTGTCGTCGATGCACGCGCTGATCGAACTCCAGCCCGATGGCTACGTCGTCATCGACCGTGGCAGCACGAACGGCACCGAGGTGGACGGGATCCGCCTGCCCGTCGAGGTGGGCCAGCCGCTGCAGGACGGCTCGGTGATCCTCGTGCGGCCGTACCAACTGGTGTTCCACACGAGCGAGGCGCATCGCGAGGCCCCGGCCTCGGCGACCACGGTCGACGCCGGTGAACTCGTGGATCTCATGCGCATCGAATTCGCGCGCTGCTACGACGCGCCCGCGGCCGAACAGCACGACGCGCTGCGCCAGGTGCTCAAGCGGGCGCGCGAGACACTCGGCGCGCCGGCGCTGCACGCCCGGATCGACGAGGTGCTGGGCCGGCTGCGTGGCAGGGAGGTCGCGCACCAGGGCGAAGCCGCCGAGCAGCAGGCGAAGTTCTTCATGAGTGCACACCGCTCCATGTCCCAGCTGGCGCGCACGCTGTTGGGCTCGGGCGAATTCCAGAGTGTCGACGACGTGCGCGCGTTCGCCGGCAAGTTGGCGCGGTTCGTCGAGACGACGACGCAGTGGATCGAACGCTCGCTCGACCTGCGGCGTGTGCTCGGCAAGCACCTCGAGCTGGGCTCGACGGGCACCGGGTCGGGCCGCGCGCCCGTGCGCACGGCGGCCGATGTGCGGCAGCTGGTGCTCGGGTGGTCGTCGCCGGCCGCGGAGCCGACGACGTACTTCCTGGCCAAGTTCTACGACGACTTCGCCGCGATCGTCGAGGGGCTGCTCGGCGGCGCGCAGCAGGTGCGCCGTGCGGTGCGCGAGCAGCTCGATCCGGCTCGGCTCACGGAACTGGCCGGGCGCGAGGCCAAGTTCGGGCTGCTCGTCAATGCGGCCGCCAACTCGTCGCTCTGGAAGCTCTACGTGCAGACGTTCCAGCAGGTGACGGCGGGCCAGGAGTTCGAGGCCGAACTCGACCGGATCCTGCAGAAGAGCCTGCAGGACCATCGTACGACCGAACGATAGTCGGGCGCGGGCCGCGGCGACGCAGGCGGCCGATCGCAGGGGGCCCATCGTGCGCAGCGGGCGCGCGACCGGAGCGCAGCGGGCGCGCGCCGGGCAGCGCCCCCTGGGTTGCGCGTTCGGCATGGGGTAGGCTTCCGGGCCGCCCTGGACCCGCCGGGCGTCGAGCATCCCATGGAGCCAAAGCAACCGGATCCTGCGTCGCCCAAGCAGCCGCCGCGCGACGTGCCTGCGCCGTCCAACCCGGCGGCCGTCGGGGGCACCGAGTTCCTCGTGCACGAAGTCGTGCACGGTGAGGCGGCGCGCGCCTGGGGCGACCTCTCGGCCAAGATCGTGCACTACCTGCGCACGCGGTTCGGCAACAGCTCGTTCCCACAGGGCATCGAGTTCAACGACTTCGTCAGCGACGTGATGCTCAAGATCCTCACGTCGATCGAGACGTTCGAGCACCGCGGCAAGGACTCGTTCTGGAAGTGGGTGCAGACGCTCGGCGGCAACATGTGGCGCGACCTGTGGCGCCGCTACGGCCGCGACCGCCGCCTCGGTCTGCTCGCTCGCGGCGACCACGGCTCCGGCGACAGCGACACGCGTCCTCCTTCGGCGACGGAAGCCGCGCCCGCGACAGGCGAGACGCCGACCGGCATCGTTCGCTTCCGCGAACTCGAGAAGGCGGAGAGCGAGTGCGTGGCCAAGCTCGGCAAGCAGATGCGCGACGTCTATCTGATGCGCCGCCAGCGCGAGCTGTCGTTCGCCGAGATCTCGGAGCGCACCGGCGGCATCAAGGAAGCCACGCTGCGCAGCCACTACATGCGGGCCCGCGATCAGGTGCGTGAGTGTCTGGGCAGCAAGATCAACGAGCTCGGCAGCCGTATCCAGGGCTGGCAATAGCTCGCGCCGGTCTCGCCGTTCACATGTTGCGGCGGTACTGGCCGCCGACGCCGTGCAGCGCGGCCGACATCTGGCCCAGCGAGCAGACCTTGGCTGCCTCCATCAGGCTCGCGAACACGTTGCGCGAGTCGAGTGCGTCGCGCTGCAGTCGTGCGAGCACGTCGGGCGCCCGGTCTGCCGTGGCGCGGTGGAACTGCTCGAGCCCTTCGATCTGTGCCTGCTTCTCCTCGTCGGTGCTGCGCATGACCTCGCGCACGACCTGGATGGGCGAGCCGTCGCGACCGAGGAACGTGTTGACGCCGATGATCGGCAGCTCACCGGTCGCCTTCAACGACTCGTAGTGCATCGACTCGTCCTGGATGCGGCTGCGCTGGTACATCGTCTCCATTGCGCCGAGCACGCCGCCGCGCTCGGACAGGCGCAGGAACTCGGCGTAGACGGCCTCTTCGACGAGGTCGGTCAGTTCTTCGATGACGAAGCTGCCCTGCTGCGGGTTCTCGTTCTTCGCCAGGCCCAGTTCCTTGTTGATGATCAGCTGGATGGCCATGGCGCGCCGGACCGAGTGTTCGGTCGGCGTCGTGATCGCCTCGTCGTAGGCGTTCGTGTGCAGCGAGTTGCAGTTGTCGTAGATCGCGTAGAGCGCCTGCAGCGTCGTGCGGATGTCGTTGAAGTCGATCTCCTGGGCGTGCAGCGAGCGCCCCGAAGTCTGGATGTGGTACTTGAGCATCTGGCTGCGCTCGCTGCCGCCGTAGCGATGCTTGATGGCCTTGGCCCAGATGCGGCGTGCAACGCGGCCGATCACCGCGTACTCGGGGTCGGTGCCGTTGCTGAAGAAGAAGCTCAGGTTCGGTGCGAACTCGTCGATGTGGAGCCCGCGACTCAGGTAGTACTCGACGTAGGTGAAGCCGTTGGCGAGCGTGAACGCGAGCTGCGTGATCGGATTGGCGCCGGCCTCGGCGATGTGGTAGCCCGAGATCGACACCGAATAGAAGTTGCGCACGCGGTTCTCGGTGAAGAACTGCTGCACGTCACCCATCATGCGCAGGGCGAACTCGGTGCTGAAGATGCACGTGTTCTGGGCCTGGTCCTCCTTGAGGATGTCGGCCTGCACCGTGCCGCGCACGACGGCGAGCGTCTCACCGCGGATCTTCTCGTAGACGTCCTTGGGCACGACCTGGTCGCCCGTGACGCCGAGCAGCAGCGTGCCGAGGCCATCGTGGCCGTCCGGCAGCTCACCGCGGTAGTGGGGCCGGGGCACGCCCCGTTGCCGGAAGTAGTCGTCGATCTTCTCGTTGGCGTCGTCGACCTGGCCGTGCTCGAGCAGCCAACGTTCGCACTGCTGGTCGATCGCGGCGTT
>DASUFY010000321.1:0-4647 GCA_036274315.1 Planctomycetota bacterium | reverse complement strand
CACGTCGTCGCCGTTCGGCTCGGCCCGCGATTCGAACACGTGGTGTCCCATCGTGTCGTCGAACGAGCTCGCCCAGGTGCCGCTGCGCTGGAACTCGCAGCGGAACGCGCCGACGAAGCCGCGCGCGAAGTTGCGCTGCTCGCCGGTCCACTCGCCGAGGAAGCGCATCGCGAGCGGGCGGCCGCGCGCGTCCATGCGCACGTCGAAGCCCTGTTGCAGCGCGCGCTGCAGCACGAGCGACCAGTCCGCCGTGGCCTGCTCGGTGCTGCCCTGCACGGCGAGCCGCACACCTTGCGTGCGATACCCGACGAGCACTTCGTCGTCGCGGCGGCCCAGCACGACGAGCTGCAGCGAGCCGTCGAACTGCAGGACGACGCGCGGTGCTGGTTGCGCCGCCGCCGCGCCGTTCGAGTTTGCGAGCGCGAGGCCGAGTTCGAGGTGCAGGTCGTAGTCGAGCTGCGTGCCCGGCTCGGCGGTGTAGCCGGCGCTGCGCGCGACGTCGCGTTGCGACGAGGCGGCGGGCAGGGGGGCGACCGGCCCGGTCCGGGGCGCGGCCGCGGTGGCCCCGGCGAGCGCCGGTTCCGATCGTTCCAAGCCGAGCAGTGCCGCCGCGGACAGCAGCAGCAGCGAGGCCAGCGAGCAGGCGAGCAGCACGGGACGCGAGATGTTCATCGGGATCACCAAGACTGGGAAGCGGAGCAATGGGGCCGGCGACGGCCGGACCCCGCCTCGAAGGCTCGCGCGCCCCGGGCGCTACACGGGGTCCGCAAAAACCGCCGGCGGCGGCCCGCGGGGCGCCGCCGCAATGCCGCCGCCGGGGCCGCCGCGGGCGCGGCCGGGTCCTCGCGGTCTCAGGGCAGGAACGGCGCGTAGTGGCGCGCCGGCGCCGAGGCGTCGACGAGCGTGGTCGACGACTGGAACGGGCTGAAGCCGAGCAGGAGCCGCAGGTAGAGGCGCAGCGCCGAGACGTCGTAGTTCAGTTGGTTGGTGCTCAGGTAGCCGGTGTAGGCACCGAGCTGACCCGAGAAGACCTGCTGGCCGAGCCGCACGTCCTGCTCGACGCTGGCCGGCAGCACGGGCACGTTGGTGGCCGCGGTCACCCACGCCGAGGGATACGAGGCCATCTGGCCGCTGAGCACGCAGCCGCTGGCGCCGGCGAAGTCGATCAGCGACAGGTTCATGACGCCCGTGTGGCTCACGGCCATGTTGAGGTACACCGTGAAGCCGTTCATGAGGGAGGCGAAGCTCTGTGGGTTGCCGAGCATGACGCTGCCCGAGCTCGCGTAGGCGACGGTTCCCGTGCTGGTCCGCACGTCGGTGCGGATCGTCAGACCGCCGCGGCGCAGGCTCGTCGAACCCGAGAACGAGCCGCCGCTGGCTATCGCCGTCGCGGCGATGCGCTGCAGCTCCACGGTGGTGTTGACCAGGTGCACGGTGGACCAACTAGCCTCGTCGACGCGCCGTTGGATCGAGTCGCGGGCGCGTGCCCATCCGACCACGTCGACGTTGAGGATGTTGTTGCCGATGGCGACCTCGTCCCAGCGACTGACTTCGCCGAGCTGGGCGCGCAGCGAGGTCGTCGCGAGGAAGGGAGCCGCGACGGCTGCCGCGGCGAGGAGCGAACGAAGGGAACGAAGCGAACGAAGGGAACGAAACATGTGTCCATCTGCCTTGGGCGCGGAGTTGGGCTTCGATCCCGCGTGCGCCATCGCGGGAGCCGGACGCCGTCTCGAAGGCCAGCGAGCGGTGCGCGCTACGCATCGCGGTGGAAAACCGCCGGCGGCGCCCCGCAGGACGCCGCCGGTGGAAGCCGTGCGGGCACGGCCGCGCTCTTGCTGCGCGATCAGGGCATGAACGGATCCAGCACGCGCTCGCCGATCGTCGCATCGGCGACGTTCAGGTAGCCCGTCAGGAAGGTGATCTGCAGGAAGAGCCGCAGCAGGAGCCGGATCGGCGTCATCGAGTAGCCGAGATACGACGTGTTGATGTAGTTGGTGTAGGCACCGAGCACACCGTCGAAGCGCTGGTGGCCGATCTGGATGGCGACCTGGGCACCACCCTGCAGGCCGGGCACGCCGATGCCGATCGAAGCCCAGCCCCACGCATAGGAGTCCATCGAGCCGCTGAGCACGCTCGCGTTCGAGTTCGTCCAGTTGAGCAGCGACATGTTCATGACCCCCGTGTGGCCCATGTTGACACCGACCGTGATCGGGACGCCGAAGATGTAGAACGTCGCGTACCGGTTGCTCGGGAAGACGCTCGCGCTGCTCTGGTAGGAGAGCGTGCCGCTGTTCGACAGGGAGTCGTTGCGCACCGTCATCTCGCCGCGACGCAGGCCGGCCGAGCCGAAGAAGCTCGAGCCGTTGCGGATCGCCGTCGCGGCGATGCGTTCGAGCTCGATGCTGGAGCCGAACAGCCGTAGCTGGATCCAGGCGGCCTCGTCGACGCGCCGCTCGGTGCCTGTGTTGCGTGTGCGGGCCCAGCCGATGACATCGACGCCGAGGTCGCTGTTGCCGAGCGTGACCTGGTCCCAGCGGCTGCGTTCGCCGGTCTGTGCGCGCAGGGTGTTGCCGGTGCCGAGGTAGAGGGGAGCCGCGACGGCGGCCACGACGAGGACGGAACGGAGGGAACGGAACATGTGTCAGTCAGCCTTGGGCGCGGAGTTGGGCGTCGATCCCGCGTGCGCCGTCGCGGGTGCCGGACCTTGCCTCGAAGGCCGGGGTGCGCGCGGCGCTACAGCCGGAGTGCGCGATTCGAGGTCGCAAGTCGGGCGATGCTGCCGGTGTTCCGCCCGGCCAGCAGCGGCCCGGGCTTTGACGGCGGGCCGACGAGACCCGACGATCTGCGCTGGTGGCGCGCATGAGCGAACGAACCCGACGGGTGCGGCGAAGTCTGCGGGCCCTCGCGCTGGCACCGCTCGCCGCATTGTCCGGCTGCCTGACCGGCGCGTTGTGGGGCGGCTACGCGTGGCCGGAGCCGACCATGGTCGAACAGCTCGCCGACCGGCGCACGACGCAGGTCGCCGGCACCCTGGTCGAGTCCCGGCCCGTGCTCGAGAACGGTCTCTGGTGGTGCGATGACCAGCACGCGCCCGGGCGCTGGTGGCTGCGCCCGCACATCGGTGCCGGGGCCGAGTTCGTCGCGGCCCTGCTCGCGGACCCGGAGTTCTGCGAGGTGCAGTCGGCCACCGTCGAGGCGCTGCGCAGCTATGCCGCCAACGAGGTGTTGGGCGACGACGCCGTGCTCGATCTCGAGCTGCGACTGCGGACCGAGGCGATCGGTTCGGCGGTGCGCGCGGCGGACGTCTCGCCCGACGCGGCGCGGGTGCTCGCGACGGTGCGACCCAACGCCTACCTGCGGGCCGCCGGTCCCGGCGCGGAACTGCCGGTCGTGTACCGGCAGTGCGCGGAGCGGCTGTCGGCCGTCGATCTGCGCCGGCTCGTCGGCGCGCCGATCGCGGTGCACGCCGAGGCCTGGGTCTTCGTCGATGCCGAAGGGCGACCGGCATTCGGCGGCGCCACCGACGGCGCGGTGTTGCCCGAGGCGGCCGACGACGAGGAAGCGCCGCTGGCCGACCGGCTCGCCGCGCTGCGCGAGCTGTCGCTGCTCGTGCGTGTGCATCGCGACGGGGCGCCGGTGTTCCTGCGCCTGCGGCCCGATCGTGTGTGGCTGTCGAGCGGGTTGCACGTCGACGGCGAGCGCTGCACGCATCGCTCGAGCTGGTACCTGCAGGCGGCGCCAGCACCGCTCGCCGCGGCACCGGCCCGCGACGCGCTGCGCATCGACTCGACGATGCTGGTGCAGGAGGACCGGTACGACCGCTCGTTCCATGCGGTGGTGCTCGACAGCGGGTTCCTCGTCAAGGCCGTGCTGACGCCGGTGACGCTCGCGCTCGACCTCGTGTTCGGGCCCGGCCTCGGTGACTTCCTGCGCTGGATCTCGGGCAAGGGCCCCGAACCGAGCCATCCGCAGAAGGGCAACTGACGCGCGGCCCTGGCCCGGCGGCGGCGGCGCGTGCGAACCCGCCGCCCTCAGTCGCGCCGCAGGCTGCGCGCCACGCGCAAGCCGATTTCGGGCGTGGTCTGGTTCGGCATCACGTGCCGGACCGACCCGAGCCGGCAATCGACCGGCTTCAGCATGAAGGAACCGCCGCGCGCGAAGAACAGCATGATGCCCGTCGGCGAGTTCGCGGTCGTCAGTTCGGCGACGTTGCCGAGCACATCGTGCAGGCCGAACGCGTTGGGCAGGAAGCTGCCGACCGGCGCGTGCGAGAGGAAGCCGTCCTCCACGCGTTCGTCGCCGGACCGGCCGATCTCCGTCGCCCTGGCCAGCGTCGCGTCGGCGACGTTGGCGTGACCCTGCAGCGCTTCGACGCGGTCGCCGACGCCCCAGATCGTGCCCGAGCCGGCGCGCGCCGCGACCTCCCATTCGGTCGTCGTCGGCAGGCGCAGGCCGAAGTGAGGCAGCCAGGCGGACACGACCGGCCCGAGCACCGATTCCTCGGGATTGCGCGCCGTGTAGGTCTCGTCGCCGAAGTTCGAACTGCCCGGGCGGCCGAGCGCCTGCACCTGCTCACCGAGGGCCTGCACCTGGCCCTGGGTCAGCTCGTACTTGCCGATCAGGAACGAATCGCCGTGCACCGTCTCG
>DASUFY010000320.1:0-12265 GCA_036274315.1 Planctomycetota bacterium | reverse complement strand
ACGCGTTGCCGGCGAGGTCGACGCGCCAGATGTTGCCGCCGGTGCCACCGATCAGGAAGTTGCCGAGGTTGTCGAACTGCAGGGCGTTCGGCGAGGTGACCGTGCCGGGTGGCACGATGTCGGTGACGGTGCCGGCGCTGTCCACACGGATCAACCGGTGCACGCTCAGCACCGTCGCGATGATGTCGCCGTTGTAGGGGTCGAACTGCACGTTCGACACGTAGGCGGGGCTGCCGAGGCCGGTGACGATCGGCACACCCGTCGTCGAGCCGTTCGGCAGGCGGTAGAGGCCGCCGTTGTTGCCGACGATGACGTCGCCGGTGTTCGGATCATAGGCGCCGGCATTGACCGTGGTGCCCCACGGCTGCGTGCCGATCGACAGGTCGGTGACGACGCCGGCGGGTGAGACGCTGCGCACCTGGGAGGTGCCCGCGTCAGCGACGATGATGTTGCCGCTGCCGTCCCAGCTCATCTGCGAGGCAGTGCCGATGCCGGCCGTGATGAGCGTGTAGCTGACGGTGCCCGGTCCCGTGATCGTCGCGCGACCGACGAAGCCGAAGCCGCCGACGATGAAGTCGACGAACGTCGACGGGTCGTGCAGGATCGCCTGCGAGGTGCCGGTGCCGCCGAAGCCCGCCGTCGTGTAGCCGGTGACCGAAGGTGGCGTCGCGATGCCGAAGGCCGTCGTCGAGAAGCCGGTGACGCCGATGTCACCTGGCAGCACCTGTGCGTAGGCAATGGTGGCGAGCCATGACGAGGCGAGCACGAGGGAGAGTGGGGATCGTTGCATGACGGTTGCTCCTGAAACCGGCAGTGTAGGGGAACACCGGCTCACGGCGCGGAAGCGCGACGATGGGACGCGGGTCGCTCGGTTCTGGCGCCGCGCGGTACGGACCGCCGGCCCTCGTTCCGCGAGCTGCGCGAAGGCGCCGCGAACCGGCGGCCGGCGATCCGCACGGACCGCCGGCCGCTCACGGGGCGCGGACTACAGGGCCAGGAACCACTCCAGGCCGTTCGACAGCGCGATCTGGCCTGAAGGCACGAGCAGGTTCGCGTTCTGCCAGTTGTACGGCCCGGTGCCGTTGAGGGCCGGGACGTTCGGCACGTTGAACGAGTAGCTGTTGCTGCCGATGTTCAGCAGCGCGCCGCCGTTCATCACGTCGATGACGTCGATGCTGCCGAGCAGCACAGTGCCGAGCGGCGTCGGCACCGAGGCCCGGCCGACACCGATCGCCATCAGGCCGATCGCGTTGACGTCCTGGTTCTCGACGATCATGACCGCGGTGGCGCCGAGGCATGGCAGCGCGCCCGTCTTCAGCACCGGCGCCGCGGGACCGGCACCCGAGGGGGAGCCCGCGCCGTAGGCAATCGACGTGCACGCCGAGACACCGAGGATCACGCGGCTGATCGCCGCGGCGGGTTCCTGCGAGTAGGCGCCCGTGCCATTCACGGCGACGATGTTGGTCTGGGAGAGGAAGCGCGTCAGCGTCATCGGGCTGCCGAGCACGGACGAAGCGTACGGACCGGCTGGCGTGCCGTACGAGTTGCGCAGCGAGGTCGCGGTGCCACAGGCGCCCAGCACACCGACGTACTCACCGGCCTCGAAGCTCACGGCGCAGGGGATCGGCGTGCCGCTCGGCGCGCCGCCCTGGTAGAACTCGAGGCCACCGGTGGCGCTGGCCGAGAACACGGGTGGCGCGCCCGCCAGGCGATAGAGCGCCACGTTTTGCACACCGAATGCCGTCTCGTCGGGCACCGACATGCTGACGACCGAGAACCGCACCGGCGCCTGGAACCAGAAGCCGCGCGTCGAGTTCGCCGTGAAGGTGCTGCCGAACGGCGGCACGGGGATGATGCCGACGCCGAGGTTGACGACGATGGTGTCGGTGCTGATGGCATCCGACACAGTCAGGCGACAGTTGTAGGCGCCCGCCGAGGGGTAGGTGAACACCGGGTTCGGCAAGTTCGAGTCGACGGTGCCGTCGTTCTGGAAGTCCCACGCCCAGGAGGTCGGGCCGCCCGTCGACGTGTCGGTGAACTGCACTGTCGTGCCGCTGACCACCGAGGAGGTGAACGAGGCGTCGACCGTGTCGATGCTGACGTAGCCGGTCTTCGTGACGCTCGCCATGCCGTGCAAGGCATCGAATGCCTGCAGCGTCACCGAGTAGACGCCTTCGGCAAGGTAGGTGTGTGTCGGGTTCTGCAGCCCCGAATCGAAGATGCCGTCGTTCTCGAAGTCCCACAGCCACCCGGTGAGGCCAGCGGGGTCCGACGTGTAGGTCAGGTCGGTGAACGCGACGTTGGTGCCGACCGGGCCCGAGAGCGGAGTCGCGCTGAAGTTCGGGAAGAGACCCGCTGCCGGCACATAGCAGATCGAGCCGTTCCAGACGCGATTGGCGATGGGAGCTCCCGTCCACGGCACGTTCTGCGCCCCGCCCGCCGCGATCGCGAGGAACGCATCGTTGAAGTTCTGGTTGGTGCCGATGCCGTTCGTGTAGCGGTGCGCGGAGCCCGTCGCGACGAGGGCGACGCCGTAGCTGCCGGCCGTGAGCACGATCGGAGCGGCGAGCGTGATCGTGGTGATGGCGTCGGTGCCAGCCGAGAGCGACGTGCCGTCGTCCATGCCAGCGAGCGTCCAACCAGCGACGCTGCCCGTGTTGCCGACGTAGGTGGTGGGGAAGGTGTAGACGGTCATCCCGACCGGGGTCCCGACGGCGGCGCTGTAGTTGGTGGTCAGCGACTGCACGATCACCCCGCCGGTGACGGTGAGGTCGAAGAAGATCGCGCCGCCGACCGACCCGCCGTTGTTGCTGAGGAACGGGTTGATGGTGTTGAGGCAGCTCTGCGCGGCAGCGAACGGCGCGGTGAGCAGGAGGCTGGTTGCCAGGGCGAGTGAGGTGCGTTGCATGGATGGCTCACGGGGGGAACAGGGAAGCCGGGTCCGAGACGTTCGCCCCCGGCTGTCAAACGAGGGCGCAAATCGTTGCACCCGAGAAGGGGCCCGGCAATGCCCACCACGAACATGTTGCACTGAGTTGCAGTTCAGGGAGGAAGGCGCCGCGCGTTCGCACGAAGCCACGCGCGGGGAGGCATGGCGACCCGCGCTCGCGCTCGATCCGCCGTTGCGAACGGCGATTCGGCGGCGGCCACGCCCCCATTGACCCCTCGTGCGCAGCCACGCGGCGTTCCGACCAGGGCCTCGCGCCCGTGCGAAGTTCCTGCACACGTCGTCGCGGAACCGCGTTCGCTGGCTGCCAACCCCCGTACACTTCCCGGAGTCCTCGAAGTGCGCCGCGGCAACTCTGGATCCGAGCATGGCACCCAAACCGCTGGACCCGGCCGAGCACTTGTTGCTGCGCGATGCCAACGCGTTGCACCGGCTGGCCCGCAACCTGGTCGGGCCCGACGCCGCCGACGACGTCGTGCAGTCCGCATTGACGGCGGCGCTGACCAGTCCAACACGGAGCCGCCGACACACCGGGCTGTGGCTGCGCGGCGTCGTGCACAAACTCGCCCTGCTGACCCATCGCAGGGATGCGCGCCGCCGGGTCCGGGAACGCACCGTCGCGTGCTCGCTCGTCGATGACCGCGATCCGGCATCGCTCGCGCAACAGGCCGAACTGATCGCCAACGTCGCCGTTGCGGTGCGAGAGCTCGAGGAGCCGTTCCGCAGCGTCATCGTGCTGCGCTTCTGGCACGGACTGCTGCCGGAGCAGATCGCGACCAAACTGGCCGTGCCGCGCAACACCGTACGCTCGCGGTTGCAGCGCGGGCTCGAACGCCTGCGCGCGCGATTGGATCGCAACTACGGCGAACGTCAGCGCTGGGCCGCGCCGCTCGGGACGATCGTCTCCGCGCGCGAGGGTGTGACGGCGGCACTCGCCGGCAGTGGTGTGGCCCTGTTCGTGGGGATGATGATGCAGACGAAACTCCTCGTCGGTGCGGTCGCCGTATTGGTGATCGCAGTGGCGATTCCCTGGTCCTCGTTTGGCGAACAGCCACCTCCGGCTTTCGAGAGGGAGCCAGCAGGCGCCATCACCATGCACGCCGAGCCGGCGCCGAGGCCGAACGAACGCCTGGAGGTACCGACGCCGCCGGTGCCGGGTGCCGAGCCGATGTCGGACGACAGCCCCAGCGCCACCGTCACCGAGTGGTCCGCGCGATTCCTCGTCACCGACGAGAACGACCTGCCCGTCGCCGATGCGACCATCCAGGTCTGGGCCGGCCCCGAGCTTCCGAAGGATGGAAAGGATGGAACTGTGCTCTCGCATGCCGAGCACCCGATCCTGCAAGTGCCGACCGGCGCCGATGGCAGGGCCAGCGCCGTCTTCGACCGACGCGGCGTCGCGGTCGCGGCGCGGAAGGGCGATTGCCGCACCGGCGACACTTGGCTGTTGAGCCACGTGGATGCCGACGCGGAGAGAGTGTTCGTGCTGCAGGTGCCGGTTCTGCAGCGTGGCACAGTCTGGAGAGTGGACGGCACGCCGGCCGTCGGCGCCGTCGTGCACGTCAACGTGCAGGGTTGGAGTTCGCTGCAGCGCGGCGAACCGCCCGAGCCCGCGCCCGTGACGGCCGATGCCGCCGGGCGGTTCGTCGTGCCGCTGCAGTTCTTTGGTGTGTATGCCATCGATGCGTCGCTCGGTGACGAGCGCACCTTCCGCGACGCCTTCGAAGTGAGATCCGAGCATCCACCCGATCTGCGGTTGACGTTCCCCGGTGCCATCACCATCGCGGGCGTCGTCGTCGACCCGGCGGGTGCGCCGGTGGCAGGCGCCAACGTCCATGCCTGGCGCGAGTACCACCTCGCGGATCCCGCGCAGGACGCCAACGACATGGAGACCGTGGACGACAAGACCGGGCCAGACGGTCGTTTCGCGTTCGAGGTCCGCCAGTACAGACGCTACCAACTGATCGCCAGTGCCGGCGGCAGCGCCAACAGCGATGTGCTGTGGGTCGAGCCCTCGGCGGTGCGGCCGCATCCCGAAGTGCGGCTGTCCTTGCGCACCGCCGCGGCGATCCGCGGCGTCGTGCTGGCCGCTGACGGATCGGCAATTCCCGGCGCCAGGGTCCGCGCCAGCGCAGAAGCAGGTTCGGCAACGCGCGCCAATGCGGTGCCCTCGCGCGCCGCCATGTTCGGCGAGCCATCGGCGGCGATCACGGACCGCAACGGCAACTTCGCGTTGTCGGTGCATCCCGGCACGACCTGGCAGCTGCAGGCCTTTCCGGTGCCCGGCGCTTCGGCGCTGGGCTACCGCCAGGTTGGTGTGCAGCCCGGCCGTGTCGACATCGAGTTCCGACTCAGCGAGGCGCAGGTTCGCGGTTGCGACGTGCGAGGCGAAGTGGTGCGGGCCGACGATGGGCGACCAGTCGAGAACTTCGATGTCGAACTGATCGATCTCGACGATCCTGACGCGGTCCGATCGCGTGTGGCCGCGTCGCGGCAAGGCAATCGCTTCGAACTCGCCACGCTGCCGCTCGGACGAAGCTGTGCGCTGGTGATCACGCCGCGGCGCGCCGGCGAGCGATACGACGAGGAACTGGCCCCCGTGCGCGTCGAGCCGTTCCTCACATCGACTGCACCGCGCACGTTCGTCGTGCGCGTCTCGGGTTGGGCCACGCTGCCGGTGCGCGTGCTCGAAGCCGACGACACCCCCGCGCGCGGCGTGCACGCAACCCTGCTGCAGGACGGCTTCCAGCACGTGTCGTGGCAGGCGGATCGTGCCGATCGCGACGGTCGGCTGGTGCTGGCGCAGCGCATGCCCGGTGCCGGGCGACTGGCGATCTGGCGCCGCGCCCGGCGGCTCTGCGAGTCACAGATCACGATCCTCGGCGGCCCGAATCCAGAACTCGTCATCCACGTGCCGCCACGGTGATTTCGCGCCGGCATCAACAGCATCCCGGCGCCGGCGATGCTGCCGCAGGGCAGCGCGGGCTGGCGTTCTTGGCAACGATTCACTCACCGGATCCCGGCGAACGCTGACCTCGTGCGGCCGTGACCGGATCGCTGCCATGAACGCCGCGCGCTCGTTCGTCCTTGTCGTCGCCGCGTGCGCGGCGGCGCCCGCCCAGGAAGGCCGGTGGCCGGACGTAGCGCTCTTCGGCCGGATCGTCACGGTCGTGCACGACGGCGTGCCGGCGGCCGAGGTCTGGGTGACCGACGCCGGGGGCCAGGAACTCGCGCGCACCGTGGCCGACGGCGACGGGTACTACCAGCTGCGGCGCCTGCCGATCACCGAGCTCCGTGTGCACGCGCAACGGCGCCAGCGCCGGCGCACCCGGCAGCGGTTTGGCGAGGAACCTCCAGCCGTCGAGGTCGAAGCTCACCTTGTAGTTGCTGGCTCGCCCCCAGGTCGGACCGTCCGCCTCGGGTTGGTCGAACAGCACCAGCTCGGGGTCGTCGAGGGAGCGGGCCAGATCCGTCAGGGCGCTTGCGACCGAGGCCTTCTGGTCCGCCGCCTCGCCCGCCGCGTTCGGCGACGCTCCGGCAGGGTTCTGGGCGGCGAGGGAGGTCGAGAGGAACACCAGAGGCAGGAGCTTCATGGGAGTCCGGTTGGCGACGGCGACGAGGTGGCGACGTGCTCTCCAATGGCCTCGCGAACGGTTCGTGACGCCCCATCCGTGAACTTTCGCGGCGGATGTCACGACCGCACTTCGACCTCCTGCGCGCTCTCGCCCGGCAATGCGCCAACGCCGCCACCGCCTGCCCTACCGGCGTCGACGCGCGCCGACGGGCAGAACAGCTCCTCGATCCGCATGCCGAAGAGGTCGGCGATCGCGAACGCCAGCGGCAGGTTGGGATCGTACTTCTCTGTCTCCAGCGCGTTGACCGTCTGGCGCGAGACACCGAGCCGCTCGGCGAGTTCGCCCTGCGACCAGCCGCGTTCGGTCTGCAACTCGCGCACGAGGTTCTTCATCAGTAGCGACGGGACACGGCGTAGAGCCAGAGTCCGCGCACCGGGGGTTAGAAGCTGCCGATCGTCATTGTCAGGGCGTTGCTGCTCGTGATCGCGGTGAACGCCAACGACAGGTCCACTTCGATCGGCACGACCTGGTGATGGAACTGCTGGCCGACGAGGGCGAGCACGTCCGGGATCGCGATCTGGGTCGACACGGCGCCACCGTTCGGCAAGAGCACGTCGATCAAGTCGAGCGAGACGAGCAGGTTGTTGCCGGCGACGCCTTGCGGCAACAGTGCCGCCAGCGGGATCGACACGGTCGTGAAGCCGGTGATGCCGAGCACGAACGCGAACGGCGGCATGCCGGTCGCCGACGCGCGGAACGTGCTGCCGATCCACGGCAGCGTGCTCGCGGTGAGCACGTTGAGGCCACCGGAGCCCGTGCCACCCAAGCCATGGGCGGTGACCGTTGCCGGGCACGTCGTCGTGAGCCGCGCCAGGTGCTCGGCTGCGACGCCACCCGCGGTGGTGAAGTAACCACCCGGCACCAGGTCGCCGGCGGGCAGCCTCGCGAGGGCGTTCACCTGCAAGTCCAGGCCCGCGCCGAACGCTGACCATGAGCTGCCATCCCAACGCGCGATGCGGTCGGCGCTGACGCCGCCCGCGCTGCTGAATCCACCTGCGGCGACCACGTCGCCGTTCGCCAGCGTGTGGATGGCGAAGACGCGGTTGTTGACTCCCGTGCCGAGTGCGGACCACGACGTGCCGTTCCACCGCGCGATGCGGTTGGCGCTCACGCCACCCGCCACCGTGAACTGACCGCCCACCAGCACATCGCCGTTGGCGAGCGCGTGCACCGTGTAGATGTCGCCCGCCGTCCAACCGAGTGCCTGCCACCCCGTGCCGTTCCACCGCGCGATGTGGTTGGCGGCCACACCGCCGGCGATCGTGAACGTCCCGGCGGCAACGACGTCGCCGTTGGGCAGCGTCGTCAGTGCATCGACGCTGCCGTTCATGCCGGAGCCGAGGGATACCCAAGACGTGGCGGCCCACCGCGCGACGTGGTTGGCTGGCAGAGCGTCCGCCGTGGTGAACGCACCGCCAGCGACCAAGTCGCCGTTGGGCAAGGCCGTGAGAGCATGGACGGCACCGTTCATGCCGGTGCCGACGGCTTCCCACTGCGCGCCATCCCATCGTGCGATGTAGCTCGCGGGCGAGCCATCGGCGAACGTGAAGTCGCCACCAGCGACGACATCGCCGTTGGCCACCGTCGCGAGGGCACGGACCGTGTTGTTCATGCCCGTGCCGAGCGACGACCACGACGCGCCGTTCCAGCGCGCGACCCGGCCAGCACTCACACCGGCCACTGCCGTGAAGTCACCGCCGGCCACGAGATCGCCGTTGCTCCGCGTCGTGAGCGCGTGCACGACGTCGTTCGCACTCGCATTGGAGCCGATGGCCGACCACGACGTACCGTCCCATCGCGCGATGTAGTTGACGCTCGATCCACCGGTCGTCATGAACGCGCCCCCGGCAATGAGGTGGCCGTTGGTGAGCGCGGTCGCGGCGAAGACGACCCAATTGAAGCCAGCGCCGACGGTCGACCACGACGCACCATCCCATCGTGCCACCATGTTGGTGACCAGGCTGCCGGCATTGAGGAACGCGCCGCCGGCAAAGAGGTCGCCATTCGAAAAGGTCGCGAGCGCGTAGGGCGTACCGTTCTGGGCGTTGCCGATGCCCGGACCGAGTGGTGACCAGTACGTGCCGCGCCACTCGGCGATGCGGCTGGCGGCGATGCCGCCCGCAGTGTCGAAGTGACCGCCGGCGACGATACTGTCGTTCGCGAGTACCAGCAGCGACGTGACGTCCCCGTCCATTCCCAAGCCGAGTGCGGACCACGACGAACCGTCCCAATGCGCGATGCGGTTGGCGCTCACGCCGCCCGCGCTGGTGAAGTTGCCCCCGGCAACCACGGTGCCATTGGCGAGCGTGGCGAGTGCTGCGACGGTGCTGTCGGTTCCTGCACCGAGTGCCGACCACGACGTGCCGTTCCAACTCGCGATGTTGTTGGCGCTGACGCCACCCGCAGTGGTGAACCACCCCGCCGCCAGGAGTTCGCCGGTCGGCCGCGTGGTGAGGGAGGTGACACTGGCCGCGAAGACCCCCGACACGCCCGAACCCAGCGCCGACCACGACGTACCATTCCAACGCGCGATGTGGTTGGCGCTCACGCCACCGGCACTCGTGAACTCGCCACCGACGGCGAGGTCGCCGTTGGCCAGGATCGCCAGGGCAGAGGCGCGATCGTTCAGGCCCGTGCCGAGTGCCGACCACGCGCCCGTGGCCAGGTCGAGCAGCGCGATGTGATTGCTGGCCAGGGGACCGGCCTGCGTGAAGTTGCCGGCGACGACCAGCACGGGCGTGGCCGGCCCAGGGCCGTCGGGGTCCCAAAGCATCGTCTTGGCGACGTAGCCGTTCAGCGCGGCCGACCCGTTCATGGGCAGCCAGGCGTTCGTGCATTGGGCGGCCGCGTTGCCCATGCCGAACCATGCCGCCGCCAGGACCATGAGCCCGGTTGCCGAGCCACGGGACAACGGCCGATTCGTGGAGCGGGGAGATTCCGGCGCATGCGGGTTCGGAGCCGGTGCGGCGGTCGTGATGGCAGTGATGGTCTTCATGGAGCACCCCGGAGGGACTGGCTCTCATGAGCGGGATCGCGCCGGCGCTGTCACGGCGTTTCGGCGGGCCCGGCTGACGGGCGGCGCGCCCATCGCGCACCGCGTCACCAGCCGCAGCTCAGCGCGGCGGTCGCGCCGTGTCGCCAGGCAACACCCGGTAGGCGACCATCTCGGCCTGACCCGACTTCGGCGAGGCAACGGTGTAGTGCGGGCTCACGAGCACCTTCGCCACGGCAAAGCGCGCGGCAAAACGCGGCTGCTCGACCAGGCCCGGAAACCAGCTGCGGAAGATGATCAAGTGGTCGGCACCACGCGCCAGCAGCAGATCGGCGAACGCATCGGCAGTGCTGCAGCGCGCGGCCAGCGGCGGCTCCATGAACAAGACGCTCTGGTCGTTGAGGCCGATCAGGTCGATCGTGCGCCGGCCGCCGAAGTAGCGGATGGCGCCCGCGTCGTTGATCGCGACCGCTCGATCCGCGGGCACGTTGGCCGCGACCCAGTCGCCGAACGCGACCTGCACTTCGTTCATGTTCTGGCAGTTCCAGGCGAAGCGTTCGATCGATCGGGCCAACGCCTGCGGGTGCCCGATCAGCGCGAGGACCACCGCTGCTGCCGTCAACGCGCGCACCCCGTAGCGCACCGCTGGGCGGCTCTGCCGCGCGGCGACCTGCCACACGGCGTGCACACCGAGCGCGGTCGCCAGCAGCAGGAACGGCCAGGCCGGTGCCGGATAGCGCGCGAAGTAGAAGAAGTCGCCGGCATCGGGCGGAAAGGGCCGCGAGCGCACGACCGCGAACAGGAACGCGAACGGGAAGACGCCGATCAGGCCCGCGAGCCACGGCTCACGGGTCTTCGGCGCGCGCACAACGCCAAGAACAGCGAACAGCACGCCGACGGCGAACAGGTTGCTCGGCAGCCGCCCCAACGCCTCGCCCATCGCTCGCAGCCCGTCGCCGATGCCGGTCATCCGGAACTTCGCATAGACCGTGTTGGGCAGCGGATGACCGGTCACGATCAGGCAGTAGCCGCACCACGACGCGACGGCGACGGCCGTCGGCGCGAGCACCTGCAGTGTCTGCCGCGCGCGCACTGCGGTGGGCACGCCGCGCTGCCCGGCGACGACCACGGGTGCCAGCATGGCCAGCAGCAGACACTCGGGGCGGCTCCACACCGCCAGGGCCAGGAACACGCCGGCGCGCCGGTGCCGACCATCGGCCAGGGCGAGCAGTGCGAGCGCGCAGTTCGCGGTCGTCAGGCTGACCTCCATGCCCGACACCTGGGCGAAGGCCAATGCGGGCTGCAGCACGCACAGCAGCGCGGCGAACGAGGCGACGGCGGAGCGGCTCGTGAGGCGGAGACCCAACAAGTAGATCGAGGCCGTCGTCACGCTGGCGGCGAGCACGCCGAACAGCTTGGCGAAGAACACGGGCCCGGCCGGCAGGACGGCGCTGCACCAATGGGCGACGGCGAGCAGCATGACCCACAGCGGACTCGTGAAGCCCGCTTCGGCCAGGTCGTTGTAGGCGGGCACGCCGCGCGCGGCGAGGCTGCGGCCGTAGACCATGTGGATCCACGCGTCGTCGAGGGGGAACCCGTCGCCTGCGGCCGCCGTGCCCGGCGCACGCGACAGCACGTAGCACAGGGCCATCGCGGCGTGGGCCGCGAACGCAACTGCGAACGGGCGCAGCAGGGGAGGAGGGCTTGATCGCATCGGGCCAGGTGCCCGCGCTATCGGCGCCTGGGGCTCCGGATCTGCACTGTTCACCGCAGCGGTGAGCGTCCGCCCGGCTCGACGAATCCGCGCGGGTATTCCGGAAACCTGTCCCCTCTCGCGGCCGCCTCGGACTCGTCGTCATGGCGCGGCGCCGCCGAACCTGTTCGGTGCCCGCTCGGGACTCACCTCCACCACTTCCACGGGAGTAGGGTCATGTCCACGCGTTCCATCGTGCTCGCTTCGTCGAGCGTCTTGTCGGCCTTCGTTCTCGCCATGCCCATCGCGGCACAGGGGGCGACGGCTGTCTCCTACGGCGGCGGCTGCGACGATCAAGTTCTTCGGCACCGCACTGATCGCCGTGCCGCTGCCTACGATCGGGATTCCGGCAACCGGCTGCAGCGCCCACTTCGACGCGATCCTGGCGGCGCCGGCCCGTGCGCGGATCAGTAGTTGATCCGCACCGCGTTGCTGCTCGTGAAGCTGCTGAACAATGCGCCTTCGAGCACGGCGTGCTGCACGAACAGGCTCTGGCCCGCGAACGTCGCGTTGCTCGTGATGCTGGACGCGAAGTTGCCGCTGCCGTCGGTCAGCGCCGGCGCGAGCAGATCGGGGTTGGTGTAGAGCAGGCAGCCGGTGGCGCCGAACACCAACCCGAGGTCGAGCGGCGGCGTGATCTCGGTCAGGCCGAGCACGGCGAGGCCGAGTGCGTTCGCGGCGTGGTGGATCGACGTCGTCGTGATCGTGCCGCCGATCGAGCAGTCGCCCGTCGCGACCATCGTCGTCGGCCCACCGGGCCCGTTGCAGGCCGTGCCGAACGGGTTGACGCTGCAGCCGCCCGCCACGTAGGCGAGGCCGGAGACCGACCCGGCCGGGCTCGTATTGGTCGCGATCACCGACGCGTTGCCGGCGAGGTCGACGCGCCAGATGTTGCCGCCGGTGCCACCGATCAGGAAGTTGCCGAGGTTGTCGAACTG
>DASUFY010000319.1:0-7167 GCA_036274315.1 Planctomycetota bacterium | reverse complement strand
ACGCGTTGCCGGCGAGGTCGACGCGCCAGATGTTGCCGCCGGTGCCACCGATCAGGAAGTTGCCGAGGTTGTCGAACTGCAGGGCGTTCGGCGAGGTGACCGTGCCGGGTGGCACGATGTCGGTGACGGTGCCGGCGCTGTTCACACGGATCAACCGGTGCAGACGGCGCCAAGGGCGGCCTCGTTCCGGTGTTCAGCCCGAACGGCAAGCTGCTCGTCGTCGGCAATCGCAACGATGTGACCCACGTGTTCGACGTCGCGTCCGGCGACGTGGTGTACGTCTTCGATCGCCCGATGACCCAACAGGCGGTGTTCTCGCCGGACGGGACCAAGCTCGCGATCGGCTACGTCGACGGCAAGATCGGCATCTGGAACATGAGCACCGGCGAGCTCGAGAAGCTGTTGGACAGCGAGGCGAAGGAGGTCTTCACGCTGGCGTGGTCGTCGGACGGCAGGTTCGTGGCGTCGGGCGGCCTGGCCGGGCCGATCGTCATCTGGAGCGGTCCGCATCTCACGAAGCTCCGCGCGCTCGCGAAGTGCGAGCACCAGGTCCGCTCGTCTCGCTCCCGCCGCGCATGTGGTGGCGGTAGGCTGACGGTCGGCCGCCGCGCGTGGCCGATCTCCGCCATGCTCGTCCGCCGTGTGTTGTTGTCGTTGGTGTCGTGTGCGCTGGCTGCCTGTGCGGCCTCGCCGCCGCGCAGCGAACGCATCCACACGGCGAGCCTCGCCGCTGCCGATGGCCGGTTCGTATCGCTGCGGGAGGCGTTCGCAGCCGCCAATCCCGGCTACGACCTCGCGTGGCACGCCGGCTGCTGCGCGCTGCCTGCGGCCACGGCCGATCGGGTCCTGTTCGTGCAAGGGCCCGCGGGTCGCGGCGAGGCACCGACCGTCGGCGACGTGCTGCTGCTGCGTGCGGGCGAGACGTGGCAGGTCACCAGCGGCGCTGTCGACCTGTTGGCGTTCACGCTGCCCGTGCCGCTGCCAGCCGACCTACCTGCCGTGATCCGGCCCGACCAGGATCCGCGCATCACCGACAAGCCCGGTGGTTGCGCCGACGAAGACGACGCCTACCGGCGCATCGTGCTGACCTGGCGCCCCGAGGTCGGGCCGTACGTCTTGCACACGTTGAACGCGCACCGCGTGCGCATCCGCGACTCGTTCACGCACTACCATCCGCGCGAAGGCGGCTTCGACGAGTTCTACCTCGTGCAGCAGGCGCCGCCCGGCGCGCGGCTGTTGACGTCGACGAAGGTGCCCGCGATCGAAGCGCACACCGTGACGCGCGAGCAGGTGCAAGACCTCGTGCAGTCGCAGCCACTGCAGGTCGGCGACCTCGTCTACATGCCGCGCGGCACGATGCACCGCGGGCTCGGCGGTGCCGTCGTGCAGGTGATCTCGGTGCCTGGCTTCGTGCCCAACACCGAGATCGGTCTCGATCACCACCTGTGGGCGATCAACAAGCAGCTGGGCCTCGAAGGTGGGGCGGCGCTGCCGTTCCAGCTGGTCGCGGCGCGCACGGCCATCGTCAAGTGAAGCGCGCGCCCGCGACGGCCGAGCGTGAGCGTGCGAGCAGTGCGAGCGTGCTCGGGCACCTTGTGCGAGTCGTTTCGCACGTGGTAGTCTCGGTCGCGCCATGATGAGAATCACTCGCGGTACCGCGGTGTTGGGGGCCGTGTTCTCGGTGGTTGCCGTGTCCGGCGGAACGGCGACCGCGCAATGCACGACACAGTGGCAACACGCCACTGGACTCCCGGGAACCAACGGCGAGATCAGAGCCACCTTGTTGTGGGATCCCGACGGCTCGGGTCCGCTGGCGCCGGTCTTGGTGATCGGGGGGTGGTTCACGCTCGCAGGCAATACACCGGCCAACAACATCGCGATGCAGGACCCGGTCTCGGGGACGTGGTCGTCCCTTGGCGCAGGATTGGACTTTGCGGCGAGCGCGCTCGCGGTCCTGCCCAATGGCGACCTCGCGGTTGGTGGCGAGTTCGGAACGGCCGGCGGTCAGCCGGCGAGTCACGTCGCCAGCTGGAACGGCGCGTCCTGGTCGCCGCTCGGCGCGGGTATCACCGGCCTTCCCACCGGTTCGTTCGTGAGAAAGCTCGTCACGATGCCCAATGGTGACCTGGTGGCAGGTGGCTTCTTCACGACGGCTGGTGGCGTTCCGGCCAACAACATCGCGCGCTGGAATGGCTCGTCGTGGTCGGCGCTGGGCAGCGGACTGAGTGGCGGCAGCTCGGTCATCGGCGCCCTGGCGGCGCTGCCGAATGGCGACCTCGTCGCGGGGGGCTCGTTCACGATTGCGGGTGGCGGGACAGCCAACAACATCGCGCGCTGGAATGGCACCTCGTGGTCCGCGTTGGGCGCGGGCATGAACGGCCGGGTCGATGCACTCATGTTGCTGCCGAACGGCGACCTCGTGGCGGGTGGCGACTTCACGACGGCTGGCAGCGCGCCGGCGATCGATGTCGCGCGCTGGAACGGCACGTCGTGGTCGGGGTTCGGCAATGGCATTGCCTCGTTTGGCAACGTGCGTTCGTTGGCGATGCTCGGCAACGGCGATCTGGTGGCGGGTGGCACGTTCAGCACGGCGAGCGGTGTTCCGGCGCGCAACATCGCGCGCTGGGATGGGGCGACGTGGGTCGGCCTGGGGGCCGGCGTCACTGGTCCGTACCAGTATGTGTTGGCGTTGACTCTGCTCCCGAACGGCGACTTGAGCGTTGCGGGGGTCTTCACGACGGCCGGTACCGGCCCCGCTGCCAATCTCGCGCGCTGGACTGGTTCGTCGTGGTTGCCGCCCAGTGGCGGCGTCGCCGTCATGCCCGCGGTGGTGCTTGCCGCGGCAGCGTTGCCGAATGGCCAAGCTGCCGTCGGTGGCAGTGAATCGCCTTCCGGCTGGGCAGCGCCAAACTACGTTGCCCGCTGGGATGGCACTGCTTGGTCGGCCATCAACACCGGCATGCTCGGCGTGTACAGCACGCCGGTGGTGCTCGCCATGACCACCTTGCCGAATGGTGACCTCTGGGCAGGTGGCCGCTTCACGACCGCCGGCTTCTTCGCCAACGGTCTTGCGCGTTGGAGCGGATCCTCGTGGCAACCCGTCGGGCTGGGCGTGCAGGGCATTGCAACGGCCTTCGCGACGCTTCCGAACGGTGATCTCGCGGTGGGCGGCAACTTCCAGACTCTGGGCAGCAACCCGGTGTTCGGCATCGCCCGTTGGAACGGCACCACGTGGTCGCAGTTGGCTCTGGTCGGCGGGGCCTACGAGATCCGTGCGATGCTCGCCCACCCGAATGGGGATCTGACCGTCAGCGGTGTCATCAACCCCGGTCCGTTCGGTACCCCCCTCATCCTGCGATGGGTTGGCACGACCTGGTTGCCACTCGGCACATGGACGGATGCCCTCGTCGACGCCGCGGCCTTGGTGTCCATGCCGAACGGCGACATCGTTGCCGGCGGCTCCTTCCTGGGTGCGGGCGGGACGCCGGCGAACTACATCGCCCGGTGGAATGGCGCGACCTGGTCGGCATTGGGGACCGGCATGAACGGGCCGGTGTTGTCCCTGGCGGTCCTGCCCAATGGCGATCTGATGGCTGGCGGCGACTTCACGACCGCCGGCGGCCTCGCCGCCCGTGGCGTCGCCCGCTGGAACGGCTCGGCGTGGTCGGCACCAAGCAGCGGGCCCGGCGTCGTCGGCAGAGTGCGAGCGCTGGTCATGCTGACGGAGGGAGAGCTCCTGGCTGGCGGCGAGTTCCAGAGTGTCGACAGCATGCCCACCGTCAATGTCGCGAGCCTGACTACGACCTGTCCGGCCGCCGCGACGGCCCTCGGTGCCGGTTGCACCGGCACCAGCGGCGCGCCGACGCTTGCAGCCAGCGCCCTGCCTTGGTTGGGCAGCTCCTTCCGTTCTACCTGCGGTCCGATCGTGGCCGGTTCGTTGGCGCTGGCTCTCGTCGGCTTGACCTCACCGGGCACGCCGCTCTCGCAGCTGCATCCTGCCGCGGCCCCTGGCTGTGCTCTGCTCGCGAGCCCGGACCTGACGTCGGTCCTCTTGCCGGTCGGCGGTGCGATCGCCTACGAGCTCGCCATTCCGAACAGCCTCTCGCTGGTCGGGGTGCAGATCTGGCATCAGGTGCTCGAAGTGCAACTCGGTGCCGGTCCCCAGATCACCGCGCTCATCGGCTCGAGTGGGCTCGGCCTCACGATCGGGGCATTTTGAGCGAGATCGCGCTTCGCGCGCGCGGCGAGTCACTGCGAACGCGGCGCCCCTTGCCACTGCACGAGCAGCCGCCCTTCGAGCTCGCGCCACAGCGCCGGCGTTACACCACATGTCGACTCCGGCGTCGGGCGGGGAGGCGGCATCGGGACCACGCGGTTCGAGCTGCAGTGGCCAGGCCCGCTGCCGGGCCTCCAGATCTGGGCCCAGGGCTGGATCCTCGATCCGACCGCGGCGCAGGGCTTCAGCGCGACCAACGGCTTGCGCCTGCGCGCGCCCTGAGCACGCCGGCATGAGGCGGGTGCGCCGCGCATGTCGCCTGCCGCGCCTCGGCGGGGTCGCCCCGCGAACCCGACGCCCGCGATTTCTGGCAGCCGCCGCGGACCGCTGGCGCAACGTCGGTGGCACGCAAATGAAGATGAACATCCCCAACCTCGGCGTCTCCCCCGCTTCTCCCCCTCGCCGCGCGCGGTTCCACCGCGCTGTCGCGGCCACCCTGCTCGCCGGCGCGGGGCTCACCGGGCCCGCGCTGGCCCAGGGCGCATGGTCGCCGCACTTCGACCATCCCGGCATGGGCGTCGGCGGCCGAGTGTTCGCGCTGGGCACGTGGCGCAACGAGCTCGTCGCCGGCACGACGCAGACGAACTGGCGCGACGGCAGCCGGCTCGACCACGTCGGCGCGTTCGACGGCGTGCGCTGGCACGCGCTCGGCAGCGGCGTCGACAACCACGTGCGCGCGGTGCGCGAGTTCCAGGGCGACCTCGTCATCGGCGGTGCGTTCACCCAGGCGGGCAGCGTGGCCGTGAACCGCGTCGCGCGGTGGAACGGCAGCATCTGGCAACCGCTGGGTGCAGGCTTCGACGGCGAGGTCTGGGCGCTGTGCGAGCACCAGGGTCAGCTGTTCGCCGCGGGCGCGTTCACCCACTCGGGCACGACGACGGTGAACGGCATCGCGCGCTGGAACGGCACGAGCTGGCAGGGCATCGGTGCGGGCCTGCAGTGGCAGCTCGGCGTCTACGCGGTCGGCCGCGCGCTGTTGTCCGACGGCACCGATCTCTACGTCGGCGGCGACTTCGATCGCGCCGGCGGCGTGCCCGCGAGCTACGTCGCGCGCTGGAACGGCAGCACGTGGGCGCCTCTCGGCGGCGGCATCAACAACTTCCTCTGGGGCTCGGTCTGGGCGCTGGTGAAGAACCAGGGCCGCGTCTACGTCGCGGGCTCGTTCGGCCAGGCCGGCAGCGTGCTCGCCGATTGCGTCGCGAGTTGGGACGGCGGCCAGTGGCACGCGGTCGGGCTCGGCGTGCAGAACGACAGCTACGGCGTCGCCGCGAACTCGCTCGCGGTCTGGAACAACGAGGTCTACGTCGGCGGCAACTTCAATCGCACCGGCAACACGCCGCTGTACCGCATCGCGCGCTTCGACGGCACCTCGCTGCTGCCGATCGGCGGCGTCATGCGTGCCGAGGTGAATCCCGAGACCGTGATCGCGATGACCACCTGGAACGGCCGCCTCTACTGCGGCGGCGAGTTCGAGGTCGCGGGCGACGTCGGCGGACCCGGGCCCAAGATCGGCGTCTACCACGTCGCGGCGTACGACGGCAGCTGGGCCGCGGTCGGCGGCGGCCTCGGCGTCAACACGACGGTGCGCGTGCTCGGCCGCTGGCAGGGCCAGACGATCGTCGGCGGCTCGTTCGACGTCGTCGGCGGCAGCGGCACGCGGTTCCTCGCGCGGTTCGACGGCGACGACTGGCGGCCGTTCGGCGTCTTCGACAGCACGGTGCTCGATCTCTGCGAGCACAACGGCGAGCTGTGGGTCGTCGGCGACTTCTACTATGTGAACGGCGTCGTCGCGCAGGGCGTCGCGCGCTTCGACGGCACCAACTGGTGGGCCGTCGGCGGCGGCCCCGGCCCCGGCGGCGTGAGCTGCATCGCGAGCTACCAGGGCATGATCCACATCGGCGCGACCGGCACGCCGAAGCGTTGGACCGGCAGCGCGTGGCAGACGTTCACGCCCGGCGTCACGGGTGCCCTGACGCGCATGCACGTGCACAACGGCGTGCTCTACCTCGGGGGCTCGACGCCGTACCACCCCGGCGCACCGAACCTGTTCGCGTGGAACGGCACGACGTTGTCGGTGCCCGGCGGCGGCGTCAACGGCGATGTCGAGAGCCTCGCGTCGTTCGGCACCGACCTCGTCGTCGGCGGCCGCTTCACGACGGCCGGCAGCCTGCCCGCGCGCACGATCGCGCGCTGGACGGGCAGCACGTGGGCAGGCTTCGGCAGCGGCATCCAGGGCACGACCGTGCAGGCGATCGCGACGCTGCAGGGCCAGCTCGTGATCGGCGGCGACTTCAACGCCGCGCAGGGAGCACCCGCAAACCACGTCGCGCGCTGGACCGGCAGCACGTGGGCACCGCTCGCGAGCGCGCAGCAGCCCGACGGGCCGGTGTCCGCACTGCTGCCCGACGACGCGCGCGGCGAGTTGCTCGCCGCGGGCGGCTTCTCGCACGTCGGCACGATCGACAGCGGCTCGCTCGGCGCCTACGAGGTGCAGCCGTACTGGACCGATCTCGGCGGTGTGCTCGCGACGCCGCGCCGCGCTCCGCATCTCAGCGGCGACGGCCGCATGTTCACCGGCTCGCGCACGCGCTGGCAATTGTCGTCGGCCGCGGAAGCGAGCCTCGGCGTGCTCGCGCTCGGCTTCAGTGCACTGAACCAACCGCTGTTCGGCGGCACGCTGATCCCGAGCCCCGACGTGCTGCTCGGCTTCGCGACCGACGGCATCGGCACGGCGTCGTTCGAGCTGCAATGGCCGGGTCCGCAGCCGGGCCTGCAGCTCTGGGCGCAGGGCTGGGTGCTCGACGCGACCGCGCCGCAGGGCTTCAGCGCGACGAACGGCGTGCGCATGCGCGCGCCATAGCCGGCGCGCTCACTCGCGGAAGTCGCTGCTG
>DASUFY010000318.1:0-14235 GCA_036274315.1 Planctomycetota bacterium | reverse complement strand
GGCGCCGACGAGGCCCGGCAGCGTCACGACGAAGCTCTCGAGGTCGCTGCCGTCGTGGTGGATGCGCAGCACGGTCGGATACCGGTGCATCCACTGGGGCAGGTCGAGGTTCTGCGCGACGAGGCCCGGCGTGTCGCCGTCCCTGTCGACGCCGATGGTCGAACACTTGTCGCCGCGGCCGAGTTCGGCCTGCGCCCACAGCTCGTCGATGAGCTGGTAGGCGAACATACGCTCGTAGCCCTGGCCCGCGCCTTCGGCGATGCCGCGGATCTCGTCGAGCAGCTCGGGCGTGTGCTGCTTCGCGGCCGCTTCGAACTGCGTCGCGGCGAGGAAGTGTTCGACGAACGCGTCGGGCGCGACCCCTGAGGCGCGTTCGACGTCGCGTTCCCACTGCTGCAGCATCGAGGCGATCTGTTCCTTGAGCTGGCGCCCGTGCTGGAGGCCGCGTTCGTGCGGCGTGCCGCGCAGGTCGACGATCGTCAGCGTGGGCTGTTGCGCGCCCAGGCAAGGTGCGAGCAGCGCGGCGAACAACGGCAGGGTCATGGGGCGCATGGTGGACTCCGGGAGACGGGAGGCGAGCGAGGCATCGTGATGGTAGCCGGCCGCTGCGCGGCGTCCCCGGCCCTTCGGGGCGACCCCGCGTGCGGCCCGGCCGCAAGGAATCCTGCGCGAGGCCCGGGGAGCGCATTCCCACGGGCCGGGTCGCTCGCTACCCTGTTCGCCCCATGCAAGTCTCGGCCAACGAACTCCGTCCCGGCACGCTCGTTTCCCACGAGGGCCGCATGTGCACCGTGGTCTGGTGGAACATCCTGCGCAACGACCGCCGCGCCTTCGTCCAGATGCGCATCAAGGACCTGCAGAACGGCCGCGTGACCGAGCTCAAGGAGCACACGGACAGCAAGTGGGAAGTGCTCGACAAGGAGGAGAAGGACCTGGGTCACTCCTACCGCGACGGCATCGTCGAGGTCTTCTTCACGCCCGAGGGCGAAGAGGTGCGCTGCTCGGTGCCCGCCGCCGAGGACGCGCTCAAGTGGCCGTCGGACGTCTACAAGGGCTTCTTCGTCAGCGGCCAGCTCGTCGCGGTCTTCCCGCCCAAGCACTCGATCCTCACGATCACCGAGACGTCGCCGCCGATCCGCGGCGCGGGCACGGGCACCAAGGAGGCGGTGCTCGAGAACGGCCTCAAGGTCAAGGTCAACATGCTGTGCGACACGGGCGACAAGGTGCGCATCGACACGGAGACCCTGGAATTCAAGGAACGCATCGCGAAGTAGGCGCGCGCCGTTCAGCGCGTCCGGCGCGGGTGATCGACGATCGCTCCGTAGATCGGCAGGGACACGCCGCTGGGCCAGACGGTCACGTGCCAGCCATCGCGCGCAGGTGGGCTCTCGGCCAACTCGATCGGCGCGGCCGGCTCGTCGGGAGCGACGTGCAAGGGCGAGCGGACCGGCGCGTCGGGAACGGGATCCACGTGTGCGGCGACGGGCACGCGCTCGGGCTCGGGCTCGGCCGGCGGCGGAGCGGTGCAGGCGATCGCGGCCAACGCGCACAGCCAACTCGTGGACTTCGCGTTCATTGCTTCATCCTACCAGTGGCGCGCCGGTCAGTGTGCCTTCCTGCGAGCGCCGCCGTGGCGCTTTTTCCATCCTACGTCACCTTGGACTGCCCGAACGGCATCCGGGCGGCGACGAACTCGGCGAGCGAACCGACACCGAGCACGAGCTGGAGGTAGGCCACGGCTCGCACGTCTCGGGAAGTGCAACGGTTTCGTGCATGGCTGCTCCGCCGGCCGATGTCTGCGGGCGCTCGGCTGCGATGGTCGTCACCCGCTGCCGCGGCCCCTTGCGCCGCATGCTACGCTGCCGCGCGGTCCGTCGATGCCGCAAATCTCCGCCGAAGCCGAGTTCGTGCTGCGCACCCTGAGGCTGGCGCACAACACGCTGTCGAGCGAACAGATCTCCCATCAGACGGGCATCGACAAGTACAGGGTGGACGAGCTTCTGCTGACCCTCCGGATCCACGGACTCGCACAACGCGTCGAAGACACCCACAGCCTGCGAGGCAAGCCGAGGCGCGCCCTTGCCCGCGCCCGCCGCGAGCCGCCGCTCTGGAAGGCCGTACCGCCAGTCTTGCGTAGCAGCGCGCCGGCGGACGCTCGCTTCGACGACGGTCGCGGTTCGATCGACCGGTCCACAGACGCACGACGAAGGCGACTCCGTCGACCCCGAGCATGGACCCAAGGACGAAGCCGGCCGTGCTCGAGGCCGTGGCGGGCTCGGAGGCTCAGGGTCTGCGTTGCAGTCTCGAACAGTTCGTCGGCCGTAGTGCTGCGCAGCATGGGTGGCCACGACGCAGGCCGCAGTGACGAGACGAGAACCAGGAGAGAGCTGCGACCAGCGGCGCAGACCGTGAGCTGCGCAACCAGGCGGGCATGGAACCCGGCCCCGCGGACATCGAGTTGGCCGGCCTGCTTCTCGGTACGACGGCTCATGGATCGGCCCAACGGAGCAAACGTTCGGCCGCGCGGCGTCAGTGGCGCGCCGGCCGCGGCATTGGGGTGCGCGCTCCACGGTGGTGCCAGTCTAGTCCTGCACGGTCGTGCGGCTACCCGCACTGGCGGGAAGTCGGGCGCGTTCCAGGTTGTCGCTCAGGCGCGAACGCCCGACGCGGGCCGCTCGCGGCCGGCTGCGACCTTGGCATCCCCCATCGTACGAACGAAGGGCCCGAGCCCGAGCGCGAGCAGCAACGCCACGAACCCGATCGACAGCAGGCGCGAGAGCAAGAGGTCGGCCAGGCTCGTCGTCACCTGTCCGACCATGGCGACGAATCCTTCCCGCGGACCGCACGCAACGGGCCCGTCCCCGCGGTGCGCGCAGCTCCTCGGCTGCAACGTGGAGCTCGCAGCAGTCTACCCATCTGGTGCGCCCGAGCGGTTCTCCGCGCCGCGAATGCGAGATCCGATCGCGACCGTGCGGTCCCGCCGCCGAGGCAAATGCCGCGCGTGCAGATGCAGATCCGAGGGCCGGCGGCCCTCGGCGCCGCTCGGCCGGAATGGCTACCGGCGCGGCTCGTAGCGCATCGCCACCGCGCCGGAGGGGAACTCCAACCGATCCACGAGCCTCAGGTCGATGCGCTTCGACAGCCCCGCGAACAAGGTCGGTCCACAACCCGCCAGCGTGGGTTGCACCACGAACTCGTACTCGTCGATCAAACCCAGCTCCGCCAACGCCAGCGGGAGCTTCACGCCGCCCACGAACAGGCCCTTGCCCGGCTCCTGTTTGAGCTGCCGAACGGCCTGGCCAAGATCGCCGCGCACGAGTTCCGCGTTCCAGTCGACGCGGCGCAGGGTGCTCGACACGACGTACTTCCTCATCGCGTCGATGGTCCGGGCGAAGGGTTCCGTCCACTCGGGCCTGCTGCCCGGCGGCACAGGGTTGCGCCACCCTGCTTCCATCAGTTCGTAGGTCACGCGACCGAGCAGCAGCGCATCGGCCCGCTCCAGGATCTCCGTTGCGTGACGATGCGAGGCTTCGTCCGGGATCATCGCACGATGATCACAGCATCCGTCCAAGGTGACGTTGATCGAGTACCGGAGCGGTCGCATTGCCTAGGAGTACCGGCGCCGGAGTCGACGGGCAACCGGGCCTGCTGCCCGCCGATCCAGCCACCGACCCAACACGGTCACGGCACGATCAGCGCGACCCCGTTGCTCCACACGAGCGGCGCGACGCTGCCGTTCTCGAGCACGACACCCTGCGCCGCGATCAGGAACCCCGGGGAACCCCGGCGGCACCGTGACCGGCAGACCGCCCATGCCGCCGCCCGGCGCACCCGCGCCCGTGACGATGGGACCGAGCAGCACCTGGATCTGGTCGACGAGCAGCGTGCACCCGTTGCCGAACGGCAGGCTCTGTGTGCCGAGGCCGAGCCCGACCAATGCCAGCGACTGCGGCGCGATCTTTCGTCGAAGCGCTCGACGTCTCCGTGCCCGGCAATGCGGGGCCGAACATCGCCGTGGCCGGTGCCGGCGTCGCGTCGAGCTCGATGCTCTACCTGGGCCTGAGCCTGCTCATGGGCGTCGTCGTCAAGCTGCTGCAACCGCCGCTGTGGCTCGTGACGGTGATCTTCGTGCGTCGGGCTCGCCATCTGGCTCGGCCCGCTGCTGCCGCTCGACCTGCACGCCGCGGGCGACCTGCCGTCGTTGTGGTGGGCGTGGCTGATCCTCGTCTACTGCGGCATCGCGTCGGTGCTGCCGATGTGGCTCCTGCTGCAGCCGCGCGGCTACCTCGGCGGCTTCTTCCTCTACCCCTCTTCGCACTCGACCTTCGTCTTGCACATGACGACGAAGTCATCCGCGTAGCGGACCAGTTCTCCGAGCGGAGCACTGTGCCGCACCCACAGCGTGTCGAGCACGTGCAGGTAGATGTTGGACAGCAAGGGCGAGATCACCCCGTAGCTCCGGAGCCTCGGCTACGAACACCTCGTCCTCGTCACTCCAGTAGATGATGATCTCGTACTTGTGGATCATTCCTGGCCTCCCAACGCCGTGTTCTGTGATGACTGCGCGCACCTGCCTCACCTGGTACGGCTTCGCCTCGCTTCCAGACCGCTGCACGTTGACCATCGCCTCGATCCCTGACTTGAAGCAGATGTGGTGGCTGCCCCGCACTCTCTCTTCGAATCCGAGATGACAAGAAGACCCGCAAAGATCGTCGAACCCAATGTTTGCATCGCTTCCGCCGCGGAGGATCTTGAGCAGGGTCTTCTCACGCTTCCTCACCGAGCGAAACCCACCAGATCGCGTGGCCCCTGCACAGCGGCGCTGCGCCACGGGCTCCATCAGCCGTTCCGATAGCAAATGTAGTTCGCGTCTCCCCCGGTGATTCCATGCGATCGCGCGGTGCGTGACCATCTCGATCAAACGATCCCCTGACCCGATCCAGACGTTGGCGCCCGCTGGCACTGCGACTCCGGCGATTCCGCGGCCACTTGTGGCTCGAGTCCCGGCGAGGCCACACCGACCCGCGTGGGGCATCCGGCGCGCGGCCTCACATGCCCGTGCCACGCAAGACGGCACCGACGGTGTGCGCAAGGAGCTTCGCATCGAGCCAAAGCGACCAGTTGTCGATGTAGTAGAGATCCATCTCGACCCACCGTCGGAAGGACACCTGGTTGCGGCCGTAGACCTGCCAGACGCAGGTGAGACCCGGTTTGACCGAGATGCGTCGCCGCTGCCACCAGGAGTACTTCGCCACCTCGCTCGGGATCGGCGGGCGTGGCCCGACCAGGCTCATGTCCCCGACCAACACGTTGAACAGCTGCGGCAGCTCGTCGAGACTGAACTTGCGCAACACGCGGCCGATGCGGGTCACGCGCGGGTCGTTCGGCACCTTGAAGGCCGGTCCATCCTGTGTGCTCGCACGCCGCAGCAACTCCTGATGCGCATGGGCACCGACTCGCATCGTGCGGAACTTCAGACAGACGAAGTCCGCGCCGTTCTTGCCGACCCGGGTCTGGCGAAAGAACACGGGACCGCGGCTCGTGACCTTGACGGCCAGCGCGCAAGCGACGAACACCGGCAGCAGCACCAGCAGGCCGACGCTGGCGCCGACGAGGTCGACGCAGCGCTTCGCCAAGGCTGCCACGACAACCGGCTCGCGCGCGGCGGATGCAGCGGCGAGATTTGCCTGCATGGAGCGCGCCTGAAGGGTCTGAGGCATGGTGAAGTCCTGGTTGGGAAAGGCGGTTCGGCAGCCGCAGTGCGTCTGCACCCAGCAGCCGCGTGTGACGGACACGTGCGTTCGGCGGGATCGCCGCTCCATGCGCTGGCCATTGCCAGCTACCGAGGGTCACCAAGCACTCGACGAGGCGTCGACGAGGTGAACCACCCGGGTCAGCAGCAGGACGACGAGGGTCAGGATCGCGGGCTGGCCGGGTGTTCGCCAAGCCCATCTGCCTGGGTGCGCGCGTCGCCGAACGAAGTCCGGGAGCTCGGCGTGGCCTGGCGCTCGTGGATGCGCTGCGCTGGTCGCGCTGGCGCGTGCACTCGGGTTGCCCCGTGGTGCGGACGATGTGGTCGTACGGTGCGTTCTCATGGCGGCAGTTCGATCACGGACCAAGTGGCGCGCCGTGCCCCGTCTTCCCGAAGAGGATCTCGGAGCATCCGGTCACAGCACTCCACCGCCCATCTTCAACTGTCGGGCCGCACCGTTGAGGGCTGGGCGCGGCGACCGGTCGGCCGCTCGTTGCGTCGCGCAGAGGTTGCGTCTTGCAGGACTTGAACGCGGCCTTGGCCGACGCAGCGCGTGTCTGGGGCCAGAACAGGGAGGACGGGGGGATCGGCGGACCGCCGGCCCCAGTCCCGCGCGCGCCATTCTCTTTCTACAAAAGAACGGCGGCGAGGCCCGGTCGGGGCATGCGCGCGGCACGAGCTGCTCGGCCTCGATGCGCCGCTTCCTGTCGGTGTACGCGGCATCGATGCACCTGACCAGGGCGGTGGCGTCGCCGGCGCTCCCGGGCCACAGCTTCAGATGGCGCATGTACCGGATCCCGCTGAGCACACGAGAGAACCGGAAGATCCCCACCACGATCAGGGCACGATCAAAGCGACACCGTTGCTCCACACGAGCGGCGCGACACTCCCGTTCTCGAGCACGACACCCTGTGCCGCGATGAAGAACCCCGGGAACCCCGCCGGCACCGTGACCGGCAGCCCCCCCATGCCGCTGCCCGCGCCGCCCGGGCCCGTGACGATCGGACCGAGCAGCACCTGGATCTGGTCGACGAGCAGCGTGCAACCGTTGCCGAACGGCAGGCTCTGTGTGCCGAGGCCGAGCCCGACCAACGCCAGCGACAGCGGCGCGATCTGCCGCAGCACGTACGTGAGGTTGCCGCCGAGCCCGGGCACCAGTGCGCCCGCAGCGGACAGCTCCGGGAAGTAGTTGCCCTGGCCCGGACAGCCGAGGCCGTAGGCGTAGTAGGGCGCGACGCCGACGACGAAGATGTGCACCTTGCGGTTGCCGAAGTCGGCGATCGCGAGCGTGCCCGTCCCCGGATCGAAGCTGAAGTCGTAGGCGCCCACCGAAGCCGGCGCCGCGAACGAACCCCAAACGATCGCGTTCGGCGAGCCGTCGGGACGAACGGCCTGGATGACATCGGCCCAATCCTGACCCGAGGCACCGGCCCAACGATCGTTCCAGAGCACGACCGTGCCGCCGCTCGTGCGCACGAAGCAGACGTTCTGCAGGTTGATCGTGTCGGCGTCGACGGCGTCGACGAGCAGCGTCATCGCGCAGGTGTTGTCGCCCGTGCGCCGGCCGCGGAACACGTTGTTGGACGAACGCACGTAGACGTCGCCCGTGAGCGGATCGAAGCCGAGGTCGCGCAGGAAGCTGCCCTGCCCCGCGACGTTGAGGCCCATGCCCGTGGCGAAGTCCCAGACGTCGTTGCCGAGCGCGTCCTGCAGCGCGCGCCCGCTGGCGCCGAACCTGGCCCAGGCCGTGCCCGCGCCGAGCGCCGGGTTGCCGCCGGGGAAGCCGGGATCGAACGCGACGCCGCTGCTGCCGCGCCCCGCGCGCTGCCACAGCAGCGCGCCGTTCGCGTCGCGGACCGTGAGGCCGTCGGGTACCGGCGAGCCGGGGTCGAAGCCCGCCGCGAGCTGCTGCGTGGCGCCGTTCCAGTCGAGGTTGATGTAGCCACGCTGCGGCGGCACCGAGCTCTGCACGCCGAACGGCGTGCCCCAGGCGGGGGCCGGGCCGAGCGCCGAAGCGAGCCTGTTGATCGCCACCGCCCGCGCCGCGGTCGAAGCGTTGTAGCCGGCCACGTAGAGGTCCGTGCCCGTCCACGCCACGGCCGACACCGCGTCGCCGATGCCGCTCTGCGCGTCGGCGACGTCGATCTCGAGCAGGTGCGTCATCGTGACCTGCGCGGGCAGGCCGGCCGCGATGGCGGCCGCGACGAGACTCGGCGGCGGGCGCATGGTGCTCCTGGTGGCCTGGGGTTCGGCTCACCGCGCAGTATCCGCCGCCGGCGACGGCCGGCCAAGGTGCGCGCGCGGTGCCGTGCCGATTTCCGCCGCGTGCTCGCCATCGTGCGCGCGGCGCGGCAGCATGCGCACATGCCGTCGCTCGCGGCCATGCTCGTGCTCTCGCTGCTGGCGTTCGCGCTCGCGCACCGCTTCTACGGCAGGCTGCTCGCGCGCCTGTTCGGGCTCGACGCGAGCGCGACGACGCCCGCGCACGTGCACGAGGACGGCGAGGACTACGTGCCGACGCCGCGCTTCTACCTGCTGTCGCAGCACTTCTCGGCCATCTCGGCGGCCGGTCCGATCGTCGGGCCCATCCTCGCCGCGATCTGGTTCGGCTGGGCGCCCGCGTTCTGGTGGATCCTGCTCGGCTGCATCTTCATCGGCGCGATGCACGACTTCGCCGCGCTCGTCGGTTCGGTGCGGCACGGCGCCTGTTCGATCGCGCAGGTGCTCAAGCGGAACCTGAACGGGCGCAGCTACACCGTCTTCACGATCTACATCTGGCTCGCGCTGATCTACGTCATCATCGCGTTCACCGACGTCACCGCGCGCGCGTTCGTCGAAGCGCTCGACGTGGCCGTGCCCGGCAACGCGGGGCCGAACGTCGCCGTGGCCGGTGCGGGCGTCGCGTCGAGTTCGATGCTCTACCTGGGCCTGAGCCTGCTCATGGGCGTCGTCGTCAAGCTGCTGCGCCCGCCGCTGTGGCTCGTGACCGTGATCTTCATGCCCGCGGTCGGGCTCGCCATCTGGCTCGGCCCGCTGCTGCCGCTCGACCTGCACGCCGCGGGCGACGTACCGTCGTTGTGGTGGGCGTGGCTGATCCTCGTCTACTGCGGCATCGCGTCGGTGCTGCCGATGTGGCTCCTGCTGCAGCCGCGCGGCTACCTCGGCGGCTTCTTCCTCTACCTGACGCTCGGCGGCGGCCTGCTCGGGCTGCTGGTCGCCAACCCGGCGATCGAATGGCCCGCGTTCACGGGCTTCACGACGAAGACCGGTGCGCCGCTCGTGCCGTTCCTGTTCATCACGATCGCGTGCGGCGCGTGCAGCGGCTTCCACGGCCTCGTCTGCTCGGGCACGACGAGCAAGCAGATCGACCGCGAACCCGACGCGCACCTCGTCGGCTACGGCGGCATGCTGCTCGAAGGTGTCGTCGCGCTGCTCGCGCTCGCGTGCGTGATGATCCTGAAGCCCGGCTCGGCCGCGGCCAGCATGGGTCCCGAGAAGGTCTTCGGCGTCGGCATCGGCTCGTTCCTGCATCAGCTCGGCGTGCCGCTGCAGTTCGCGGTCACGTTCGGCATGCTCGCGTTCGCGACGTTCGTCTACGACACGCTCGACGTCTGCACGCGGCTCGCGCGTTACCTGTTCACCGAGTTCACGGGCTGGCGCACGCGCACGGCCGGCGTGGTCGGCACCGTCGTCTCGCTGCTGCTGCCGGCGTGGTTCGTCGCGCAGACCGTCGTCGACCGGACCGGCACGATCGTGCCGGCCTACCGGGTGATCTGGCCGCTGTTCGGTTCCACCAACCAGCTGCTCGCCGGGCTCACGCTCGTCGGCCTGTCGCTGTGGCTCGCCAACACGGGCCGCAGCGTGCTGCTGCGCATCGTCGTCGGCGTGCCGATGGTGTTCATGATGGCCATGACGATGACGGCGCTCGTGTTCCAGATCGCGGGCGCGACGGACGCGATGCTCGCGGTCGTGGCATGTGTGCTGCTCGCGCTCGCAGTGTGGATCACGGGCGAAGCTGTGTTCTCGCTGTGCCGCGGTCGCGCTCGGGTTGCTGTACCGCACGAGACCGGCGAGTCCGCGTAAGCGCGGCGCTGCAGCGCTCGTCGGTTCTGCACAGGTTTGCCAGCATCGTAGCCGTGTCAGGACTCCTGCTCGAACAACGCGTCCAGGAACTCCTCGTCGTAGAGCGATCGTCCATGCTCAACGCACGCCCGAACGAAGTCGAAGCTGACCGACAGGATGCTGGGGGGCATCTCGTGCGAAGCGGGCGCCTCATTGCCAACAACTCGCATGAGACCCTGCGAGATGGCGGCCCCCAACGGCAGCCAGATCCGGCAGATCTCTTTGCCAAGATCCGGACGCGAACCTGGCTCATGCACACCCGACAGAAGCGCGACGACCCACATGCCTCGCATGCCAGCACTCGTCTCGCGGCACGTGGCATGGCCAAACCCAACCCCGCCCTCGCAGTCGAACTCCAGGACATCGCCAACCCGAGGACGCCGTCCCGGTTTGCGAGCGCGCCGCGCGACACGGAATCGGCCTCTCCAGAGCACGCGAGTTCGCGCCTCCGCGTTGGGACCACCGAACTGCTTGACGACCGTCGCCCCCTCTGAATGCGGGCACGACTCGAGCACGGGGTGAATCGCGTCGAACAGTGCATCGGCGCTCTTGCCGAACATGAAGATGGTCCAAGAGTCGTCGCCGACCTCGTTGCCATCGACATGCCCTGCCTTGGCAGCACGAAGCGCCGATGCCAGCAGATCCTCGAGTTCGATGAACTCAGAGGCGTGCACTCGCTTCCTCAAGGGAAACTGACGGTGACCGAGTGCATGGGCAAGCCGGTTGGCCTGGCCAACGGAACGGCCGCTGAGCCGCGAGCGCCGTTGCTGCGCTCGTCGGCTCCTGCGGCGAGTTGGCTGGTGCATCAGCCTCCAAAATGCAGTATTCCCTCGCTCAGGGCTGAATTGTGAAATCGAGCGCGTACGAGGCTGAGAAGCCGAGTGGCGGACATGGTGGTGGCGCGTTGGGGCCGAGCCACAAGAACTGAGTGAACAGCCGCACGCCAGCCACAGTAGGGTTGGGCGGGATCGGCAGTGGCACTTCGCTGGCACCGATCGGGTTGCTGAACACCGTTGCCGTGACCAGCAACGCCGTGGGGTCGATCCAGACATCGACACCGAGCACGGACAGTGGAGCCGGCAACCCCGCGGAAGCGAACGCGATCAGTCCGACGGTGTTCGGCGCGGCGTTGCCGCAAGTCAGCGCGAAGTTCGCGTTGCCTACTTGCGGCATCGAGGTCACCGAGATCGCGAGCGGCCCAGTGCAGCCGGGGCTCGAGTTGCCGAACGCGACGACGCCAGTCGGCAACATGTCGAGGCGGGTGATGTAGGCGTCAAAGATGCCGTTGAAGCTCGTGTCGAACGCACCCGGCGTGATCGGGAAGTTGGCGGCGTCGGTTTGACCGGCGACCGTGGCCGCGCCTTGTGCATCGAGGGCGATGGCATAGGCCCCGTCGCTGTACGCTCGCCCGAGAAACGTCGAGTATTCGAGACTCGCGCCTGTCGGCGAGAGTCGAGTGATGAACGCGTCACGGCCGCCATTCTGGGTGGTGTCGACGGCACCGGACGTTGTGGGAAAGTTGGTGGAACCAGTCCATCCCACTACGGTGGCGGCGCCCAGCGTGTCGACGGCGAGCGCCAAGCCCATTTCGTCGTTCGCTCCCCCGAGGAACGTCGAGTAGACGAGGCTCGCACCAGTCGACGAGATCCTCGTGACGAAGGCGTCGCTCTGGTTGATTCCGCCGTTGTGGCTCGTGTCGAAGGCCCCCGGCGTAGTCGGGAAGTTGCCGGAGACTGTGAACCCTGAGACGGTCGCAGTGCCCTGCGCATCGAGGGCGATGGCTCGAGCCTCGTCGTGACCCGTTCCCCCCAGGAACGTCGAGTAGATGAGGCTCGAGCCGGTCGGCGATAGCCGGGTAACGAAGGCATCGCGAGCGCCGCCATTGTACGTGGTATCGAAGACACCGGGCGAGGTTGGGAAGCCAGTGGACGCGGTATCTCCCGATACCGTGGCTGCGCCCTGCGCGTCGAGAGCAACCGCCCTGGCTACGTCGGTGTCCGTGCCTCCCAGGTACGTCGAGTAGATGAGGTTGGAGCCCGTCGGCGTGAGCCGCGTGACGAAGGCGTCTTCAAAGCCGTTGTGGCTCGTGTCGAAAGCCCCCGGCGTGATCGGGAAGTTATTGGAGTCAGTCTGTCCCACTACGGTCGCTGTGCCCTGAGCGTCTTCTGCGATCGCCAGCGCCTTGTCTCCGAGTGTTCCCCCAATATACGTCGAGTAGACGAGGCTCGAACCCGTCGGCGAGAGCCGCGTGACGAACGCGTCGCCCCCACCGCTGAGGGCCGTTGAGAAGGCGACAGGGGTAGTTGGAAAATCGAGGGAGCTGGTCACCCCCGCGATGGTGGACCTGCCCAGCGTGTCGACGGCGAGTGCATAGGCAATGTCGTCGCCCGTCCCGCCGAGGAACGTCGAGTAGAAAAGGGTCGAACCAGTAGGCGAGAGGCGGGTGACGAACGCATCGTGGGGACTGTTGAGACTCGGATCGAAGGCGCCGGGCGTGGTCGGGAAGTCAGTGGATTGGGTCTCCCCCGCGACGGTGACGGCTCCCTGCGCGTCGAGGGCGAGAGCGTTGGGTTGGTCGCGGTCCATTCCCCCGAGGAACGTCGACCAAAGGATCCCAGGGTCTACGACCAGCGCCCAACCCGGCCGACGACCAGTCACCTCGAAGCCAAAGCGTTGCTCGCCGCGCAACACGTAGTGGCACGCGACCAGACTCCGCTCGCCCGACGGTCCTTCCTCCCAGCTGAGTGGGACTGGCATGCGCACGGGCCCGAGCTGGGTATCCATCACCAGCGACCCCTCTTTGTCGAGGTGCATTCGCTCGATGCCTTCGGCAGCGATTTCGACGGGCTCGAGATCGGCATCAGCCTGCAACAAGAGGTCGTACTCGAACCGCCCGTCATGCACCCGCGCGCGCACGTCGATGCCGGGATGCACGTCGCGATAACGGACTGCGCCGTAGAGTGGCACGTTGCTGCGCCACCTGGATGGGTCGTTGCCGAGGAAGTAGTTGTGGCAACCGGGCAGCCGATCCTCCGCAACAAGCCTGGGCACGGCCGCACCAACGAACTTCATCCGCACCGCGACGCCGCGCGCGGACGCGTCCTCGTTCGCACGCTGCTTCGTCTCCGCCATCTTCGCTTTCTCCACCAGAGTGAATGTCCACCCCCTCTCCTCGAGGAACACCGTCATGGGGCCGACTCTCGTGACATAGCTCGCCGCACCTTCCCACTGCCCGAGGTTCGGCACGAAGGCGATCGGCAATCCCGACAGTATCTGCGTCCCATTGCCGTGCTCACGAGGACCCGCAGTATCCGCTGCCACTTGGACCAGATTCAGATTGCCGCCAGCAGTATCGACGAGTGGCGCACTCCCGAGACCTAACGTCGTGACGCCGACACCAATGAGAATCGTGCCGACCAAGACCGCAACGAGCGAGGTGTTCATCGATGGCTCCTGGAGTCCACGCGCAAGCTGCAGGCATTGTAGCCCGAACAACCAAGGCAACACCGCAGCCAGCCAACTAGGAGTCGGACGACCGGCACCTCACCCGTCATCGGACCCTCGCAGGCTATCGCGCCCTGGCAACCCCGCAAGCTCCACCCACAACCTGGCCGCGATCCTCACGCCCCACACCACCGCGTAGCCACCACGTTCTCACCCGGCGGCCCAGCGCTCATCGGCCCACCTGCTTCCACACCCACCCGCCACCCGCCACGATCACGGCACGACCAGCGCGACACCGCCGTTCTCGAGCACGACACCCGCGCCGCGATCAAGAACCCGGAAAGCCCGGCGACACCGTGCTCGGCATTCCAGATCGCGGGTGCCACCTACCCGGTGCTCGCCACCGCGTCATCTCTGCTGCTGGCGCTCGTGCAGCACATCACGGGCGAGGCCGTGGTTTCCCTGTGCCGTGAACACCCCCAGCTGGATTGCGGTCCCGCCCGAGGCCGGCTAGGGTCGGCGCGTGGCCTCCGAACGAGCAACGCGCAGTCGCCCGCGCTGGCAGAAGGTGCTGCTTGCGCTCGCCGTCGGCAGTGCTGCGGCGCTCGTGCTGGCCGAGGTCACGGTGCGCGTCGTCAAGTGGATCGTCGACCCGGGCATGGTCACGGCCTCGCAGCTGAGCTCCGGCATCGCGGCGAAGCCGGCGCCGGGCCAACCCTATCGCCTCGGCCACCTGATCCGCGCCGCGCGCAACCCGGACATCATCTTCGAACTGGTGCCGGGCCTCGACGTCGAGTTCCAGGGCGTGCGCGTCGTCACCAACGCCGACGGCTTCCGCGGACCGCGGCGCAGCCGCGAGAAGCCGGCGAACGGCTACCGCATCGTCGGGCTCGGCGACTCGGTGCTGTTCGGTTGGG
>DASUFY010000317.1:0-30551 GCA_036274315.1 Planctomycetota bacterium | reverse complement strand
ACGCGTTGCTGTGCGCGCGGCCCATGAAGCCGCAACCGATGAGGCCGACGTTCCAGGGTTTCTTCTGCATGCTACGTCTCCGTCGCGGGTCGCGAGTCGTTCCAGCTAGGACCAGCCGTGCGCGTCGCGCACCGCCAGCATGGCACCGAGGATGTCGTTCCAGGTCTGCTGCGTCTCCATGACCTTGTTGGGGAACATGCAGCCGTCCCAGCACAGGTGCTGCACGGCGCGCGTCGGCTGGCCCTTCTCGTCGCGCAACCAGAAGCCGGCGTGGTGGGTGATGTCGAGCTTGCCGTTCGGGTCCTTGGGCAGGCAGTGCCGCCCGGTCTTGTCGTGCGTGCCCGAGCCGAACACGGTCGCGTCGTTCTGCGCGACGTGGAAGTCGAACACCCACGGCCGCAGTGCTTTGGTCAGCTTCGTGTAGGCCGCATCGAGCACCTTGCGGTCCTTCCAGTCGTAGCCAGGCGGCAGCAGCCGGTCCTCGGGTGCGTTGTAGCCGAGCGTGAACAGCAGCGTGTGCGCCATGTCGGCCTGGAAGCCGAGCACACCGCGGCGATCGGCGAGTTCGAACAGCTCGACCATGCGCTTCCAGCTGTGCATGCCGCCCCAGCAGATCTCGCCCTCGGCGGCGAGCCGTTCGCCGTGGTCCTTGGCGATGTCGGCGGCGGCGCGGAACGTCGCGGCGATCACCTTCTGGTGCGCGGCGGGGTTCTTGCTCCAGTCGGTGACGCTGCACGCGGAGTCGATGCGCACGACGCCGTAGCGGCGGATGCCGAGTTCGCGCAGCTTGGCGGCGATGGTGCAGGCCTTCTTCACCTGCGTCAGGAACGCCGCGCGTTCGGCCTCGCTGCCCATCGCCGAACCGCCGCCGGTCGGCGGCCACACGGGCGCGACGAGCGACCCGATCACGAGCCCGCGTTTGCTGACCTTGTCGGCGAGCTGTCGCAGGTCGTCGTCGCTCGCGTCGATGCTCGTGTGCGGCTCGAACAGGAACAGGTCGACGCCGTCGAACTTGCGGCCGCCGACCTCGGCCTTGGCCGTGAAGTCGAGCATCGCATCGAGCGGGATCGGCGGGTGGTCGGTGCCGGGCTCCTTGCCGACGAGGCCGGGCCAGGTCGCGTTGTGCAGCTTGGGGAACGCGTGGGTGTTGGTTTGCATGGCGTGCGCGGCGGGTGGGGGAATGGCACGGTACCGGACCGGGCGCGGCGTTCCAGTCGCGACCTTGCGGCGGCCTGCGTCAGCGGCTCAGGGTGACCGGGTGCTCCGGAGGAGCCTTGCTCAGGAACGGGGTATCGGCCGCATGCGGCCACGTTCGGTCTGGAAGGCAGGTGAGACCCCGAGAGATCGACGCGACTGCCATCGCGGCGGGTGGTTTGCGATTCCTGCCGGCCTTGCCCCTCTTGCGCCGGCTGTTCACCTGCGCACTGAGTTGGTCGACTTCGGCAGCGGCGATCTCGCCGGCCGCGATCGCCCTGACAACGGCTCGAACCTCGAGCAGGCGGTACGCCAGGTCGCCGCATCGCTCTTAGCCATTCCTCTTCTGGATTTGTCGAGCGAGGAGCTCGGCTTCGTGAACCAGTTGCGGCTCGAGTTCGGCGATGCGGGCCGGCAGGTCCATCACGGCAGCGAACAGAGCGAGAACGTAGATGTCGTCACCGATCACGTCACAGACGAGCATGTGCTCACGCACGCGGTAGAAACGCAGCCGGATGGACGTCTCCGGCCGTTGCTTCAGGAGGATCGGGCTCGCGCCCAGGCGCGCCGCTCCCGAGCCGAGGTCGGCCAGGTACTTCGCCGCCACGCGGTCGCCCCACTTCTCGGTGGAGTAGCGGTCGATCGCTTCGATGTCGAGCAGTGCGCGGCGGGTCAGATGGACCCGAGCCATCAGCTCCAGCCGTGCCCGTCGCGACGCTTCGCTTCGGCGACCATGGAGCGCAGGTCGCCGTCCAGCGGCAGGGTGCGACCATACAGCACGTCGTCGTAGCCCTCGAGCACAGCCTTGCGCAGTGCGGCGGCTTCCATGCGTTCCTTCTTCTCGCGGATCAGCGCGCGAACGAACTCGCTCGGCGTCGAGAACAGGGTTCCGTCGCCGGAGTTGTCGTCGAGAAACGCGCGAAGCTCATCGGTGAGGGAGAGGTTGATCGATCTGGCCATGGTGGCACTGCCGTCTGGTTGCTCGTCCAGAATGGCTCCTGTGGCGAGTATTGTCCAGTATGGGGTGGCACACGACATGCTGCGCGAGCTGCGCGCCGTCGCACCGCATCTGGCGGACACGCGGCTCGCAGACCTGCGGCGCACCGTCGACCTGCGGGCAGTGAGCAAGTGACCTCCGCCCCCTACCGCCCGCCTGGTCGCACCGGCCTTGCCGCGACACGCCTCGGCATCGGCGACCTCGCCGACCGCACCGTAGTCGACACCTGTGTGGCGACGATGCGTCGCGCGCGCGACGAGGGCCTCAACCTCGTCGACACCGCACCCAACTACGAAGACGGCTACAGCGAAGAGATCGTCGGCAGGGCGTTGCAGGGGCGCCGCGTCGGCGGCGGCTTCTGCTTCTACCCGGCACTCGGCCCGCCTGTGCCCGAACAATGCCGCTGCGTTGGCAGACCGAATCGGTGCGGGTGGGGGAGACGGACCTGCTCGGCGAACGGCCGACGGTGGAGCACACGGATTGGCGCTTCGAGTACCGGCACGATCGCGTCGTCGAGGCCTACGACGTTCGCGGCGGCGGGCTCGCCGAACGCAGGACCTCGCGTCGATGAGGTTGCCGAAGCCGACGAACGCGGGCATGAGCCCTTGGTGCGAAAGCGCACGGTTGCGAGGGTCGACTCGATGGGGTTGGTCGTCCTCAGGTGCAACCAGTGCTCTACAGGGAAGTCGTAGAAGGCGAGCAGCTCGTCGCGTTCCATCCCGAGGCAGTGCGTCGCCTTCGGGTACTTGGCCTGGTAGGTCGAGAGGAACTTGTCGAAGGCCTTGTTGGCGTTGGCGCGGCACGCCTGCGGTGTCGTCACCGCCGCGGTGGATCGGCTTGTCGGGCGCGAACTTCATGGAGGTTGGTGTTCCTGACCCAGCATGCAGCTCGCGGGTCAGCTTCCCGTCGCGGCACCAGGCTCTGCGCAATCGCGTGAGCGCAGCGGCTGCGGCCCCGCGTAGACTCGCGCCGATGAAGGTCGACGAAGAACGGGGCTGAGGCGAGAGCACCACCCGAACGACTGTGTAGTTGCCGAGCAGCTGTTCGAACTTGTGCCCTGGGCCGCCGTCGATGCACGGAACCGGAGCATGGTCACGAAGGCCGTGACGCGGCCGCGTCTACCAAGGTCGGCTCTTTCGGGCTAGTACCTCGAACTCGTCCAGTGCGTCGAGCCACGCCAACCACACGAGGATGCTGCCGTCGGAACTGGTTCTCAACTCGCCCTGCCCGAGGTAGGCGTCGCGCCTGCCCTTGGCGAAGGCGGCAACCCAAGACTCAAGCTGCTGCCGGAATCGCGTCACATTCCAAGAAGAGTGATCCCACTCGCGTCTGGTCTCGACGATCTCGCGCTCGACGCCTGCAACATCCGTCACGTGTTCGCGCACCTCCTGCCATAACGCCTTCATCCGTTTGCCGTAGCCGAAGTCGACGAGTCCCGTGAGAAACCGCACCGCTGGATTGCCGAGGTTCTCAGCCAACCGGTTTCGGTAGTCGTGCAGGATGTAGTCGCGCAGGACGCGACGGACGCGGCGGCCACCGGACTTTTCCAGGATTGTCTCCATGGCTGTCCTGGCCTCCCGTTCGCGGTGAAGCTCTGCGATTTGCTCATCGCGCCGATCGATCTTGGCCTCCGCTTCCTGTGCTTCGCGGCAGGCCTTGTCGGCTTCGCTTCCTGTCAATCGACACTTCGGGCATCTCCCGTAATCGTTGCAGTGCTGCGCCCACCCGTCATCATCGGAGGCATCGAACTCGTCAGGCTCGTCTCCTTCGTTGAAGACTGGAGTCGCCCACTCGCGGCACAGCGGGCAGATTCGCTGATTGGGGTCGTCGACTCTCGACTTGCACTGAGTGCAGATCCAGCCATCGTCGGCGACGCGGGTCGCCTCGACGTCCTTGTCGCAGGCGTGACAGAAGCTTTCGCCGAAGCTGCGTCTGTCGTGCGTCTTCACGTACCATGGAGGGGCCTGCTGTGGTGATGACGATCCCGATGCCTGCGACCGCTCCCTCAAGTTGCGCGCACGATACTCAGCGATAGCTTTCGCTTGACGTCCGACATGTCGCAAGCCCAGCAAATCGGTTTCCCCGCTACGACCTTGTAGGGCCGCACCTTGTCGCAGCCATGACAGAACCGTTCCCCAGCAGCGCCGTCGAGGGCGCGCGCTTCGTCCTCCCCATACTTGCCAGACGCGAGGGCTTGGGCGGCGTGCTTCGACATGCCGCATGACTCGCACAACGGGCGGCCAAGCGGAGACTCAAGATACGTGGTCATCTTCACGCACTTGGGGCAGAAGCTGTCGTGCGGCATGGTGAGGGGCACCTTTTTGAACGTCTCCTGACGGCGCAAGAAACCCTATCACGCGCCGACTCGCTCGCCAGCCGTTCGATCGAAACCGTGCAGCGGCCCCTGCTCGTGCCCGACAGGATGTCGCGCACGAGGTTCGTACCGGCCGCCGTGCCGTCGCTGAAGTACAGCTCGTTGCCAGCACCACCACCGTGACGGCGGCACGAAGCGCAGCTGGCCGGTCGATCTGCGCGGTCCGGCGACTGGCGACAATGTGCTTCGGTTCTCGCTGCGCCAGCGAACCGGGCGCGACCCGATCGCCGGGTGGGCGTTGGCGGCGGCGGCGCTTTGTCGCGGTTCGCGCCCATGGGACGTCGGCGAGTTCGCGATACCATCGACGGTCCCATGCGAGACCTCCATGGAGCTGCATTGCTCGGCGTCGCACTGCTCCTGGTGGTGCCCGCCCGGGCGCAGCACGATCGGCTGCAGCAGGTCGTGCAGCGCGCGATCGCCGACCTCGCGGAGCCCGCCAAGGTCGCTGACGCCGTGCGCGTGCTCGAGAACCTCGGCCCCGCGGTCGTGCCAGCACTGCGCGAGCGGCTGCACTGGTCGCGCCGCCCGGACACGCCCGTGCCCGTGCAACTGCAGGCGCTCTACGTGCTGGGCCGGCTCGGCCGCGACGCGGTGCAGGCACTGCCCGAAGTGCGCGACGTGATCGGCGCCGACGACAGCGAAGTGGCGAACCAGGCGCTGTGGACGCTGAGCAGGCTGTTGCCGTTCCTGCGGGACGACGCCTGTGACGCGGTGCGCGATCAACTGCGGCGCATGACGCGTCTCGACGGGACATCGCTCGCGATCGCGGTCGCGCAGACGCGACTCGGGTCGGAGCCATCACCGGCGCAGATGCTCGCCAACTTGCGCTTTCGCGACGTCACCTGCATCGCCGCCTGTCGCTGGCTCGTCGCGCATGCCGATGAGGACTTCGATGGCCGGCAGCGCGTGTTCGAAGCGCTTTGCGCGCGCCGCGAACGGGCGATGGTCCGCGAACTGCTGCCCTGGAAGGACCGTTCGTCGGAACGGTTCGTCGCCGTCGACCTCGCCGAAGCCTGGCTCGCCATGAGCAAGCAACCGCTCGATGCGATGGCGGCGCGCGCGCTGCTCGACCACTGGCACGTGGACAGCCGGCGCCGCGCCATGCTGTGGCTGCAGGATCACGGTGCGGCCCTGCCGCTCGGCGAACGGGCCGATCTCGTCGGCAGGCTCTGGGACGTGGACCCGACGATCATCGCCTCGACGGCCGAGTCGTTCGCGGCGTGGGGTGCGGCGGGTCTCGTCGCGTTGGCACCGTTGCGCCTCATGCAGCGAACCCAGGCGAATCCGGAGCTGGCGAAACGCTGCGGCGAAGCTGCCGAACGTGTGTGCGCCGCCTGCCGGGGCATGGCCGCCGCCGACCGCGCCTTGTTGGCGACCATCGACGCCGCGTTGCAGCTGCAGCCGCCGCCAGCGGGCGAGCCGGCTGCCTGCACGCCCGCCGGGATGCAGCTCGGCGCCGAGATCCTCGCCGCGGTCGAATGGAGCGGCGGCGACGTGTGCAGCCGCGTGCTCGAAGCGTGCGAACGCGCCGGTGCGTGCGACGCGACGGTCGTGCGCGCCGTGTTCAGCCTGGTCATGAGCCAGGATGCGGCAGTGGCCTGCGCGGCGTTCGCTTGCCTTGCGCGGCGCGGTGGGGCCGTGCGCAGTGCCTTCGATGGCACCGACGTGAACATCGACGAAGAGCTGGCCTGGCTGACACGTTTCGGCGGGGCTGAGGGTGCGCGCACGTGCGCTGTCGAAGCCGCGGCGTGGATCCTGGTCCACGACCGCACGCCCCTGCTCGACGTGCGCGGGGCGATCGACTCCGGCAACCTGCGCCTCGTCGTGCGCGGCCTCGCCGAGAACGTGCGCCGCAACGCGCCGCTGACCGCAGGACTCGACGTGAGACTGCAGGCACTCGCCGCGCTGCCCGCGGGGCAACAGTTGGTGTTGCACCTCGACGGTGTCGAACAGGATCGTGTGCTGCCGATCGACCTGCGCGATCCCGTGCGGCGGCTCGCGGCGGTGGCGCTCGCGCAACAAGGCCGGCGCGTCGAAGCCAAGGACCTCGACGACCTCGTGCGCAGCGAGTGTGGCGTCGGCCTCGCCGACCTGCCGGCCCAGGTGACGGTGATGGGACGGCCGGACCTGTTGGCCCTGCTCGATCGTTTCGAAGCCGATTGCCGGTTGCGTTTGGGGGTGCCCGCAGAGCTGGCCTGGCCGCGCGCCGAACCGGCGCGGCGTTGACCCTGGGCCAACCGCGCAGCCAATCCCCGTCGGAGAGTTGCCCGGCTCGCACCGGGCTCCGCAGCTCAGGCCACCTATCCACGCGCGCGGACAACCCGTAGTCTGCGCGCTCGGGCGCTGGGAAAGCCAGGCCCACGGCCGGAGCACCGCCATGGACATCCCCTCACCCATCACGCCCCGCTGCGTCTCCCATGCCCCGCTGCTGCCGGCGATCGCGGCTTGCGCGCTGTTCGTGGCCGCGACGCTGCCAGGCCAGGCGCCGCCGACTGCGCACGCGACGACGGAGCCCGTCCGCAAGCTCGAGAACTACCTGGACTCCTTCCTCGCGCGGCCGGCCGACCTGCCGCCGAGCGCCGACCGCACGCTGCTGGTCGTGTTGGAAGCGAGCGCGTCGGTGGCGGCGACCGGCTTCGCCACCGAGTTCGAAGCGGCCGTGACACGGAACGCCGCCGACCTGGAGGGCGCCGCGATCGGTCTGGCGGTCGCCGACCAGGGGCTCGCCGTGCGGCCGCAGGGCGATGCCAGCGTCGTCGCCCGCGCGATCACGCAGGCCCTCGCGGCACCACCGGACACGCCGCAGAACCTGATGGCGACGATCCGGCTCGGTGCACAGGCGCTGGGCAAGCGCGGCACGTGCCGGCAGATGCTGGTGGTCGCCGTCGAGAACGCGGAAGCCGAAGATGACGTCGAGGCCACCGGCAAGCTGCTGCGCAAGGCTGGCGTTCGCCTGCACGCTCTGGTGCCCGAAGCCTTCCTGGCCGACAGCTACTGGGCCGGCGGCGGCGAACCGGAACTGCAGAACCTGGTTCGGACGCGTGCGGCACCACCCGGTGCTCTGCTCTGGGGCGGCGACGCACCCATCGTCGACGTGCCGCACGGGTTCCTGTTCCAGGACTACGATGTCAACATCGTCACGCCAGCGGGCTTCGCGCCGTACGCATGGAACCGCCTCGCCCAAGTCGCCGGCAGCGGCAGTCGGGTCTACTTGCTCGCCGGCCAAGGCAACTGGACACATCACTGCATCCTCTACGGCTACTGCCTCGAGTGTCAGTACGCCTACGTCTGGAACCCAACCACGCCGCCGACGCCGGCGGTTCCCCATCGCGACCACACGGATGCGTACAGCAGCCAACGGCTCGAGACGATGGCCCCCCCGGTTTGCTCGCGGCAGGAAGCGCTGGCCGCACTCGACAAGGATCCCCTCGCGCGGGCGACCCGCGCTGCCTGGCTTGCCGCCTACAAGGCCGGGCTGACCCGCACCGCCCCACCAGACCAGATCACCGCGCCGGGTTCGGCGCGGCATGCGCCGACCGAAGGCGCGGTTGCCCTGCTCGGGGAAGAGCCGCTGGCCCGACCAGCCGCATACGTCCGACGCGCCGGCGCACTCGCCGAGCAGGCCAAGGCGATCGAAGCGCAGCTGACGGCGGCGATCGCGAAGGCGCCGGTGCAGAGCGTGCGGGCAGCAGCCATCGCGCGCTTCACACAGTGCAGTCTGCTGCTGACCCGGATCTCGTTGCTGAACTACGCCCACTTCCTCGAGCACGCCGCTCCTGCGCAGCTCGAGCAGGACAAGGCGAGTGGACGAACGGGCGCTTCGCTGCAGGATCGCGCATTCAGCATCTGCCACGGCATGGCCATGCACCTGCGGCTGCTGCCATCAGGCCACCCGGCCGGTCCGGACATGGCGCGCCTGGCCGACTGCCTGGACGGGTTCGAGCGCGACTTCGGCGGTAGCCCGATCGCCTTCGCATTGCGGCGATCGAGCCTGCGGCAGTTCGGCCTGTCGTACCCGGGGCAGGCGCCGTTCGAGACCCCGGACCCCGGCCATGCACCGGGCGCCCGCCCGGCACCAGGGCGCCAGGGTCCACGCACCGGCGGCAAGTAGATGGAGCCGTGAGCGCGATCGGGCGCAGAGGGCGCGCGGTCGTTGGTTTCCCTCAGCGGATGAGGAAGGTCGCCCCGTTGCTGAGCACGGTCTGGCCGCCGACGAGGGCCAGGCCCTGCGCCGCGAACTGCGTCCCGAAGAACTGGATGCCGGGGGGCACGGGCTTGCTGCTGGCGAGGGGGTTGCCGGTGGCGACCACACCGGCAACGGCGCTGAGGGCGAGCCCCGGATCGAGCCGCAGGGTGCCGAACGTGCCCCAGGGTGTCGGTGGCAGGGCGAAGCCGATCGCGAGCACCGCGGGCGTGCCCGCGGGCGCGAACAGCGACGTCGAGATCTGGTTCGCTGCGTAGAGCGTCGCCAGCGCGGGAAGATCCGCCACCGTGTAGGTGCCGCCGGTGTTCTGCACTGCGCCGACGACAGTGACCGAAGGCGACACCCGGACGTCGGCAGCTTGGATCTGCAAGGCCGTCGTTGGCGGCGGACCAGACCCACCCTGCAAACTGCCCAGGCCAGACCCGGTCGCGCGGAAGCACGCGCTGCCGCCCAGGATCGTCGCGCCCCTTCCGCCTTGCAGCACCGAGCCGGGGCTGCCCCGCAAGGGAGTATCGACGACTTCGAGATGGCTCTGGTCGGAAACCAACGCGTCGATGCCGATCAGGGGCCGATTGCCCAGTGCCGGCCGGAACGCGCAATGCAGAAGGGTGGCGCGGCAGCGCAGCAGAGACACACCACCGCCGGTGGCGATGACGTTCGCAAGTTCGAGATCGGGACAGTCGGTGGCAGTGATGAGCCGGACCAGGATCAACTGGGGGAAGACACCCCCCGAGTAGTATGCGACGTCCGCGACGACGACTCGCCCTTGGCAGTTCGACAACGTGAGCCACATGCCCCACGCGCCACCAGGGGCGGGCACCGGCGGGATGGCCGTGCAGCCCGCGATCACGAACTCGGTGCCAGGTGGCAGATTGGCAACCGAGACCGACGGCAGCAAGCAGCTGCTGTCGCCGATCAACACGAGAGGTTTGCTGGTCGTCAGGGCCGCATGGGTTCCGGGGTACAGCTGCAAGACATCGCCGGGCAGCACCTGCGCCGCGTCCGCGGCGACCTGGAGCGAGGTGTAGTGACTGCCCGATCCACCCGACGGGTCGACGATCCACAACGATCGTTGCCCCGGGGCCGTCGATGAGAACAGCAGGATCACCGCGAGTCGTGACGCCATCGCGCGCATGGGGCCCACATCCTTGGGAACTCAGGAGAACCCAGCATAGCCGGCATGGCCGCAACGGGCCGTTCCCGTGGGGATCGTCCGCGCTGGGCGGTGCCCACTGCACGTCGACGGCGATCGGCGTGCCTGCGCTTCTCCCACGCCGGCTCGTCGGCGATGCCCGCAATCTCCGGCCCTTGACGTGCCGAAGGGCATGTCGACGAAACGCTGGCCGCACCAGTGCGACACGCACGCTACCATCCCGGATCGCTTGCCGTTGCAGGCGGCCGTGACCGAGCCCGACTCCGGCGCCACCTCCCGCGTTCTTGACGATGCGCCAACCGTTCCCCACCCTTCTGCTGCTCGCCTGTGCGATGCCCGCCCAGGCGCAGGCTGCCGGCCCGCGCGCCGCGGTCGTCTGTCATGACAGCGAGGACCTGACCGTTCGGTTGACCTTCGCGACCCGCGCCGACGCCTCGGACCCGGACTGGCTCGCATTCGAGTTCGTCAACCGCGGCGCCGCCGCGATCACGCTCGCGGGTTTCGCCTACAACCTGCACGAACGTGTCGTGCGCGACCTCGGCACCGGTGCGCTGGTCTGCTCGGGCAGCCTCGCGAGCGGCAGCCACGCGGACCTGTTCGGCATGCCGGGTCCGGTGGTGCTGCCGCCGGGATCGACGCGCGTCACGCGGCACGTGCGCGATGCATCGACGGCGCTGCTCGGCCACCCGCCGCCGGGCGGTTGGCGGATCGATGCAAAGGTCGCGGTCGCCGTCGCGCGCACCGGCGAACAGTTCGTCGGGCCGGAGCTGCCCGGGGTGGCCTTCGCGTTCGACTGGATGCGACCCGACGAAGCAGGTCTGGCGCGACTGCGCGCGCGACTCGACGAGCTGATGCGGCAGCAGGAACCGTCGACCGCGATCTACCCGCTGGTCGCGATGCTGCTCGACACGCCCGGCGTCGGCGACCGCGTGCCGCTCGAGCGCCTGCTCGCGGCGCGCCCGCGCGACCGCAACGCGTTCTTCGCGTGGCCCGCCGTGCTGCGCCACCTGAACGCCCGCTTCGCCGACGACCCCGCTTTGCTCGGCTGGGTGCAGCAGCGACTCGCCGGCGACGACCCGCACATCGTCGAGGACCTCACGGGGCTGTGGAACGTCTGGCAGACGTCGTTCCTGCTCGAACTCGTGCGGCGGCACGAAGCCGGTGACGCGCTCGTGCTCTGGGTGCTCGAACAACGCGGCGCCCCGCAGACCGGCGACCCCGCCGCCGCGCGGCGTCTGTCGCGGCGATCCCTGGCGAGCCTTCCCGCGAAGCCGCCGGCCGCGGAGTCGCAGGACCTCGACCTCCACCGGCGCATCGCCGAAGTCCTGCGCGAGATCGGCAGGACCTACGACCGCACCTGCATCGACGTGGTCGCGCCCTGGCTCGACTGCCGCCTGCCGTTGTTCCACGAGCGACCGTTCGGGTTCGAGCCCGGCATCGGCGACTGCCACCGCATCTGCGACGCAGCGCTCGGTGCACTGGTGCGCCTCGGTGGCGACGGCGCGAAGCAGCACGTCGACGGGGCCGTCGAGCCCGTGCAGGTGGTGGTGCAGGGACGGGTGCAGGTGCGGCGCACCGTGATCTTCTCGCAGGACCTCGACGCACTCGACCGCGAACAGGACACGAAGATCGCGGCGATGAAGGACTACCTGGCCGCACGCGCGCGCGCGAAGTGACCCCACCCGAGCTCGCAGGTCGCCGACGCTACGATGGCAACAGGAACCGCTGCACGCTCGCCTTCGCGGTCAGCGCGTGAGCCGAGACGGCTGGGCCTGGCGGATGACGGCGGCTGTCACGAAGATCAGCGCCCCGACCCCAGGCTCCGCGTTCCGTTGCAGCACCGCGGTCTCGCCCGTGCCAAGGACCAGGGGTTGCGCAACCCTCGCGGCGTTCGGCGACGTGAACTGCGATCGCACCTGCAGGTCGAGGGCCACCCGATCGGTCTGGCGATCGACCTGGGGCGTGACCATCAACTCGATGGAGTCGCCATCGACGGGCGCCGCGGCTCCGCCATCGGGCAGCAGTCGCACGCTGCGCTTCTTGCCGACGAAGATCTCGGCAGTCTGGTCCGAGAGCGCGACGATCTGCGGGGCGTGCATGATGCTCCCTTGCTCGCGCTGAAGCACGTGCAAGGCTGTGGTCGCTTCGCGTGCCGGCGAACCCGGATACGGGGCATGCCACGGCGCGAACTGCGTGATGGGCGGCGGCGCCGTCATGCCTGACGAACCCTCCGCGCCCGCGCCGAGCCAGAGGCGGACCTGGGCTCCGGCGACCGGCACTTCGTCCCGCACCGCGCGAGGGTCTCCGCCTACAGAGTCAGGGGCTCGCTCACAACACGCCTGCGGTGCAGCGCAGCGACGATGAGGTCACGGCACCGCCAGGGTTGAAACCCGGCGTCAGCACGAGTCCCTGCAGGTAGAACTGCAGGCCGTCGAGACTCGGCGCGGCAGGGATCGGGATGCTCCAGTTGGCGATGCCGCCCGTGTTCGACAGCGGCTCCATCGCGCTCGGCGCGATGTGCAGCTGGCAGCCCGTGAAGCCGAGCAGCGTCAGGTCGATCGGCAGCGGCACGCCATTCCAGGCCTGGTCGGAATAGCCCAGGGCCGCAAACACCAACGCGAGCGGGGTGTTCGGCAGGTTGCCGTAGCGCGTCTGGAACGTCGAGCCGAGCACGGGCCGCGAGCCACCGAGCGCGGCCAGCGAAGGCACACCGGCGGGACCGGCGCAACCGGGCTGGTGCGCGGCGCTGGCCGCGACGTAGCCGGTGACGAAGTCGATCGTGCGCGTGCGGTCCCAGGTCGCGCCGCTGATGCCGCCGAACAACAGCAGGCTGCCGGTCGCGGGCACGAACGTCATGCTCGCGTCCGACATGCTGGCTGGGGCACCACTCGTCGTGCGCGTCACCCAGGTGGCACCATCGAACTCGAACACGCCGCCGGTCGTGGTGCCGTTCCACCCGCCGCCGTGCAGCACGACGCGCTGCCGTGCGCGGTCGTAGGCGATCGTGCTGCCCAAGCATGTGGGTGGGGGCGTGACCCCGAAGTGCTCCAACCAGTACACACCGTTCCAGTCCCAGGTGTCCCTGACCTGCATGTTGCTCGTGGAGATGCCGCCGTACAACACGACGCGCTGCCGCGCCTCGTCGTAGACCATTCGATGGCCAGTGCGCGGGACCGGCCCGCCGCTGCCCTTCTGCTGCCAGACCAGTCCGTTCCACTCCCAGGTGTCGGCCCCGAACGGCGAGCCAAACATCACCAGCACGCCGCGCTGGCCGTCCCACGCGATCTGGTATGCATCCGCGCGCGAGATCGGACCGTTGCCGTCGACGAGCAGCCAGTTGCTTCCCGTCCAGCCCCAGATCTTCATCGGCGGGCCACCGAACGTATTGTCACCAGTGACCGCGAGCACCTGCGCGCGCTGTGGCGAGTAGACGAGCCGCACCTGCTGCGAGAAGTTCAGCTGGGTGTTGGGGAGCACGTGCTGCCACGTCGTGCCATCCCACTCCCAAGTGTCCTGCAGGTTGGTACTGCTGCCGGGAGGACGACCGCCCGCCAGCAGGGCGCGGCCTCGCGCTTCGTCGAACACGAGCTGCGCGCTGTCGCGGTCGGGCGGCACGACCGCGGGCGCCACGGGCGTGAAGACGGCATAGGTCGCGGTCTGGGCCAACAGTGACGGGGCCAGCAGTACGGGCAGCAAAGGGAGCGACGACAGGATGTGGTGCATGGGTTGCCTGCGTTCGGATTGCGCGCCGCATGCTACCACGCTGGCGAACAGGAGCATTTGTTCGCGGGCGCTGTCGAAGCCTGAGCCAGACGAAGCCGTCGGAACCCGGACGTTCGTCGTGCGCGCAGGCCCGCGGCGCTTCGAACTCGGGCCCTCCCGGCAGGCATGTCGTGCTGATGACGAACCGCAGGAAGGAGCCGATCATGACCGCATCTCCGGGGCCGGGGTTCCGTGGTCCATGCCCACGACAGCTGACCTCCCCGAAAACCCGACGCGCGCCTGCATCCATCCGGCGAGCCCCACGTCCTATCCGACATGACGAACCAACCCCTCGATCCCGACTCCACCGAACCCGACCGCATCCGCACCGCCGTGCGCGAGCGCTACGCCGCCGCGACCAGCTCGGGCAGCGGCTGCTGCGCGCCGAGCACGGGCTGCTGCGGCGCCGCCAATCCCGACCAGATCGCCGAGGCGCTCGGCTACGCCGCCGACGCGACGACGAGCGTGCCCGCGGGCAGCAACCTCGGCCTCGGCTGCGGCAACCCGACCGGCATCGCGAGCCTGCGCGCCGGCGAGACCGTGCTCGACCTCGGCAGCGGTGCGGGCTTCGACGCGTTCCTCGCCGCGCGCGCCGTCGGCCCGACCGGCCGTGTGCTCGGCGTCGACATGACGCCCGAGATGCTGCAGACGGCGCGCGCGAACCTGGCGCGCAGCAGGTTCCGCAACGTCGAGTTCCGGCTCGGCGAGATCGAGAACCTGCCCGTCGCCGACCGCAGCGTCGACGTGATCCTCAGCAACTGCGTCATCAACCTCTCGCCCGACAAGGCGCGCGTCTTCGCGGAGGCGTTCCGCGTGCTGAAGCCCGGTGGCCGCGTCGCGATCTCCGACATCGTCGCGCTGAGGCCGCTGCCCGCCGCAATGCGGGCCGACCTCGAACTGCACACCGGCTGCGTCGCCGGCGCCGCCACCGTCGCCGAGGTCGAGGCCATGCTGGTCGCGGCCGGTTTCACCGACGTGCACGTCGAACCGAAGGGCGAACTGCAACAAGTCGTCGACGGGTGGTTCCCCGGACGCGGGGTCGAAGGCTACGTTGCCTCGGCGAACATCCGCGCCACCAAGCCGTGAAGTCTGCGACCGACCCTGCCGCCACCGACGCGTGGCAACGGATCTCGAACGAGCTGCGCGCGTTCGTGCGGCGCCGCGTGCGCGACGAACACGCGGCCGAGGACCTCGTGCAGGAGGTCTTCGCGAGGCTCGCGCAGGAGGTGGCCAAGCGCGGGCAGCCGCCGCAGCTGGCGCCGTGGTTGTTCCGCACCGCGCGCAACGCCGTCGTCGACCACCACCGCGCGCACCGGCCGGCGGCCGGCCTGCCCGAGGGGCTCAGCGATCCCGCCGTCGTCGATCCGGCCGAAGCCGAGATCGAGCGGCTGCTCGGCTCGTGCCGCAGCTTCGTGCACGGCTTGCCGCCCAAGTACCGCGAGGCCGTGCTGCTGACCGAGTACGAAGGGCTGAGCCAGGTGCAGCTCGCCGAGCGGCTCGGCATCCCCGTGTCGACCGCGAAGTCGCGCGTGCAGCGCGGCCGGGCGCAGCTGCAGAAGGCGCTGACCGAGTGTTGTACGTTCGATCTCGATCGGCGCGGTGGGGTCGTCGATTGGCGGCGGCGCGCGCGCGGCGACGGACCGCCGTGCTGCTGAAGTGTCCCGAGGCGAGACCGAAGGCCCAAGTCGGTGCCACCGTGCGGACGATAGCGCCCGGTGACGGCCGCTCGCGGCCGGAGGTGACACCATGCACAGCGTCGATGCCAAGAAGGTCTCCCTGTTCGCCCTCGCGTTCGCGGCTGCTGCCTGCGGCGGCGGCGGTGGTGGCGGCGGCGGTGGGGCCGGCAACGGCAACGTCTGGGCGCCGCGTTCGACGGGCCTCGAGGGCGGCGCCGTGCTCTCCGTCGCCGGCGACGGCACGAGCAACCTCTATGCGGGCACCGCCAACCGCGGCGTGTTCCGCAGCACCGACCAGGGTGCGACGTGGGCGGCGACCGGGGCTGGGCTGCCCGATGCCGTGTTGGTGCCGCTCGGTGGCACCGCGGCGGTCGCGGCGCTCGAGGTGGACCCGCTGACGTCCAACACCGTCTACGCCGGCCTGCTGCGCGGCGGCGTCTACAAGAGCACGAACGCGGGCGCGAGCTGGGTCGCGATGAACAACGGGCTCTCGGACCTCGACGTGACCTCGCTCGCGATCGATCCGAGCGCACCCGACATCGTCTACGCCGGCACGCTCGGCAACGGTGTCTACCGCTCGACCGACGGCGGCGCCAGCTGGACGCGGCGCGCGTCGGGGCTCAGCGACCTCGACGTGTACGCGGTCGCGCTGGCCCCGTCGACGCCGACCCGGCTCTACGCGGGCACGCCGACCGGCGTCTTCGTCACGACCAACAGCGGCACGAACTGGGTCGCGACCGGCGTCGGGCCGAGCGACGTCGCTGCGCTCGCGGTCGATCCGTTCGATCCGCTGACCGTCTTCGCCGGCACGCCGGCCGGCGGCGTCTGGAAGACCACCAACGGCTCGGCGTGGAACTCCGCGCGCACGGGCCTGCCGAACTCGTACGACGTGCAGGCGCTCGTCATCGACCGCCTCGCGACGACCACCGTCTACGCGGCGCTCGAGGGCGGCGGCATCTACCGCACGAGCGACAGCGGGGCCAACTGGTCGCAGGTCGCGACCGGGCTCATGTTCGGCGACGTGAAGGACATCCTGCTGTTCGCCAACGACGACACGCGGCTCGTGGCGGGCACCTACGGGGCCGGTGTGTTCGTCTCGAGCGACAGCGCCGCGAACTGGACGCCGACCAACAGCGGCCTGTCGGGCGGCACGGTGCTCGACCTGGCCGTGGCACCCTCGTCGACGTCGACGATGTGGGCCGGCACCGCGGCCGGTGCGTTCCTCTCGACCGACGGCGGCGCGACGTGGACGGCCCGCAACAACGGCCTGGCGCGCTGGGCGGTGACCTGCGTCGCAGTCGATCCGATGACGGCGACGACGGTCTACGCGGGCACGACCGATGCAGGCGTGTTCCGCACGCAGGACAACGGTGGCACGTGGACCGCGGTCAACACGGGTCTGACCGACCTCGCGGTGCGCGCGCTGGCCATCGATGCGCAGAGCCCGATGACCCTCTACGCCGGCACGGCGCTCTCGGGCGTGTTCCGCAGCGTCGACGGCGGCGGCACCTGGACCGCCGTGAACACGGGCCTCGGCAACCTCATCGTGCGTGCGCTCGCCGCGCACCCGACGACGACGGGCACCGTCTACGCCGCGACACGCAGCGGCATGTACGTGACGACCGACGCGGGCCAGAACTGGACCGGCATCAACAACAACCTCAACGATCCCGCCCTCAACGCGGTGGCGGTCGATCCGGTCGTGCCGACGACGCTGTACGCGGGCACGGTCAACGACAGCGTCTACCGGTCGACGAACGGCGGCGCGAGCTGGCAGCGACGCAACACCGGCATGAACACCGACAACATCGTCAAGGTCGTCGTCACGCCGGCCAACCCGCAGCGCGTCTACGCCGTGAGCCCCGGCGACGCCGACGACGGTCGCTTCCCGGGCGTCTACGTCAGCGACAATCGCGGCGACACGTGGACGCTGTTCAACACGGGCCTGCAGCCCGAGGCCGTCACCGCGGCGGTGATCGATCCGATGACCTCGTTCGTGTTCGTCGGCACGCGCGGTGGCGGCGTCTTCCGCCGATAGCGGCGCGCGTCAACGTCCGGCCGCGTCGTGCGGCAGGCTGCCGCGTGCCGCGCGCAGGTAGCCGAACGGCGACAGCGCCATCAGGTTGCTGACGCGCGACGTGTAGACGTCGGCGTGTCCCTCGATCTGGCGCGCGAGCCGGCTCTTGTCGTTGCCGGCGCGCATCGACGAGCCCCAGCGCACGTGGCCGAGCTGGCCGCTGTGCTTGGCGAGCGGCACGACACGCTGGTCGAGCGCGTCGATCTCCTGGCGCAACGCGCGCAGCCGCTCCTGGATGGCCGGTGCGGCGCCGGGCACGCCGGCCGGCAGCGCGTCGCCGTGTTCGAGCCGCAGCAGCGCGAGGCGCAGCGTCGCCTGCTCGTGGTCGAGCCGTTCCTTCTGGCGCATGAGCGCCTCGAGCTCGGCCTGACCCGCGGCGAACTGCTGCTCCTCGAGCACTTCGTGTTCGAGTTCGCGCAGCACGAGCGCCGTGCGCCAGCGCCGGATCTGGCTCGAGACGTGCACGTCGGCGTAGACGTGGTCGCCGACGTAGAGGATCTCCGAGCCGTCGAGGTGGAAGTGCTCCTGCACGGCCTGCGCGTTGCCGCCGCGATAGACCACGCCGCGGCGCAGCGGCCCCTGCAGCGGCCGTCCGGTGCCCGCGTCGTCGATCACCTCCGCGAACGGCGCGCTCTGGTCGAAGAAGGCCGGCTTCCTGGCCTGCACGATGACGAGGTCGAAGAGGTCCTGCCAGCGCCGCACGCCGTCGGTCTTCGCGGCGAAGAACGCGTCGAAGACGTAGCCCATCATCGCGTGCGTGTAGTGCCACTCCGAGTTCGTGGCCAGGAACAGCTTCTTGCCGGCGTGGGCGAGGTCGAGCAGCGTCTGCGGCAGCAGGGGATCGAGATCGACGAAGCGCTCGGGCGCGGCGATGATCTCGGCCTTGAGCTCGCCTTCGAGGTGCGCAGCGTCCATCGCGGCGCTGACGAGCGTGTAGAGGCTCTTGTAGTCGAGGCCGTTGCTGCCGACCCCGAGCTCGCCGCGATCGAACAGATCGACGAGCTGGCCGTACAGGCACGCCTCGGACAGCGAGAACAGCGTGTTCAGGAACACCCAGCGCTCTTCGCCGAGGTCGACCCAGACCTGGCTGTAGGCGTGGCGCTGGGTCTCGTGGCTCAGGAGCTGCGTGCCGTGCGCCGCCTGCGTGACGTAGCCGAAGCGGTTGGCCTTGACGATGTTGCCGAGCGCCAGGTCGACGATGAGCCCGCGCGCGAACAGGTCGCGGTCGAAGCTCAGGTCGCGCACGGGCAGGCCGCGCTCGAGCAGCCGCAGCTGCACGTGCGCGTAGGCGCGTTCCTCCCATGCGCGCACGTCGTAGTGCACGAGCGTGTAGTCCATGTCGAAGCCGACGGCCCGGATCGAACGCATGTTGAGCGTGCGGTTGCAGAACACGCGGCGTTCGGGCGCAGGCTCGAAGTCGGGACGGGTGGTTCCCATGCGCTGTTTCTACCACCCGGACCCGGTCGATCCCGCCGTGGCAAGGTGAGATCGGTAGCCGGCAGGCTGCTGCCACATAGGGTAGGCTTTCCCACGCATGTTCCGCCGTCCGATGTCCCTGCGCACGCGGCTCGCCGCGCTGGTGCTGCTGCCGCTGCTGCTGCCGCTCGCGGGATGCGGTGCGGGCCTCATCACGGGCATCGTCGCGAGCAACAAGAAGAACAACCCGCCCGAGGCCCGCGTGCCCGAGCTCAGCGTCAGCCCGGTGCTGCCGCTCGTGCCGGCCGCCGGCACCGTGCGCACGGTCGTCGTGGCGAACGCCCAGATCGCCGCGGCGGCGCGATTGCGCGTGCAGATCGAGGCGATGGGCATCGGCATCGACCAGGAGAACCCGTCGGCGTCGGGGCAGGGTGGCGCGACGTTGATCTCGTTCACGCTCGACACGGCGGCGATCGTCGCTGCCGTCGCGGATCCGACCGCCGCGGACATCGAGGCGCGCCTCAGCGTGTTCGTCGACGACAGCCTCGTCGCGTCGCCCGTCGCGATCCTGCTCGCGCGGCAACCGCAGACCGAACTCATGATCGGCACGGGCATGCCGGAGCGGTTCCTGTCGCCGCTCGGCGAACGCGTCAGCGTGCGCGTCGCGGGCCTGCGCAGCAGCGACGCCGAGAGCCTGCAGTTGTTCGTGACGACGCTGGACCCGCTCTCGGCCTTCGTGGGCGGTGAACCGCGCACGGTGACGCGGCTCTGCACGGATCTGCAGATCGAGCAGCCCGAGGGCGCGGATCCGATCGTCTCGGCGTTCGTGCCGGGCAGCACGTTCCCCACGCGCGCGCAGCTGTTCGTCGTCGACGTGATCGCCGGCATCTCGACGACGGTCGACAACGCCTACTACCGGCCCGACATCGTGCTCGCGCTGCCGCGCCAGGGGCCGACCACCGGTGGCAGCCTGCTGACGCTGATCGGGACCGCGCTCGTGCCGTACGACTTCTCGGCCGGATCCGCGCCCGTGCCGTTCAAGTTCGACGACGTCGAACTGTCGTTCGAGAAGGGCGAACGCGTGACCCGGCTGTCGGCGACGGACTTCCGCATCGCCGAGTCGGGCAGCGATCGGCTCGTGTTCACGATGCCGGCTTCGCCCGACGGCCGGCCGGGTCAGGTCGACATCATCCTGCGCATCAAGCTCGGCGACGTGACGGCGCAGGTGACCGCGAGCCAGGTGTTCCTGTTCGCCAACCCGGATCCGTTCTTCGGCCCGCGCGGCGCCGTGCTCGAACGCCTGCCCGTCACCGTCGCACCGATCGCGCTCGATCATGCGCCCAGCACCGAGGACGCGCCCGACTTCGTCGCGCTGACCGATCAGGGGGGCGTGGCCTACCTGCAGCTGTTGCTGGCCCAGCAGAACGGCATGTTCCAGCGTTTCGCCGCGCCGCGGCAGATCGGCGACCACGAGGTGCTCGCCGAACGTGGGCCGCGCGACCTCTGCATCGGCGACTTCGACGGCGACCACGTGCCCGACGTCTTCATCGCCAACGAAGGTGCTGGCACGGCCGTGCACCACCTCGTGCTCGGCCAGAAGCGGCCCGACCCGCCGCTCGGCGTCGTGCATGGGTTCGCCGCGACCGCGGGCTTCGTGCGCTGCCGCTCGGCGTTCTTCGACGCGGACGGCCTGCCCGACATCCTGCTCGTGCCGGGCCCCAACGCACCGCCGGGCTCGCGGCCGCAGGTGTGGCTGGCGCGACCGCTCGGGCAGGGCCAGCCGGCGTTCGCCGCGCCGATGGAGCTGCCCGTGCGCGACTTCCCGTACGAGGCCGTCGAGGTCGCCGACCTCGATGGCGACGGCAAGCTCGACGTCGCGGTGGCCAGCGGTTCGACGCTGCAGCTCGACGTGGCCTACGGTCGCGGCGACGGCACGTTCGAGACGGCGTTGCCGCTCGACTTCTCGATCTCCGGCTACACGCCCGCGCCGCTGTCGCGCGCGGTCGGCCTGCACGCCTGCGGCGACGGCACCTCCCAATCGCTGGGGCTCGTGCTCTCGGGACTGCCCGGCAACCTCGGCACGGGGCCGACTCCACCGACCCTGACCCTGCTGCGCCACGATTCGTCGCCGGGCGGGCCGCTGCGCAGTTTCCTGCCGCCCGACGACCAGGAGAGCCTGCCCGTCGCGTCGGAGCCGCTCGCGCTGAGTCTGGCAGCCAATCTCGACCAGCAGGGTCCGATCGAACTCGTGGTGGCCGCCGGTGGTGAGCCGGCGCTGGCCTCGCTCGGCCTCGTGCGGCTGGGGCCCAGCGGCTTCGAACTCGTGCTGGCCGGCATCGAAGCAGGTGGCGAGTCGCCGAAGCAGATCCGCGCCCTCGTCTACGACCGCGCCTTCCCGGCGACGCTGCTGTCGGGCGAGGCGAAGGCCGTCTTCATCGTGCACGAGTCCGACATCGACGGTGGCCGCGAGCGCCGGCTGTCGACGCGACTGATCGTGGGTTCTGGGGCGAGCCTCAAGCTGCTGCCGCCCGACGCCGGCGACGGCCTGCCCTTCCCGATCGCGAACCTCGTCGGCGGCAACTTCCACGAACGCAGCGTCGCCAGCGGCGGCGCGGTGCGCGACCTGGCGCTCGTGCAGCAGCAGCCCGATCAGATCACGCTCGTCGAGAACGACGGCTTCGGCGGCTTCCCGAAGCTCAGCAACCGGCTTGCGTCGCCCGGGCTGCTGCCCGGTTCGGTGACGCTGCTGCCGGCGCCGCCGAACGTCATCGATCGTCTGCTGTTCTGCGGCAGCGATTCGCGGCTCGGCGTGTGGCAGCACGTGCCGTGTACGCCCGAACAGTGCGTGCCGGTGCAGGTGCCGAACGCGCTGACGAGCCCGCTGCGCGATCTGATCCAGGACCCGGCGCTCGCGACCTCGCTGCTGACCGACCGCACGCGCATGCTGATCGGCGACGTCGACGGCGACGGCACGCCGGACCTCGTCATGCTGCTCTCGTTCGATCTGCCGGCCCAGGGCGAAGGTGATGCGCGCCTGGCGCTGCTGCGCGGCAAACCGGCGTTCGGTGCAAACGAGTTCCCCTTCTTCGAACCGACGACGCTGACGCCCGTGCACGGCAACGCCTCGTCGATCGCCTTGGGTGACTTCGCGAGCGCGGGGCCCGGCCAGAGCCGCCAGCTCGAACTCGCCGTGGCGGTGCCCGTGGGCACCACGCCGGGTGCCGCCGACGGCGACCACCTGCGGTTCTTCCGCTACGTCGCCGGCGCGACGCCCGCCGAGGATCGGTTCGTGCCGAGCGCCCTGCCGAACGGCCCGCAGGTGCTGCTGGCCGGCAGCGCCCCGACGCTGGTCACGGCCGGCGACTTCGACCGCGACGGACTCGTCGACCTGCTCGTCGCGTGCGCGGCGGACAGCACGCTGCGCATGTTCCGCAACACGGCGGCGTCGACGAGCACGCCCGGCGACGTCGACGTGGCCGCGTTCCACGAGGACCTGACGTCACCGCGGCAGCTCGCGCCCGGTGTGCCGACCGTGCTGCGGCTCAGCGACGTCAACGGTGACGCCAGTCTCGATGCGGTGGTGTTCGTTGAGTTCACGTCGCCCCAGTCGGGGCAGACGTCGACCACGGTCGCGACCTACCTGAGCTCGAGCGCCGGCGAGTTCGTCGGGCCGAGGTTCGCATCCCCGACGCGCATCGGCCCGCTCTCCTCGCATCTGTCCGGGGATCTCGGCGACTGGAACCGCGACGGCGTGCCCGACCTCTTCCTCGGTTGGGGCCAGACCGGCGTGACCAACCTGCGCGTGCTGTTCGGGGGAACGCGGTAGCCGCTGGCGGTGCCCGGGCGGCGCCGCCTATGGTGCCGCCAATGAGCCTCTCGTCTCGTCCGAACGCCGTCTCCGCGGGCGACAAGCCCGTGCTCAACGTGGCGATGGTCGGGCACGCCTTCATGGGGCGCGCCCACGGCAACGCCTATCGCCAGGTCAACCACTTCTTCGACCTGCCGTTCCGCGTCGTGCCGGCCGTCGTCGTCGGTCGCGACGCCGCGCGCGCCGCCGCGGCGGCCAGGAAGCTCGGTTTCGCGGCGGCGACCGCGGACCTGCGCAGCGTGCTCGCCGATCCGGACATCCATCTCGTCGACGTGGCGACGCCGAACGACAGCCACCACTCGATCACGATGCAGGCGCTGCGCGCGAACAAGCACGTGCTGTGCGAGAAGCCGCTGGCGCTGACCTTGGCGCAGGCCAGGGAGATGGCCGCGCTCGCGAGGAAACAGAAGGTGCGCGTCGGGCTGTGGCACAACTACCGCCGCGCGCCCGCGACGGCGCTGGCCGCGACGATGATCGCGCGCGGCGACCTCGGCACGGTGCGGCAGGTGCGCGCCGTCTACCTGCAGGACTGGCTCAGCGATCCGTCGGTGCCCGCGAGCTGGCGCACGAGCCGGAAGACCTGCGGCAGCGGCGCCCACGGCGACCTCAACGCGCACCTCATCGACCTCACGCGCGCGCTGACGGGGCTCGAGTTCGAGGCGGTGTCGGGCGTGCAGCAGACGTTCACGAAGCAGCGCCCGGACGGCAGCGGCGGCACCGCGAAGGTCGACGTCGACGACGCCTTCTGCTTCCTCGCCAGGTTCAAGGGCGGCGCCATCGGCACCTACGAGGCGACGCGCACGGCACCGGGCCGCAAGAACTTCAACTGCATCGAGGTCTCGGGCACCAAGGGCTCCCTGCGCTGGAACCTCGAGCGCATGAACGAGCTCGAGGTCTTCTCGTTCGCCGATGCGCGCGACGGCCAGGGCTTCCGCTCGATCATGTGCATGGACTCGGTGCACCCCTACGCGGCCAACTGGTGGCCCGACGGGCACATCGTCGGCTACGAGCACACGTTCGTGCACCACGTCGCCGACTTCGTGCACGCGCTGCAGACCGACGAGCCGTTCGCGCCGGACTTCGCCGACGGCGTCGCCGTGCAGGCCGTGCTCGAGGCCGCGCTGCAGTCCGCCAAGATGGGCGCCTGGGTCAAGGTCGCGCGCTGAGCGGGCGGGCGGTAGCGTAGGCGCACCCGTCTCCGCAGCAGGAACACCTCACATGATGAAAGGTCCCGGCATCTTCCTCGCGCAGTTCATGGCCGACACGGCCCCGCTCAATCGCTTCGACACGGCCTGCCGTTGGGCGGCCGGACTCGACTACGTGGGCGTGCAGGTGCCGTCGTGGGACGCGCGCTGCATGGACCTCGCCAAGGCCGCCGCGAGCAAGGGCTACTGCGACGAGCTGCGCGGCCACGCCGCGGCCGCCGGCGTCGAGATCAGCGAGCTCAGCACGCACCTGCAGGGCCAGCTCGTCGCCGTGCACCCCGCCTACACCTCGATGTTCCAGGCCTTCGCACCACCCGAGGTGAACACACCCGAGTCGATGTGCCGCTACGGCACCGAGCAGGTCAAGCTCTGCCTCAAGGCGAGCCAGCACCTCGGCCTGTCGGCGATGCCGACCTTCAGCGGCGCGCTGCTGTGGCACACGGTGTACCCGTGGCCGCAGCGCCCCGTGGGGCTCGTCGAGGAGGGCTTCAAGGAACTCGCGCGCCGGTGGCGGCCGATCCTCGACTACGCCGATCAGTGCGGCATCGACTGTGCGTTCGAGGTGCACCCCGGCGAGGACCTGCACGACGGCGCCAGCTACGAGACGTTCCTCGACCACGTCGACGAACACGCGCGCGCCTGCCTGCTCTACGACCCGAGCCACTTCGTGCTGCAGCAGCTCGACTACCTGCAGTACATCGAGCTCTACCACGAGCGCATCAAGTGCTTCCACGTCAAGGACGCCGAGTTCCGGCCGAACGGGCGCGTCGGCGTCTACGGCGGCTACCAGGGCTGGCAGAATCGCGCCGGCCGCTTCCGTTCGACCGGCGACGGCCAGGTCGACTTCACGGGCATCTTCTCGCTGCTGACCAAGTACGGCTACGAGGGCTGGGCGACGATCGAGTGGGAGTGCTGCTTCAAGGACGGCCAGCAGGGCGCCGAGGAAGGGGCGCCGTTCGTGGCGCAGCACATGATCACGCCGCCCGCGCGCGCGTTCGACGACTTCGCCGGCGGCAAGGTCGACAAGGCGGCGGTGCGGCGCGCGCTCGGGCTCGAGTAGGCGCGAGCGAGTTCGGGCCTCAGCCGGTCGCGGGCAGCTCGTGCACGCTGAGCAGCCCGTGACGGCGCCAGCCGATGGTCAGCATCCAGGTGTGCGCTTCCGTGACCGGGCGTGGCATCGCTTCGATACCACGCACCGTCACGGTCTCCCGGAACCCATCGAACCACGGCGCCGAGCTGAACGTGTCGATCGCCTGAGGAACCGAGACCTCGCGGCCTTCGGCTGCGTGCTTCTTCGCGTTCGCAAGCACATAGACGATCGCGTTCCGCACCTCACGCGGTGTCTTCAAGATGCGGTCGTGGTAGCGATCCGCGAACACGGTGCCGCGACGAGCCCAGAGCCTGTTGAGTGCCTTCGCGATGCGGATCGCGAGCCCCTGCATGCCGCGCGTCAACGTCTCCCGGTCGCGCGATTCGACGATCAGGTGCAGGTGGTCGTTGAGCACCGCGTAGTGGGTGAGGCGAAAGCCATTGCGGTCGCAGCCCGCGGCGAACGCCGCGCGCAGCGCCGCGTACTCGCGCCGGCTGCGCAACCGCGGCAGGCCGCGCTGCAGCTTCAGCGTCACATGCGCCGGAAACCGCGCCGCGAGCCGGGCTCGCGGCGCGTGCCTGACGCCGGCCTTGTCGCCGTTCGGCTTCCGGCCGGCACCAGCGCGGCGACCGCCGTTCTGGCGGAACGGCAGCGCACGCTGCCGCGGCTGCTGCTTTCGTTGCTTGCGAATGCCGGGGATCATTCTGATTCGGCAGATATTAGCAGTGGCGCCGCATCTGTCAAGCGGTTCTCGTGTGGGGTTTGCGGGGTATGCGGGGTATGCGGGGTTTGCTGGGCCCCAAGTGAGTCACCAGCCCCGGGCTAGCCCTGGGCTAGTGGGTCAGCCAGGCGACGATCTTCGGGTCCTTCAGCATCTCGACGACCACGCGCATCATGGCGCCGTCGACCTGTCGCCTGACGTTGGCGGCCATGGCCGAGCTGTTGACGCCCGTGTAGGTCGCCTCGTAGCCGTCGCCGGTCTTGACCCTCATGACCACCTGCGTGGTGATCTTGACCCAGCCCGACTCCGTGGTGCAGGTCACGATGGCCATGTCGAGCACCTTCGGTGCACCGTCGACGACCGTCATGCCGCGCTGCTTCAGCTCGCGCGCGGCGATCTCGATCGCCACCTTCGTCCACGCGTTGCGGTCGACGAGCCAATGACCGGTGTCGACCTCCTCGGTCGAAGGCTCGGCGTTGCGCAGCGTCACCTGGTTCGTCGACGTGAACTCGGGAATCGGCTCGAACGGGCGATCCGCATTCGGGGTGTAGCGCGTGGCGCCGCAGGCGCCGAGCAGCATCGAGATGGCGAGAACCGGCAGGGTGCGCAAGGTGTCCTCCTGAGGGAGCGGGCATGATAGCGGGCGCACATCGGCTGGCACGTGGTGTCGCGCGAGTCCGCCTGGTCCGCCGGCAACGACGGTGCAGCGCGCACGTGATGACGGGTAGGATGCGGCGCACATGAAGTCCGCATCGTCAGCCGCGGTCGCGCGACCCTCGCCGAAGGCGGATGGTTCGGCAGAGCGCGCCGGTCACGCCGCGCCGGTGCGCCGGCCGCTGGCAGCGATCCCGTTCGTGCTGAGCCTGCTGCTGTTCGCGTTCCTGGCGCTGCCGCGCGTGCATGGCAACGTGCACATGTTCTGGGCCTTCGCCGGCACTGCTTCGTGCCTCGTGCTGTGGCAAGTGGTGCTGTGGTCATGGGCCCGCGCCCGCCGCCGCCCGCTGCAGGTCGAGTTCACGCCGCCCGTGCGCCAGCACTACATCCAGGCCTGCGTGCAGCTCGTGCTCTACGCCTTCTGGGGCTACTTCTGGCAACAGGACGGCATGCGCCCGATCTATGCGCAGGTGCCGCTGATCGTCGCGCAGGCGTTCTTCGTCTACGCATTCGACGGACTGTTCGCGTGGTCGCGCGGCCGCGTGTGGCGCCTGTCGTCGGGGCCGATGCCGATCGTGCTCAGCACGAACCTGTTCATCTGGTTTCGCGACGACTGGTTCGTCTGGCAGTTCGTCATGATCACGATCGGGCTGCTCGGCAAGGAGTTCGTGAAGTGGCACAAGGACGGCCGGCGCACGCACATCTTCAACCCGTCGGGATTCGGCCTCGCCGTCGTCGCCACGGTGCTCATCGCGACCGGCACGACCGACCTGACGTGGGCCAAGCCGCTGGCGACCACGATCGAGGTGCCGCACATCTTCCTCGTGCTCTTCCTGCTGGGCCTCGTCGTGCAGTACTTCTTCGCCGTGACGCTGATGACGTTCGCGGCCGCGCTCGTCATGGTGGCGATCAACGTCGCCTACACGCAGAGCACGGGCGTCTACCTGTTCGCCAGCACGAACCTGCCGGCCGCCGCGTTCCTGGGCCTTCACCTGCTCATGACCGATCCGTCGACGTCGCCGCGCACGAACGTCGGCCGCACGATCTTCGGCGGGCTCTACGGGCTCGGCTACGTCGTGCTGTTCGACCTGCTCGGCCGCATCGGCGCGCCGGAGCTGTTCGCGAAGCTCTACCCGGTGCCGATCCTCAACTGCTGCGTGCAGGTCTTCGATCGCCTCGCGCGCGCCGGCTTCGTCGGCCGGCTCGAGGCGGCGTGGCAACGGCGCCCCAAGGCGGCCAACCTCGTGCACATGGCGGCGTGGTCGAGCGTGTTCTTCGTGCTGTTCGGCACCGGCTACTTCGACCGGCCGCATCCCGGCGACTCGATCCCGTTCTGGAAGCAGGCGCTCGCCCTTGGCAAGCCCGACGCGGGCCGCAAGCTCGTCATGGTGACGGGCTCCAAGGCCGTCGCGGGTCATTCACCCGATGCGCTCAACGAGCTCGGGCTGATCGCCCTCGACGGCAAGGTCGATGAAGCCGACGCGCGCACGCGCGCGAAGTCGGCGGCGAACTGGTTCGCGCAGGCGGCCGCTCTCGGCAGCCTCGACGGCGCCGAGAACCTCGTGATGCACTTCCTGTTCGACGGCGTGCACCGCAGCGACGAAGACCTCGCGCGCGCCCTGGTGCGGCTCGAACACCAGGTCGAAGCACCCGACGGCGCGCGCGCCGCGTACCTGTTGGGGCTCGCGTCCGAGACCGGTGGCGCGCGCCCCGTCGACCCGAGGCAGGCGCTCGCGCTCTATCGCCGCAGCGCCGCGGACCCGACCTTCGCATCGTTCGCGCAGAAGGGCATCGTGCGCATCGTGTTGCAGCACGGCCCGTCGATCGACCTCACGGCTGCCGTGCCGATGCTGACCGCGAGCGCCGCGGCCGGCGACGGCGAGAGCTGCTACTACCTCGCGTACCTGCACGAACTCGGCCGCGCGGTCGCGCCCGATCACGAACGCGGTCGGCAGCTGCTGCAGCGCGCCGGCGAACTGGGCTTCGAGCCCGCGGCGGCGGCGCTGCGCGCGAGCGACGAGAAGGGCCCGCTGCCGCCGTTCCAGCCGCCGCGCCGCAAGTTCATGGTGCGGCCGCCGTGGTCGAGCGCGTTCCCGCCGTGAGCGCCGTTCAGTGCATGGGCCGCAGCATGCGCGCGGCCCGCAGGCCGATCGTGCTGTCGCGCGTCGCCGGCGGTCGCGCGTCGCGCGCCGAGGACCGCGCCGCGAACGGTCCCTGATGGCACGCCCCGCCGCGCACGACGCGCGGCGCCCCGGCCGGCAGGTCGGCCTGGTTGTGCAGGCCGTCGCCGACGCGCGGTGCGAACGTCGAGTAGGGCAGCCTGGCGTCGAGGCACCACTCGGCGACGTTGCCGTGCAGGTCGAACAGCCCGAACGCATTGGGCCGCAGCAGGCCCGTGCGCTCCGCGGTGGCTCCGAACCAACCGCTCTTGGCCACGCCGGCCGGGTCCTCGCCGGTGCTCCACGGCGTCGTCGTCTCGGCGCGGCACGCGTACTCCCACTGCGCCTCGGTCGGCAGGCGCAGTTCGAAGCGGCCCAACGTGGCGCAGGCCTCGTCCCAGTCGATGCCCGTCACCGGCAGCAGCGGATCCGCATCGGCGGCGGCGGCGCGGCCGCACAACCGCGCCCACTGGCCGATGGTCAGCTCCGTGCGCGCGAGCAGGAACTCGTCGAGCCGCACGAACGGGCCGTTGAGCTCGTCGTTGGCGGCGTGTTCGTCGTTCTGCGCCATGCCCGGATCGCCGCGCCGCGCGCCCATGCGCAGCATGCCGCCCGGGATCAGCACGAGCACGATGCCCGTGTCGGCGTCGCCGTGCAGCTCCCCCGTGCTCGCATCCCGCTCCGGCAACGCGCGGCCGAGGCCGTGACTCGACAGGTCGAGGAACTCGTACAGCCGCGTCGTCGGATCGCAGCCGAGCGGCACGAGGCCCGGCAGCGGCTTGATCTGCAGGCCGCGGTAGGCAGCACTCGCCGTCGTGCCGTCGCTCTTCATGATCGCCGCGATCGCGGCGCGCCAGCGCTCGGCGTACTGGCTGGCGGCCGGCACCAGCTCGCGCTCGAGGAAGCGCTGCTGCTCGAGCACGCGTGCGTACTCGCCGCCCGTGCCGACGAACGCACGCAGCGAGTCGCGCAGCCGTTCCAGGGACCTCGCGAGGTGTTGGTCGACGGGATCGGCGAACTGCTGGCCCGGCGAGTGCGCCTTCTGCTCGGCCAGCTGCTGCAGCCGGTCGTCGAGCTTGGGCAGTTCGCTCGCGAGAGGTTCGCCGTGCTGCGCGATCCACGCCGCGTAGGCGCTCGCGTGTTCGGGCCACGGTGGCGGCAGCGCCGCCGCGGCCGCGACCGCGTCGTGCAGGCGCTCTTCGTTGGCCAGCAGCCGGAAGGCGGGGTCGGCCTTGGCGGCGAGGCGTTCCTTCTGTTCGCTGACGTCGGCCAGGGCCTGTTCGGCCACGCCGAGCGCCTTCCAGGTCACCGTCAGCGCGACGACGAGGCCGAGCGAGACGATGGCGATGGCCACGGACTCGGCGCGGTGGCGCCGCACGAACTTGCGCAGCCGGTACCACGTCGTCGGCATGAGCACCTGCACGGGCTCGTCGGCGAGGAAGTGCTGCAGGTCGGTCGCGAGGTCGCCGACGGACGCGTAGCGCTCGTCGCGCGCCTTGTTGATCGCCTTCATGACGATGGCGTCGAGGTCGCCACGCAACGTCGCGCGCCGCTCGGGCGGCGCCACTTCGCTCGGCGGTCTCGGCCGGTGGCTCAGGATCACCTTCGCCATGCCCGCGAGGCCCTGCGCGCGCAGCACGACGCCCGGGATCGGCAGCTGATCGCAGAGCAGTTCGTAGAGCTGCACGCCGAGCGCGTAGACGTCGCACCGCGTGTCGATGTCGTTGGTCCGGCCGGCCGCCTGCTCGGGGCTCATGAACTCCGGCGTGCCCATCATCGTGCCCTGGAACGTCATCGCGACGCCGGCCAGCAGCGGATCGCTGAGCGACTTGGCGATGCCGAAGTCGATGATCTTCGGCTGCGCGCGGCCCGCTGGGTCGGCGATCAGCACGTTGTTGGAGCTGAGGTCGCGGTGCAGCACGGCCTTCTGGTGGGCGTGCTGCATCGCGTCGAGCACCAGCAAGAACATTTCGATGCGCGCCCGCAGCGGCAGCTGCTGCT
>DASUFY010000316.1:0-7805 GCA_036274315.1 Planctomycetota bacterium | reverse complement strand
ACCGGACTGCGAGGTACAGGCAGTCGGCGTCGAAGAGCGCACGGATCTCGGTGCGCTCGCTCGGCGCCTCACCCTCGCGCGGTTCCACCTGCACGAAGACGTCGCTGGGTCGGGCCAGCTTCCAGACCGGGTCATCGAGCCCGCCGTCGATGGTCGGTGGCTCGGCGCAGCGGGCGACCTGGAGCGTTGCACGCTGTGGCAGCTGCGCCGCCGCCGGGGCCATGTGGGCCGTCACGGCGACGAGCACCTGGGCGCAGGTGTGCGCGACGAACCGCATGCCACGGCCTGCACCGCTCACCCGCGGAGACCGCTCGGGCTTCGATGCCGGTGACGTGGCATCTGGTCAATCCACGCTCGCGGCCCGCAGGCGCAGCGCATTGCCGATCACGGACACCGAGCTGAGACTCATCGCCGCCGCCGCGACCATCGGGCTCAACAGCCACCCGGTCAGCGGGTAGAGCAGGCCGGCGGCAAGCGGGATGCCCGCAGCGTTGTAGCCGAACGCGAACGCGAGGTTCTGAACGATGTTCCGCATCGTGGCGGCGCTGAGCCGGCGCGCGCGGACGATCCCACGCAGGTCGCCCTTGACCAGCGTCACCGCGGCGCTCTGCATGGCGACATCGGTGCCCGTTCCCATGGCGATGCCGACGTCGGCCTTGGCCAGCGCCGGCGAATCGTTGATCCCGTCGCCCGCCATCGCGACCTTTGCACCCTGCCGCTGCAGCCGCTCGATCGTCGCCAGCTTCTGATCCGGCAGCGCGTCGGCGACGACTTCGTCGATGCCGAGTTCGCGGCCGACGGCGGACGCCGTCGCGTGGCTGTCGCCCGTGAGCATGACGATGCGCAGCCCCATGGCGTGCAGGTCCCGGATCGCTTCGGGGGTCGTCTCCTTGATGGGGTCGGACACCGCGAGCAATCCGATGAGCCGGCCATCAGCGGCGACGAACATGACGGTCGCCCCGCGCAGGCGTGCCGCTTCGATCCGGTCGGACTCCGCGAGCGCCACACCCGCGCGCTCCATGAGCGGGAGGTTGCCGAGCGTCACGGTCTGGTTCGCGACCTGGCCGCTGACACCCATGCCCGTCACGGACTCGAAGTGCTGGACGTCGGTGGGTGTGATGCCGCGATCTTCGGCGCCGCTGATGACGGCTCGTGCGAGCGGGTGCTCGCTGCGTGCCTCGAGGCTCGCGGCCAGGCGCAGGACCGTGTTCTCGTCGGCCCCGTTGCGGGCGACGACGCGCACGAGCTTCGGTCGTCCGAGCGTGAGCGTCCCGGTCTTGTCGACGACGAGCGTGTGCACGTCGCGCAGGCTCTCGATGGCCTGAGCATCGCGGAACAGGACACCGAGCTGTGCGCCGCGCCCGGTCGCGACCATGATCGACATCGGCGTGGCGAGTCCGAGGGCGCATGGACACGCGATGATCAGCACGGCGATTGCGTTGAGCAGCCCGTAGGCGAGCCGAGGCTCAGGCCCCCACAGGGTCCATGCGAGGAACGAGAGTGCTGCACAGACGATGACCGCCGGCACGAACCACGCCGCGACGCGGTCTGCGAGCCGCTGGATCGGCGCGCGACTTCGTTGCGCGTCGGCGACCATCTGCACGATGCGTGCGAGCAGCGTCTCGCTGCCGACCTTCTCGGCGACGATCGTGAGGCTTCCCGTCGTGTTGACAGTGCCGCCCACGACCGGGTCGTCGGTCGCCTTCTCGACCGGAACGGGTTCCCCGGTGACCATCGACTCGTCGACGGAACTCCTGCCCTCGACGACCCTGCCATCGACGGGGATCGCCTCGCCGGGTCGCACGCGAAGTCGGTCGCCGGCTCGCACTGCTTCGAGCTGGATCTGCTCCTCGTCGCCGTTCGGGTCGATCCGATGCGTCGTCTTCGGCGACAGGTCCAGCAGGGCGCGGATCGCGGCTCCGGTGCTGCTGCGCGCGCGCAGCTCCAGCACCTGGCCGAGCAGTACGAGCGTGACGATCACCGCGGCGGCCTCGAAGTAGACTGCGACCCCGTGCTCGCTGCGGAAGCCCTCGGGGAAGATCGTCGGTGCCACGACGGCGAGCAGGCTGTTGCCGTAGGCGACCGCCACGCCCAGACCGATCAGCGTGAACATGTTGAGCTGACGGCGGACGACCGAGTGCCAGCCACGGACCAGGAGCGGCCAGGCGCACCAGAGCACGACGGGAGTCGCGAACGCGAGCTCGAGCCAGCGCGCCCACGGGCCGAGCATTCCGTGTACGGGTGCTCCGGGCAGGACCATGTCGCCCATCGCGAGCAGGACGACCGGCAGCGTCAGGGCCACGCTCCCGAGGAAGCGCCGGCGCATGTCCCGGTACTCCGAGTCGTCTTCGCCACCCCGGACGTCCACGGGCTCGAGGGCCATGCCGCAGATCGGGCAGGAGCCCGGCCCGACCTGCCGGACCTCCGGATGCATCGGACACGTGAAGACCGCATCCGGCGCCGGGGTGGGGGTCGTCCGGCGCTCGCTCACGGCGCCGGATCCGTGATCCGCGTGGTGGTCGTGTGCATGACAACACGAGCCGTGTTCGGCGATCGGCTCGTCGGGGTCGGTCCGCATGGTCTACTCCGTTGATCTGATGGTAGGGGATCATCGCCGACGTCGCGTTGTCGCTCGCGTTACACCCCGTCCGGAAAATCGGTCAACGCCCTGCCGGGGTGCTGCAGCTGCAGTCCAGACACCGTGCTCGGCGCAGGTCCGACACGTGCGCTCGACCTCGCGACGCAGGGCCGCCCGGGCGCGATGGAGTCGCACGCGGGCGCTGCCGTCGCTCACCTGGCGTTCGGTCGCGATCCGCAGACGTTCGAGCGCGCCCTTGCCCGGTCCGCGACGAGTGTGCACGCTTCGTCGATGGCTGCCAAGTACGAGCGCAGTGCGTCGCGAGGATCGAATGGCAACGTGGCATCCCTGGCGTTGCGTAGCCGAGCGTCCCCGTCGCAGTCGTTCCGCGATCTGCTTGCCCACCTGAACACCGCCGACGCCGAGAAGTTGCTGGGCGCACGCGGCAAGCAGCTCATGAACGAGGGTCGCCGCCCCGAAGTGGATGTCGGCGCGCAGACGAAGTTGACGCGGAGTTCGTTCCAGCTCCGCCTGCCGGATGCCGTCGCGACGATTCGCCTGGCCGACGCCGCGAGGGGGAGGCTCGCGTTGAGTTGTTCCCACTGCACGCGCCCGTGCACGCACGTTGCCGCTGCTTTGTCCGTGGTGCTCGAAGAGAAGGTGGCCCTGGGTCTCGCGGCGCCGCCGTCGCAACGGACTCCGGCCGAAGCGCTCAGCGACGCGGAGCTGCTCGCCAGAGCGCTGCAGGATCGGGCGCAACGCGCGCGAGACGAACGCATGCACTTCGTCTCTGCGGCTCCGAAGCAGCCGTGGACCACGTACCAGGTGACCAGTCGAGAGAGTGGTCGCAGCTACCGCGTGGCACTGCGAGGCGTCGAGCGCGGCGACTCCTACTGCTCGTGCCCTGATTTCCGCAAGAACACGCTGGGCACCTGCAAGCACATCCTTCGCGTACTCGCCACGGTGAAGCGCCGCTTCGGCAGCGCCGAGCTCGGTCGCGGCTATCGGCGCAAGCGCGTCTCGCTGAGCGTCGACTACGCCGAGGACATGGCGTTCCGGTTGCGGCTGCCTGCGCGCTGTGCCCCCGACGTGGCCGAACTCGCTCGGCCGTTCGATCGGACCCCGGTCGATGCCACGCATTCGCTGAAGCTGCTCGAGGCCGTGCGGCGCATCGAGCAGCTCGGGCACGACGTGCTGATCTACCCGGACGCCGAAGAGCTGATCGAAGGGCTCCTTCTGCGGCGCCGCCTGGCCCGGACCTGCGCCGCGATCCGCCGCGACCCCCTGCGTCACCCGCTCCGCCGCTCGCTGCTCCGCGTGGAGCTGCTTCCGTACCAGCTGGACGGCATCGCGTTCGCCGTCGCTGCGGGCCGCGCGGTCCTCGCCGACGACATGGGGCTCGGCAAGACCATCCAGGCGATCGGCGTGGCGGAACTGCTGTCTCGCGAGGCCGACATCCGGCGGGTGTTGGTCGTGTGCCCGGCCTCGGTGAAGTCGCAGTGGGTGACCGAGATCGAGCGGTTCTCCGCGCGGACCGCCAGGACGATCGTCGGCGCCGCCGCGGGGCGCGCGGCGCAGTATGGCGGTGACCAGTTCTTCACCGTCTGCAACTACGAGCAGGTGCTGCGCGATCTCGCGGCGATCGAAGCCCGGTCCTGGGACCTGATCGTGCTCGACGAAGCGCAACGCATCAAGAACTGGGAGGCGAAGACGGCTCGCGTCATCAAGACCCTCGAGTCGCCGTTTGCGTTGGTGCTGTCGGGCACACCGCTGGAGAACCGTCTCGACGAGCTCTACTCGATCGTCGAGTTCATCGACGATCGCCGCCTCGGCCCCGCCTTCCGCTTCTTCCACACGCACCGCGTCGTCGACGAGAACGGTCGAGTGCTCGGCTTCAAGAACCTCGACAAGCTGCGTGCCACGTTGGCGCCGGTCCTCTTGCGACGCACGCGGGACGAGGTCATGAAACAGCTGCCCGGGCGCACGACCGAGATCGTGCGTGTGCAGCCGACGCAGGAGCAGCTCGATCTCCACAACGGGCAGATGCGCGTCGTCGCTTCGATCGTGCGCAAGGCATGGCTCTCCGAGGTCGACCTGCTGCGGCTGCGGAAGGCGCTGCTGCTGTGCCGCATGGCGGCCGACAGCACGTTCCTGGTGGACAAGCGGCGGCCTGCATACTCGAGCAAGCTCGAGCGGCTCGCCGAGCTGTTCGACGACATGCTCGCCGAGCGCGAGCGCAAGATCGTGTTGTTCTCCGAGTGGACCACCATGCTCGACGAGGTCGAGGCCTTGCTCGCGCCAAGGCTGCGCAAGGTGCAGGCCTGCTCGGTCCGCCTCGAGGGCAAGGTGCCGCAGCAGAAGCGCCACGAGCTGGTGCGCCGCTTTCGCGAGGATCCGGCGTGTCGCGTGTTCCTGACCACGAATGCAGGTGCGACCGGCCTCAACCTGCAGGCCGCCAACACGGTCGTCAACGTGGATCTGCCTTGGAACCCCGCACTGCTCGAACAGCGCGTCGGCCGCGCGCATCGCCTGGGTCAGAAACGGCCCGTCCAGGTGTTCGTGCTGGTCACCGAGGGCACCATCGAGGCCAGCATGCTGGGCACGTTGTCGGCGAAGCACGAGCTGTTCCAGGCGGTCTTGGACCCCGATTCGCGCATCGACGAGGTCGAACTGCACAGTGGAATGGAGGAGTTGAGGCGGCGGCTCGAGGTCCTGATCGGCACGAAGGCCGAGGCGCCGGTCGACGAGAGCGAACGGGAGCGCGTGGGCAATGCCGCAGCACGCCTCGACGAGGAACGCGTGCGCGTTGCAGAGGCCGGCGGCCGCATGTTGTCGGCGGCGTTCGAGTTCCTCGGTGAGCTGCTGCCCGCGGCAGTCGCGGATGCTCCTGGCGGCGACGGCGGCCGAATCGCCGAGGAGCTCCGCAGCCGGTCGGCTCGCTGCGTCGAGGTGGATGCAAGCGGTCGCATGCAGCTGACCGTGACGCTTCCGGCCCGCGAGTCCCTGGACCGGCTCGCGAAGTCGCTGGCGCACCTGCTGTCTCGAGGCACCGGCTGACCTGGTTCGCCCGCTGGCGGGTCCTGCCGCCGCCTGCGACGCAACCAGTTGTTGCCATGCAGCTTGCAGGACCGATTCCAAAACCAGTTGACAACACATAAGCGAATGCTTATGAATCCGGCATGAGCTCTGCCGTGGTCGAGGACAAGATCTTCCAGGCGCTGGCGGATCCCAGCCGCCGGGCGATCTTCGAGGCGCTCACGCAGGGCGAAGCCGCGGTCAAGGATCTCACGGCGCGCTTCGACATCTCGCAGCCGGCCGTCTCGCAGCACCTCACCACCTTGAAAGGCGCCGGTCTGGTGGACGGCCGGCGCGAGGGGCGCTGTGTCTACTACCGGGTGGAGCCGCGTGGAATGAAACCGCTCATCGACTGGATCGCGCACTACCGCGCCTTCTGGACGGAGCACGTCGACCGCCTCGAAGACCTGTTGGAGAAACTCGACGAATGAACCCCATCGACAAGACCGCGCCGTCGCAGACCGGTGCCATTGCCTTCGAATTCGACCTGCATCATCCACCGGCGAAGGTCTGGCGCGCGCTCACCGAGCCCGAGCTGCTCGCGCAGTGGTTGTTGCCCGTCGTCGATCTCGCGCTCGAGACCGGGGCCGCGTTCACGTTCAGGACGCAGCCGATGCCCGGTTGGGATGGCATCGTGAAGTGCCGGTTCGTCGAGATCGAGGCGCAGAGGAAGCTCAGCTACACGTGGGTCGTCGGCGACATGGACACCGTCGTGACGTTCACGCTCACGCCCACGGCGTCGGGCACGCGCCTGTCGCTCGTGCACACGGGTTTCCGGCCGGATCAGAAGCAGAACTTCGGCGGCGCCCGCTACGGCTGGAAGATGATGGGCGGCAAGCTCGTCGACCTGATCGCGAGGATCCCATGAGACATGCAGGCGAGCGTCGGCGGCGTCGTGTGTCGCGGCGGCCGCTCGCTCGCAGTATCCGTTGCCGTGACCGATACGGTCCTGGCACGCATTCGAGGAGGCCCCATTGAACTGGAACATCCGGGTTCGTCAGGTCCACCGCTGGCTGTCGATCGCCTTCACGGTGGCCGTCATCGTCAACGTGCTCGCCTTGGCACAGGAGCAGCCCGCCACCTGGGTCTACCTGTTGGCGTTGCTGCCGCTCGCTCTGCTGCAGCTGACCGGTCTGTACCTGCTCGTGCTGCCGTATGTCACAAGACGGCGGGGCGCGCGAGGTGCCGAGTGAAGCAGCATGTCGGTCGGGCACGCCTGCATCATCCCCCGTTCGAACACAGCAGCCCTGGAGGGAACACGATGACCAGCAAGAAGTCCAAGGAGCCGGCGAACCCCGCAAGGAGGTCAGCCAAGCGCGTCGCAGCCAGCGGGGCCAAACCACGCAAGGCGGCTGCAACGTCTTCGGGTCGCATGAGCGCAGCAAAGCAGATCGAGAAGCTGATCGCGGACCTGGGCGATTGGCGCGGCGAGAGGTTGGCCGCGATCCGCGCTCTCATCCTCGAGGTCGACCCCGAGGTGGTCGAGGAATGGAAGTGGATGGGGACCCCGGTCTGGTCGCACGAGGGCATGTATGCGCTCGCCAACGCCCACAAGGGCAAGGTCAAGCTCACGTTCTTCCACGGCGCGCAGCTCCGTGACCCCACCAGGCTCTTCAATGCCGGCCTCGACGGGAACAAATGGCGGGCGATAGACTTTCGTGAGGGAGACAGGATGGACTCGGCCGCGCTCGCGGCGTTGCTGCGCGAGGCGGTGGCGTACAACTGCAGCCACCCGGTGCCGAGGAGCAGGGGCTCGAGATCCTAGAACGCGTGCATTGGTTCGTCTGACTCGAAGCGTGTCCTTCGAGGTCGAAGTCACCGCAACCCAGGAGTGAACTCAATGGCCAGCAAGACGTCCAAGAAGCCGGCGAAGGCTGCGAGGAAGACCGCCACCAGGCGCGTCGCTGCCGAGCCGGTCCTGCTCTCAGGCGGCAACCCCCAGATCGCGAAGGCCGACGGCGACGGGCCCGTGCAGGCCTACATCGCCGCCATGCCGGGCTGGAAACGCGAGGTCGGGCGCCGACTCGACGCGCTCATCGCGCGCACCGTGCCCGTCGTGCACAAGGCGGTCAAGTGGAACTCCCCGTTCTATGGCATCCAGGGCCAGGGTTGGTTCCTCACGTTTCATTGCTTCACGAAGTACGTGAAGGTC
>DASUFY010000315.1:0-13681 GCA_036274315.1 Planctomycetota bacterium | reverse complement strand
CATGCCACCCCTCGGATTGGTGGTCCGCGTGCTCGGACTGGCGGGCGTGTCGATCCCGCTGTCGACGATTCTGCCGCAGGGCACAGCCGGCTGTTCGCTGCTCGCGCGCGCGGACTTGCTCGATGTGTACCTGCCGAGCTCGGGCAGCGTGACGCTGTCCTTGGTGATCCCGAACACGCTGGCGCTTGCGACCCAGAATCTGTGGCAACAGGTCGTGCCGGTCGAGCTCGATGCCGTCGGCAACATCACCGCATGGACCAGCAGCAACGCGCTCTCGCTCACGATCGGTGCCTTTTGACGCCCACAGCCACACGGTCAACGTTCGCTGACCGTGAAACACGAGCGCCCGGAAGAAGCTCTCCCACTCGTGGACGGCGGCCTTCGGGTGCGTCATGGGCACGGGCCGCAGCGCGATCGGCCCCTTCCAGCCGGTGAAGTCCTCGTGCCCCTTCTCGTCATCGGGTGCCCGTCCATGCGCATGCTCGCTCCATTGCTGCTGCTGACGTCAGTCGGGGTCGGCCAGGCGAACTGAACCCAGTTGTCCGCGTCTCTTGTGGCGCCGCGCTTCGGGGAAACCCCGTGTACGACGCGACTTCGCAGCGCACGTTCGCTTGCTCCGGCCTCGCGGGCACCGTGCCGGCGACGCCGGTCTACGGCAGGTGGAACGGCGCGGCGTGGGCAGGCGCGAGCGGCATGGTGAACGACTATTGCTGGGGCAACGGCTGCATGTGCCCCGATGCGCGGGCAGCCTCTTGATGGTCGGCTGTCACTCGCGCGATCGCGAACCCTGCCCGGCGGGTGCCGTCCGGTCGCTATCGTTGCACCGATGGGGCTCCACCGGTTCTCGGGTCGCATCGTGCTGCTGCTCGCGTTCGTGCCGTGCTCGCCGTCCGGCGCGCGTGCCCAGGACGCGGTCGCCACCGTGCACGGTCGCGCCATCGACCGCGACGGCAAGCCCGTGGCGGGCTGCGCGGTCGGCCTGTTCGATCTCGGCCAGTGTTTCGACACCAAGGAACTGCTCGCGTCACCGCTCGCGACGACGGACGCAGAGGGGCGCTACACGATCGAGGCGAAGCAGAGCCACTACTACGTCGTCGCCGTGGCCACGAAGGGCCACCAGGTGTGTGTGCAGCGCCTGCAGGGCGAGGCGGGAGCCGTGCGCTACGTGCCCGACGCCCTGATGCTGCCCGGCGCGACGCTGCTGGGCCGCGTGCGCGACGCCGCGGGCAAACCCATCGTCGGCGCGCGGGTGCGCGTCGAGGACCCGCTGGTCGCCGACACGTTCGTGATGACCTGGTTCGAGTCGATGGCGCGCAGCGACGCCCAGGGCATCTTCGCCGTGCCGGGCGTGCCGCGCACCGGCCTGCGCGTCACCGCGAGTGCGCCCGGGTTCCCGGCGGTCGTCCGGCTCGCGGCACACGATTCGCCGCTCGACTTCACGCTGACCTGGACCGGTCTCGTGCGCGGCCGCGTGCTCGATGCCGACGGCAAGGCGATGCAGTCCGTCGGCGTGAACGCCGTCACCGCCGAACAGCAGGATGGCGCCGAACGGATCGTGAGCGACGCGGAAGGACACTTCGCCCTGACGGTGCCGCGCGCGCAGCGTTTCCGTGTGGCCGCGTACGAGGGCAAGGCGCCGTACCGCCAATTCTCGAGCGGCCTGCTGCACGGTCCCGCCGAAGACATCGTGCTGTCGCCCGCGCAGGCCGTCGCACCCGATGCGCGCACGGTCACGCTGCGCTGCGTCGACGCCGCGAGCAAGGCGCCGATCGCCGACTTCTGCGCCTCGTGGTTCGCCATCGACCCGAAGAGTTCCGTGGTTGCGCTCATGCGCCACCCCGAGACGCGCAAGCCCTACCGTGATGAAGCCGTCTTCGACGTGCAGCCCGACTACGGCGACAAGACGTTCGGCACGATCGTCGTCGACGCGCGGGGGCACGGCTTCGCGATCGTGCCGATCCCCGACGATGTCGCGCAGCCGCTCGTCGCCGAACTGCCGGCGGAGTGCTCGGTGTCGGGCTGCGTGCTCGACGCCGAGACCGGCAAACCCGCGGTGGGCGCCGCCGTGCGTGCGTTGCCTCACACCAACCTGAGCGGTGGTGGCCCGGATCCGTGGAAGGTCGGCGCGATCACGGATGCGAACGGACTCTATCGCGTCGGCGGACTCGCGCCGGGCAACTACGACCTGCAGGTCTATGGTGTCGGTCGTCCCGCGTCACGCAGCGTGCAGGTGACGCTCGACCACGACAAGCCGGGCACGATGGATCTCGAGGTGCCGAAGGCGCGCTTCCTCGCGGTCGAACTGGTCGGCGACATCCCCGCGAACTGCCTCGGCACGATCACGTGGGGCGGCGGCTACAGTTCGGGTGCCGGCGACGGCGTGATGCTGCAGGCGATGCTGCCGAGCCCGCCGACCGTGCCCGTTGCCGGACCGCGCATGCACAAGCTCGGTCCGGTCGGCAACGGCCAGTTCCGCGCCAAGCTGTTGCTGCCCACGCGCGACCGGCTCGGCAGCTGCCTCACGATCGATCTCGGCGAGATCGCGGACGCGGGAACCAGGCTCGAACTGCCCGACCTGCGCCAGGTCGTGCACACGGGCCGCGTGCACCTGCCGTCCGACGTGCCGCCCGAGCGTGTCGCGGTCGTCGCGCAACGCATCGCCGGTCGGCGCCGCAACGACCCGTTCGCCGACATCGGCCTGCGCACGCCGTTCGCGGTCTGCCTCGGCTCCGATGGCAGCTTCGTCATCGACCTGGCGCCCGGCGAGTACGCGCTGCAGCTCGCGGATCTGGAGACCGGGCTGATCTTCCACACCGAGGAGCAGAACCTCGTCGTCGACGCGGTCAGTGCGGCGAAGCCGATCGAGATCACGCCGACGATCCGGTGGCTCGACATCACGTTCGAGCCGACGGTGCCGGACGCGCCGGTCGTGTGTACGATCGTGTCGATCGACGCGACACGGCCACGCGCCGGCGAACTGGCGGGCATGCTGCGCCACGGCAGCGGCAGCAACAAGCGGGAGCAGGGCTACTGGCCGTTCCGTGCCGGCACGACGCACGTGCGCTGGCTCGTCGCGACAGGCAACCTGCAGCTGCAGGCCCAGCAGACGTTCCAGATGCTCGCGCGCGGCAGCAACGGCTATCGCGCGGAGCCCGTCGACCGGGCCGAACTCGACATCACCGAGCCGTTGCACCGGGTCACGTTCCGCATCCCCCCACCGCCGAGCGACGCCGAGCTCGAGCGACCGGCGGCGAAGTGACGCCATGCCGGCCCTGCCCGGGCGGCGGTCCGGCTCGCGCTTGACCTTCGACGGCCAGCGCCTGCACGGCTGCGGACACACCGCCAGGCGAACAGGATGGCCACCAAGGTCAGGTCACCGGCCGCACCCGCGTCACCGTCCGTCGACGCTCACCAGCGTGACGGTGAACACCAGGGTCGCGTTGGGCGGCACTTGTTCGCCGGCGCCGCTCGCCCCGTATCCGAGCTCGGGTGGAATGACGAGCCGGAACGTCGCTCCTGGCTGCATCAGCTGCAGGCCCTCGGCAAAGCCCTTGATGACCCACTCCGCCTTCAGCGTCTCCGGCTCGCGTCGCAGGTAGCTGGAGTCGAACATCGTCCCATCGCTCAGCCAAGCGGAGTAGTGCACACGCACCCTGTCGGTGTGGCCTGGCGGCTTGCCGGCACCGGCACGAAGCGTTTCGTAGATCAGGCCGGAGGCCGTCCTGGTGCCCTTGCCGGGTGCGGGGAGAGCGAACTCGGGGGCGCCGTCCGGGTTGCGGTCGTCGAACGCCGCCGCGAACTCCACACCCAGACGGTAGGGCCCCCACGCGAGCGTGAGAGCCAGCTTGTGCGGGGTGCCCTTGGCGAGGGTCAGCGTCCCTTCGAGCAATTCCACGGACTCGGCCACGTGGGTCAGGAGCACGGGCACCCGAACGTCGGGCTCGTTGGCGAGCAGGAAACTCGCGCCGCGGCCGCTCGCGTCGACGCGATCGGCAGCGAACAGGGCCAGCGACCACTGCTGCCGTTCCCCGAGCCGGGCGCCGACGTACCAGCGACCGCGCGCCAGCTTCTGCGTGCCGAACGCGAGTTCGACGTCGGTGCGCAGCGTGGTCAAGGCACCCTTTCCCAACAGTACCGGCCCCGCAGGCTGCTCCTGCATGATGCGTTCGTAGTCGGTGCGCCACTTGGGCTGCCCGTACTCGAGGGCGACGGTCTGCTCACCCGACAGACCGCGCCAGGTCACGCGCGTCATGCGACGGGATTCGGAACCAATCCCGACCAAGAACTGCGCGGGCAACGCGCTGACAGTGATCCAGAGGACCGAACCGACGAGAGCCTTCGAGAACATGCGCGGCACACTATCCGTGGGCCGCCCGGTCCCCGGTCAGCAGATCGTAAGCACACCCACTCCCCGACACCGCGCGCGTTCGGCAGCGTGGCGAGAGCCGTCAGCGTGCCCCAGATCCCCTCGCCGAGCGGCGACCAGGCGTTGCTGCTCGGTGTCCACGAAGCGACGCTGCCGCGCCGAGCCGCCGGTGCCGGATGGTTCTCATGCTGCCGTGCGCGATTGCTCCAGTCATGGAAGGCAACGCCGCCGTAGTCGTCACCGGTTCAGTGCATCGAACAACCAGGCGCGCGCGAATGCCCATTCGCGTCGCGCCGTGCGCTGGGAGATACCCATGGCCTTGGCGGCGGCGGCCTCGGTCAGGCCGGCGAAGAAACGCAACCTGACCAGTTCGCCGGCGCGTACGCTGGCGGCATTGAGGCCGTCGATCGCGGAGTCGATCGCGAGCACCTGGTCCAGATTGGCCGAGTCGGCTGCGGTCACGAGATCGAGCGACAGCTTCGTGAGGTCGCCGCCGCGCTTCAGGCATCCGCGACTGCGCGCATGTTCGATCAGGATGCGGCGCATCGACTCCGCAGCGGCGGCGTAGAAGCGCGCCGGGTTGGCGCGGACTTCGCTGAACTGCTCCCGCAGGCGCAACCACGCTTCGTTCACGAGCGCGGTCGCCTGCAAGGTGTGTTCGGCCCGCTCCCTGGACATCTGCAGTCGCGCGAGTTGCTTCAGCTCGGAGTAGACGCTCGCAAGGAGTTCCGCGACGTTACCAGGTTCGGGAGACGGAGAGTCGGCCATGGTCGCGTCGGGCGGCGGATGATTGCCGTCGGTCCGCGAGTCGCGTTCGCCTGTTTCCCACATCATGGCTCTCACACATGCTACCTCGGTGCCGTGTTGCCGCGGGTGAGCCAGGCGCTCCACCAGTCGAATTCTTCGATACGGTGTCGGCACGACCTACTTCGGCAGGGCCGCGCGGCACTTCGACAGCGTGGCGCGGTAGTCGGCAAGGTCCTCGTTTTCGGCCGGCAACAGCCTGCCCGCGAGCTCCACGGCTTCCTCCAGCTCGGGTAGCGCGGCCTTGGCATCGCCGTCTTTCAGCCTCGCGCTGGCAGAGCACCACAGCGTTTCGGCGAGCGAAGGGGAACCGTCTGGCCACAGGCGGCGCATCATGGCGATGGCATCGGCGAAGCCCTGCCTGGCCTCGGCGGTCCTGCCCAGCGCGTGTCGTGTGCGAGCCAGGTTGCAGAGGCATTTCGCGACATCGGGGTGATCGGCCGGGACGAGGCGCCGGTACATCGCCAGCGCCCGCTCGCACAGTGGCTCGGCCTCTTTGTCGTTGCCCATTCTCCGGCGCATGGTCGCGAGGTTGTCCATGAAGGTGGCAACGACCGGATGATCACCGGGTATGAGTCGCTGGAACATCGCCAGCCCCTCCGCGAACAGCCGCTCGGCTTCCTGGTAGTTGCCCGTACCCGCCTTCATGGTAGCGAGATTGCCGAGGCACATCGCCACGTCCGGGTGATCGCCAGGGTAGAGACGCTGGTACATCGCCAGCGCCTGTTCGCAGAGCTGTCCGGCTTCTTTGGTCTGGCCCAGCAGGGCGCGCAGGTTCGCCAGATTGTCCAGGCACGTCGCCACGACATTGTGATCGCGGGGGTAGAGCCGCTTGCTCATTTCCAGAGCAGCCACATACAGCGGATCGGCCTCCGCAAGGTGTCCGTTGGCTTTCTGTGCGCCCGCGAGCCCCATCAGCAGGTACTGCACGTTCGGGTTGTCACCGGGATCGAGGCGCTTGCTCATCTCCAGCGCTTGCTCGAACATCGGTACGGCGTCCTTGGCGTGACCGAGGGTTCGCCGCGTGGCGGCGAGGTGGCCAAGGCACAGCGCCACCTGAGCGTGATCGCCAGGGTAGAGCCGCTGGCACATCGCCAGCCCCTCTGCATACAGGGGCTCGGCTGCAGCCATGTCGCCAAGGTATGTCTTGCATCCTGCCAGACCCACCAAGGTCTTCGCCAGTTCGGGATGGTCGCGCAGGTGCAGCCGTTTGCTCATCTCCAGCGCCTGCACGAACAGCGGCTCGGCTTCGGTCACTCGGCCCAGGTCCCGAAGCACGGTTGCGAGATTGCTCAGGCTCCGCACTACGCGCGGGTGGTCACCCGTGTAGAGGCGCCGGTCCATGTCCAGCGCCTGCACCAGGAGCGGCGCTGCTTCTTCATCGCGGCCGAAGGAACTGTGCACCATGGCGAGGCCGTTCAGGCACGTCGCCACCTGGGGATGATCACCGACGTAGAGCCGTTTGTACATCTCCATGGCGGCCACGAGCATCTGCTCGGCCTCCCGGCGATGCGGCACGTCACCCAGTTCGAAGCGCAACCACGCCAGGTTGCGCATGGTATTGGCCACGCCCGGATGATCTCCCGGGTGCAGTCGCTCCTTCATCGCCAGCGCCCGCACGAACAGCGGCTCGGCCTCCTTCGGGCGCCCCATCTCGGAGAGGTCCAATGCGAGATTATTGAGGCACAGGGCCACATCATCGCTGCCCTCCGGGTGGAGCTGCTCTTGCATTTTCAACGCCTGAACGAACAGCGGCTCGGCTTCGCTCGCACGCCCCAGGTGCTGGCGCACCATCGCGAGGTTGCTCAGACACAGGGAGACACCCGCATCGTCGGCCGGCTGCAGCTCCCGGGCCGTCGCCAGCGCCTCCACGAGCAGCGGCTCGGCCCTCTCGGGGCTGCCGTTGTCCATCAGGATCGCTCCGATGATGGACTTCAACTGCGTCTCGGTCCTGAGGTCGTCCTTGAAGCGACCCGAGTGGATGTCGTTGATCGCTGCGTCCATGGCGGCCAGGATCGTCATGTCCTGCCTGCCGCCCTTCTGCTCGGGGTCGCCGGATTGCAGCGCGTTGGCCACGAAGACCATCGCCGTCTCGGCCCGCCGTTGGTTGTTCTGCGCCTCTACCCTTGCCTTTCCCTCCGCTTCGGCGGCCTCGGCCGCGCGCGCCGCAGCCTCGATGGCCCGCTGCTCGCTCGCCTTGGCCTTGGCCGCGGCTTCGGCCTGGGCTCGTTCGGCTGCCCGCGCCAAGGTCGCCGCGGTCGTGGCCTCGTCCGCGAGTCGGTTGGCGCGCTTGTTCTCGGCGAGCGCCGCGATCATGCCGTAGCTGGTGCCGACGATGCCCAACACCAGCACCACGGCGACCACGGCGCCGGCGATCACGGCCGTGCGGTTGCGGCGCACGAACTTGCGCAGGCGATAGCGCGCACTCGGGGGGCAGGCCTGCACGGGTTCGTCCTGCAGGTGGCGCCCGATGTCGGCGGCGAAGTCGACGGCGGTGGCGTAGCGACGACCGCGCTCCTTCTCGATGGCCTTCATCACGATCCAGTCGAGGTCGCCGTGCAACAGGCGACCCAGCGAAGCCGGCGTGGCGTGTCGGCGACGGGCCTCGACAGCGAGTTGCTGGCCGAGCGTGCTGATGCGCGTCGACGGCTTCGGCGGTGTTTCCTCGCGAATGACCCGGAGCATCTCGAGGTACCCGTTCTCCAGCAGGGCTTGCGCGTCGAACGGCTTGGTGCCGGTCAGCAGCTGGTAGAGCACGACGCCGAGCGAATACACGTCGGCGCGCGTGTCCACGTCGAGATCCGTCAGCTCCGCCTGTTCGGGGGCCATGTATTCGGGCGTGCCGACCATGTGGCGGAACTCGGTGAACAGCGTCTTCTGCGTCAGCTCGGCCGACGTCGCCTTGGCGATGCCGAAATCGATCACCTTGGGCACCGGCGCGCCGTCGTGCTGCGTCACCAGGATGTTCGTCGGCTTGATGTCGCGGTGGATGACACCTTTCTGATGCGCGTGCTGCACCGCGAGGCAGACCCGCTGGAACAGATCGAGTCGTTCCGGTGTGTCGAGTTCGGCCTGATCGCAGTACTCGGTGATCGGCACGCCGTGGATCAACTCCATGACGAAGTACGGCCGGCCGCCCGGTGTGACGCCGCCGTCGAACACCTTGGCGATGTTGGGATGATCCATCATCGCCAGTGCCTGTCGCTCCGCCTCGAATCGCGCGACCACCTGCCGCGTGTCCATGCCGAGCTTGATGACCTTCAGGGCGACCCTGCGCCGCACCGGCTCCTGCTGCTCGGCCATCCAGACGCGGCCGAAGCCGCCCTCGCCGATCAGCTCGAGCAGCTTGTAGCGATCGATGGTGCCACCGGGCTTCTCGTTGCTGCCGGCGGCCGCGGGCGCCGGTTCGGCGAGGAAGTCGTCGGCGGCAGCGAGGGAGGCGAGCAGGGCATCGATGCGCTCCCGCAGTTCGTCATCGGGGCCGCAGGCGGCGTCGAGGAACGAGGAGCGCTCGGCGGGCGGTCGATCGAGTGCCTGTTCGAACAGCTGCTGCAGGAGTCTGGGATCGACGGGCATGGTGCGTGGTTCCTTCGCGCCCCAGCGTAGGCAACTTCTGCGGCAGGTGGCGCCTCGGAGGTCGAGCCTGGCACGAATGTCTGCGCCCGGGCGCGGCGCGTCAGCCCTATTGGATGATGTTGCCGACGACGTTGCTGAGGCGCAGATCGCCCGGGTACGCGACCAGCAGCGATTGCGCGTAGAGCGGCGTGCCGGCGATGCTCGCCAGATTGGGGATCGTCCACGTCACCGTGCCGACTCCGGCGGGCTGCGGGATCACGAGCAGCGGGAATGGCGCGGCCTGGCCCGGGTCGATGCCGAGCGTGCCGAATGGCGGCAGCGGGATCGAGGCGGGCGCCAACGACAGGTAGACGACGGCGAGGTCGACGGCGCTCGCCGGGCCGTAGCGCAGGTAGGCGTCGAGGCTGTAGGGCTGCCCGACCTGCGGCGCGGACGGTGCGTGCAGTTGGCGCTGCACGTTCACGTAGAGCGGATTCTCCTGGGCAGCCGCGGTGCCGAACACCATGTCGAGGTCGCCGTCGCCGTCGAGGTCGCCGAGCGCGGCCGACGTCGCGTGGTAGCTGGTGGCCGGCATGCGGACGAGAGTGACGTCGGTGAACGTGCCGTTGCCGTTGTTCAGGTACAGCCGGTTGTTCGAGTTGTTCGCGAAGACGATGTCGATGTCGCCGTCACCGTCCACGTCGCCGAGTGCCAGGTTCTCGGTGTAGTCGTTGTCCACCGGCATGTGCGTGGCCGTGGCGTCGGTGAACGTTCCCGAACCGTTGTTCAGGAACAGCAGGTTCTGCCCCGACGAGCCATTGTTGGTGTTGCCGACGACGAGATCCAGGTTGCCATCGCCGTCGACGTCGCCCAGAGCAACTCCGCCGGTGCTGTCGGCGATCGATGGCACCTGCGTCGCAGTGACATCGGTGAACGAGCCGTTGCCGTTGTTCCGGTAGAGCCGGTTCTGCTGAGCCAGCCAGTTGCCGGTGACCATGTCGAGGTCGCCATCACCGTCGACGTCGCCGAGGGCAATGGAGACGGTCGTGTCGCTGTCGGGGGGCATGTGCGTGACCGTCACGTCGACGAACGTGCCGTTGCCGGCGTTCAGGCAGAGCCGGTTCTGCTGCCCGAACTCGTTGCCGAACACGATGTCGAGATGGCCATCACCGTCGACGTCGCCGAGCGCCACGGCCTGGGTGGAGTCGTTGTCGATCGGCAGGCGCGTGGCCGTCGCATCGATGAACGTGCCGTTGCCGGTGTTCAGGTACAGCCGGTTCTGCGTCTGGCTGTTCGCGCAGACGATGTCGAGGAAGCCATCGCCGTCGACGTCGCCGAGCGCCACCGCCGTGGTGTAGTCGTTGTCCACCGGCAGGTTCGTCGCCGTGACGTCGGTGAACCCACCGTTGCCATCGTTCAGGTAGAGCCGGTTCTGCCCGCGGTTGCCGAACATCAGATCCAGGTCGCCGTCGCCATCGACGTCGCCGAACGCCTCGAACCAGGTGTCGGTTCCACTGGTGGCACTGGCATCGGTGAACGTGCCGCTGCCGTTGTTCAGGTAGAGCCTGTTCTGCACGTAGTTCGCGGTGACGAAGTCGACGTCGCCATCGCCGTCGACGTCGCCGAGCGCGAGGTTCTCGGTGACGTCGTAGTCGACCGGCATCTGCGCGGCGGTGACGTTGGTGAACGTGCCCGAGCCGTTGTTCAGGTAGAGCTGATTCGGATTCCCGTAGCAGTAGTAGTAGCCGCAGTAGTAGCCGGTGTTGCCGACCACGAGGTCGAGGTCGCCATCACCGTCGACGTCGCCGAGCATCACGCCATCCGTGCTGTCGGCCAGGCTCGGCAGTTGCGTCGCGGTGACGTTGGTGAACGTGCCCGAGCCGTTGTTCAGGTAGAGCCGGTTCTGTTGGTACTGCCAGTTGCCGACGACCATGTCGAGATCGCCATCACCGTCGACGTCGCCGAGGGCAATGGAGACGGTCGTGTCGTTGTCGAAGGGCATCTGCGCCGCCGTGACGTCGGTGAACGTGCCGGTGCCGTCGTTCGAGCAGAGCCGGTTCTGCTGGCCGAACTCGTTGCCGAAGACGAGATCGAGGTCGCCATCGCCATCGACGTCGCCGAGCGCCACGGCCTGGGTGGAATCGTTGTCGATCGGCAGCCGCGTGGCTGTCGCATCGATGAACGTGCCGTTGCCGGTGTTCACGTAGAGCCGGTTCTGCGTCTGGCTGTTCGCGCAGACGATGTCGAGGTCGCCATCGCCGTCGATGTCGCCGAGCGCCACCGCCGTGGTGTAGTCGTTGTCGGCCGGCAGCTGCGCCGCCGTGGCGTCGGTGAACACCCCCGTGCCGTTGTTCAAGTAGAGGCGATTCTGGCCGCGATTGCCGCACACCAGGTCGAGATCGCCGTCGACGTCGACATCGCCGAACGCCATGAACCAGGTGTTGTCGTTGACGACCGGCAGGTTCGCGGTGGCATCGCTGAACGAACCGTGGCCGTCGTTCAGATAGAGCTGGTTCTGCTGCGGCGAGTAGGCGTTGCCGAACACCACGTCGAGGTCGCCGTCGCCGTCGACGTCGCCGAACGCGGTAGACGTCGCGTGGCCATAGATGACCGGCAACCCGCTCGTGCCGCCGGTGGCGAACTGCACGAATTGCCGTTGCGCTGGAAGCGCCGCGGCCAACGCGGCCATCACGGCCGTTGCCAGCAGTGCCTGGTTCGGCGAAGGGTGGCCGGAGCCGGATGAGAAGAGATGCGGTTGAGGAACTGGCACGGCGGCAATCCTGGTTCGAGGGTGATCGGCGGGAGTCCCCGGGCTCTGACCCGGGCACCCGTGCATGCGTCAGCGGGCCCCGCTGACCGGCCAGGATTCCAGCAACCCCGTCGATGCGACCCGCCGCCGTGCGCCGGCCCGGCGACGATGGGGCGAAATCATGGCCGGTGCGCGGCACCAGCTGACGCACGTAACGGCGCCCTGAGCACGACGCCAGCGGCAGATCCAACCACAAGCCCCAGGAACCCCATGGACACGCATTTGCCCACCATCATCGTCCCGTCACCCGACTGGCGTCGTTCAGCGCCCAGCACCTTCGCGCTCGCCGTGCTGCTCTCCACCTCGCTCTGTCCGGCGCAGGACATCCACGTACCGGCCCAATACCCGACCATCCAGCAAGCGGTGAACGCGGCGAACTCCGGGCAGCGGATCGTCATCGCGGCCGGCGTCCATGAGGAACAGATCGTCATCGATGGCAAGAACCTGAGCCTGTCCGGCGAACCCGGTACGGTCATCCAGTCACCGCTCGCCTTGATCCCCGTCCCGCTCGGTTCGCAAATGCTGTCGCCCGTGCTCGTGGTCACCGATGCCGACACGCTCGGTATCGACGGCATCGCGTTCGATGGCCTGCGGCGCGGCGATGCCCTGCCCAGGTTGACTGGCGTGTTCTACAGCGGCGTGGGAGGCAGGATCAGCAACTGCAGTTTCACCGGCTTCCGATCGCAGAACCTGGCGGCGCAGCCCGGTCCGGAGCGGGCGATCGAGATGGTCAATCCGGTCACGAGCGGCCAGGGTCAGCTCAGGTGCGACGTGCTGGACTGCACGTTCGCCGACAACCTCGATTCGATCTACCTCAGTGGCGACCCCTCCGTGGATCCGACCGCCGTCCAGATCCGGGCCCACATCGTAGGCAACCACATCACCGGCGTCGGTCCGACTCCCCAGAAGAATCAACGCGGCATCTTCCTGGACGTCGGTGTCACCGGCGAGGTGAGGCAGAACACGATCACCGATCACGTCTACCTCGGGCCGGCGAGCTTCTCGATCGCGATCGAGGTCGGCAGTGCGTCGCTCGTCCCGGTGACTCCGTACGCCAGGCCGATCGTCTGGATCCGCAGCAATACCCTCAGCAACAACAACGCCGGGATCGCCGCGTTCTATGCCGATCACTCGCTGGTCTTCGGCAACACGGTGACAGGGGGGCCGTTCGCGTTGGCGGGCATCGGGCTCTCCGGCGACGGGGTCTTCGCGTTCGCCAACTCGATCGTGATGACCGGATCCGTCGTGCCGGGCCACAGCGGTTTCCTGCTGTTGGGCGCCGAGTTCAACGCGTTGTTCAACACCGGCTTCGCCAGCGACACGAGGGTCTTCTTCAACTCGATCACCGGTGCCACGACCGCCATTGCCGAACAGACCGGCGTCACCGGCACGTGGGCGCTCGGCAACATCACCTTCCCGTAGCAGCTGCCCGGGCGATCCGCGCATTCACAGGATGGCGTTGGCGCCATTCTTGATCCGGCAGCCACTGGGCGTCGGTGCCAGCAGCTTCACCATGCCGAACGTGCCGAGCTTCCTCGGCACATCGATCTACTGTCAGTCGCTGCTGCTGTCTTTCCGTTTCCCGTGCGGCTCAGCAACAGCGTCTCCGGTGTGCTGCAGCAGTAGCTCCACCGCAATGCGGCGGACCACGCGGTCCAACCGCTGCTCGCGACAACTGCTCGCGACAAGCAGAGCGCCGCGGCCGCGCGGCCGCGCGCGATTCCTGACAAGAAGGGCCGTTGTGGTGACCGGTCCCGGCCAATCGCTGGCGCACGCATCCCTGCCGCAGCGGTACGCAGCAACCGTTGTGAGTATTCGGCGACGATGCCCCGACCGACGAGCGTACCGTTCCCCTACGATCCCGGAAGTCGAGGCGTGTCATGCCAGCCGATCCACTTCGCCAGAAGCAGCTGTTCGATCAGGCCCTGGCGCGCCCGCTCGAGGAACGCGCTGCCTTCCTCGACGACGCATGCGGCGCTGACGGCGACCTGCGGGTGCGCGTCGATGCTCTGTTGGCGTCGCTCGCTGCCGCCTCGGACTTCCTCGCCGACCCGGCGCCGGCCGCCGGCGGCAGCAACGAGAAGCCCGGCGGCGTGATCGACCGCTACCGGCTGCTGCAGCGGATCGGCGAGGGCGGCTTCGGCACG
>DASUFY010000314.1:0-21540 GCA_036274315.1 Planctomycetota bacterium | reverse complement strand
GCATCACCCGGAAGGAGGTCCCATGCGGTTGTGTGCGTCGTTGTGTTGCTGTCTGGCTGCGGCCAGCGTTCTCCCGGCCCAGGCCCGTGGGCGCGCCGACAGCCCACCCGCACCGGGTGGCGCCGCGGTGCGCAGTGCCCGGCAGGAACTCGAGACGCTGCGCGCGGCCGCGCAACGCGGCGACGCCGTGGCGTTCTGGGACTGGCTGCCCGACAGCTACCAGGGGGACCTCGAGGGCTGCGTGCACGATCTCGCCGAACGCGTCGACGCCAAGGTCTACGAACGCGCGATGAAGCTGCTCGCGCGCATCGCCAAGGTCGGCGTCGACAAGCAGCGCTTCCTGTTCGCCAACGCCGAGGTCGCCGCCGCGATGGCCGGCGATCCGGCCCGCGCGAAGACGGCCAGGGCCAGCTACGGCGCCGTCATGACGATGCTCGGCGAACTCGCGAGCAGCGACCTCGCTTCGGTCGAGGGCCTGCGCCGCTTCGACGGCCGCAGGTTCCTGACGAAGACCGGCAAGCCGATGCTGCTGGCGCTGTTCGCGATCGCGAGGGAGCAGGGGCACGACCCGGCGACCGAGTTCGCCGGCATGAGCTTCGAGATCGCGCGCCAGCGCGGCGACACCGCCGACGTGAGCATGCGCACGCCCGGTGAGCCGGACAAGGTCGAGACGTTCGTGCACACCGAGGGCCGCTGGCTGCCCGAGCAGCTCGTGCGCGACTGGTCGCGCACGATGCGCGACGCGCGCGCGCGGATCGCGGCCATGCCGAAGGGTGGCGACGGGCGGCAGATGGCGCAGCTGCGCCTCGTGCTCGGCACCGTCGAGGGCTTCGTGCGCAAATTCGAGGAGGCCGAGACGCAGCAGGAGTTCGACGAGGTCTTGCAGGACGTGCAGGCCTTCGGCGGTCGCGGCCGGTGACGCATTCCCGTTTCGCCGCGCCCGCGCGTGCCCTACGATCAGGGCGCGATGACATCCCCACGCCTCGACGACTTCCCGGGCCTGCGCCGCCGCCGCGGCCTGCGCCGGCTCAAGGACGTGCCGGTGCTGCCGAGCCTGATCACGCTCGGCAACCTGTTCTTCGGCTTCCTCGCCATCGCGAAGGTCGCTGACGCGCTGCGCCAGTCGCAACCCGGCACGCCGTTCACCGCCGTCGTGTCGTACTTCGAGGTGGCCGTGGTGCTCGTCTTCGTCGCGATGGTCTTCGATGCGCTCGACGGTCGCGTCGCGCGCATGACGGGTCAGACGACGCCGTTCGGCGCGCAGCTCGACAGCATGGCCGACATGGTCACGTTCGGCGTGGCGCCGGCCTTCCTCGGCAAGGTGCTCGTCGACTGGCACGCGCAGGCCGACACCAACGGCCTGCTGCCCGTGCACCCCAAGTTGTTCTACGCGGCGGCGGCCGTGTACGTGCTGTGTGCCGCGCTGCGCCTGGCGCGCTTCAACGTCGAGACCGGCGCCGACGAGGAGGACCACCGGGTCTTCAAGGGGCTGCCGTCGCCGGCGGCCGCCGCGGTGGTCTGCGCGCTGATCGCGCTGTTCTGCTCGCGCAACAACCCCGATGCGGACCTCGGCAGGCTCGTGCTCGGACCGGCGAACTTCGACTGGATCGTCGTCGCGATGCCCGGCGTGCTCGTGCTGCTCGGCCTGTTGATGGTGAGCCGCGTGCCGTTCCCGCACGCGATGCACGCGATCCTGCGCGGGCGGCACAGCATGCCGTTCCTCGCGGCGCTCGTCGTGATGATCGTCATCGCCGCGGTCGAGTGGCAGTTCGCGATCGCCGTCGCGGCCGTCGGCTACGTCGTGGGCGGCACGACGTGGGGCTTCTACCGCCTGCTGTTCAAGCGCCGCGGTGACGACGACGACGACGACGACGATGGGGAACCGCTGGTGCGCGCGCACCCCAGTCACAACTGAGGCCGGCACGCGACGCCTCGAGCACGCCACAACACGAGCGCGACAACCGAACGAGACGCGAGGGTGCCCGTGCGAGCGACGACTGTCTACGTGGGCCTGGGTAGCAACGAGGGCGATCGCCGCGCCCGGCTCGATCTGGCGCTGCAGCAACTCGCGGCCGTTCCCGGCATCGAGGTCGTGCGCGCGTCCGCGTGGCGCGAGAGCGAACTGCACGGCGAGGGGCCGCCGCAGGGTGCGTTCCTGAACGGCGTCGCCGAGCTGCGCACGACGCTGACCGCGGCGGCGCTGCTCGGCGTGTGCCAGGCGCTCGAAGCGGCGGCCGGGCGCAGCCTGCCGGCGCCGCGCAACCACCCGCGTCCGCTCGATCTCGACATCCTGTTGTACGGCGACGAGACGATCGACACGCGCGCGCTCGTGGTGCCGCACGCGCGGCTGCACGAACGCGAGTTCGTGACCGTGCCGCTGGCCGAACTCGGCGTCGACGTCGCCGCGCTGCCGCGCGCCGAGCGCCCGCGGCTCATCGAATCGCCCGGCGAACTCGCGGCGCGCTGCACGTCGTGGATCGAGGGCGGTTGCCTGCTCGGCCTCGTGCCGACGATGGGTGCTCTGCACGCCGGTCACGCGAGCCTGATGCACTCGGCGCGCGCCGAGTGCGACCGCGTCGTGGCGACGATCTTCGTCAATCCGCTGCAGTTCGGTCCCGGCGAGGACTTCGCCGCCTACCCGCGCGATCTCGCGGGCGACCTGCGTTGGTGCGCCGAGGCCGGCGTCGACGCCGTGTTCGCGCCTGCGACCGCCCAGATGTTCGCGGCCGGTTTCTGCAGCCAGGTGGCGGTCGGCGCGGCCGCCGAGGGCATGGAAGGGGCGCTGCGGCCCGGCCACTTCGCCGGCGTGGCCACCGTCGTCGCGAGGTTGCTCGCGCTCGTGCGACCGCACCGCGCCTACTTCGGCGAGAAGGACGCGCAGCAACTCGCCGTGATCCGGCGCATGAGCAGCGACCTCGGCTTCCCGGCGCGCATCGTCGGCTGCCCGATCGTGCGCGACGCCGACGGCCTCGCGTTGTCGAGCAGGAACGTCTATCTCGGCGCCGAGGATCGGCGCGCGAGCACCGTGCTGTCGCGCGCGCTGCGCAGCGCGCAGCACGCGTTCGCGCGAGGCGAACACGATCGCGACGCGCTGCTCGACCGGGTGCGCACGGTGCTGGCCAGCGAGCCGCGCGCCGAGGTCGACTACGTCGAACTGCGGGCCGAAGGGGATCTGGCGCCGCTGCCGCCCGGTGCCGTCGACGGCGGCCGCCTGCTCGCGGCCGCGCGCTTCCGGGGTGGTGCGCGCCCGGTGCGCCTGCTCGACAACATGAGCCTGCAGGGCGGGCCGGGTGCCGTGCCATGAACGACGCCGAGGCGCTGCAGCTGCCGGCCCGCGCCAAGCTCAACCTCGTGCTGCGCGTCGTCGGGCGCCGGGCCGATGGCTACCACCTGCTCGAGACGCTGTTCCACGCGATCGACCTGCACGACGACCTGCGCGTGGCGCGCGCGCGGCGCGGCGTCGTGCTGCACGTGACGGCCGACGACCCGGCCTGGCTCGTGTCGCCGGGACCCGACAACCTCGTCGTGCGCGCGCTGTCGTCGCTCGCGGCGCAGGTCGGCTACAGCGGCGGCTTCGTCGCGCACCTGCACAAGCGCATTCCGGCCGGCGCCGGGCTCGGCGGCGGCAGCAGCGACGCGGCCGCGGCGCTGCGGCTCGGCAACACGCTGCTCGGCGGGCCGTTGGCGGCGGCCGCGCTGCACGAGGTCGCGGTTCGTCTCGGCGCCGACGTGCCGTTCTTCCTCGCGGGTGGCAGCCAGTGGGGGCGCGGCATCGGCGACGAACTCGAAGTCGCGCACGTGCCGCCGATGCACTTCGTGCTGCTCGTGCCGGCGTTCGGCTGTCCGACCGCCGAGGTGTACAAAAACCATGCGACGCTATGGCATTGCCGTCCGCCGCAAGATAGCGTTCGGCCCGTAACGAGTTCGAACACCAGGGATTCCGCCGTGCGTTTCGGGTTCTGCAACGAACTGGAGCAGGCTGCCGAGCTGGTCCGGCCCGCGTTGGCGGTGCTGCGGCGGCGCGTCGTCGAACTCGGCCAGCCGTCGGTGCGCATGACGGGCAGCGGCTCGACCCTGTTCGTCGCCTGCGACGACGAAGCGCACGCGGCGACCTGTCGTCGAGCGCTGGCCCCGCTCGAGGCCGACGGTGTGCGCCTGCTCGCGACGCGCAGCAGTGCTGGCACCGACGCGCCGCTGCGGGTGCCCGACGATCGCGGCGGCGGACCGCGGCCCGGAGGTGATCCCGGCGGTTGATCGCGGTGCAGTGCGTGCGAGGTGGTGAGGTGGTGTGGTCAGTGGGCGAGATCGGTCGATTCAGCGCAAGGGAGGCGGTGAATGCAGGGCGAACACAACGGCGGCAATGGACTGGCGCGGTTTCACGTCACGGAAGTGCGTGTCAAGTTGACGGACGATCCGCGCAACAAGTTGAAGGCCTATTGCAGCGTCACGATCGACGACGCCTTCGTCGTGCGCGACCTCAAGATCATCGACGGCAACAAGGGCCCGTTCGTGGCGATGCCGAGCCGCAAGCTGGCCGACCATTGTCAACGATGCCACCACAAGAACCACCTGCGGGCCGCGTTCTGCAACCAGTGTGGCAGCAAGCTCGATCCCGATCGGGCGCCGAAGGACCAGCGCGGTCGCGCCCGCCTGCACGCCGACCTGGCCCACCCGATCAACAGTCCGACGCGCATCGAGCTGCACAAGGCCGTCGTGCGCGCCTATGCCGAAGAGGTCGAAGCGGCCAGACAGGCCGGCGCCGCCTACCGGCCGAAGTCGTTCGACGACCTCGACGTGCTCAGCGACACGATCGACGACGAGTACCTCGAAGAGCTCGAGCGGCGGCAGGAGGAACGCGCGCGCCGGCGGGTCGCGGAAGGTGCGGGCGACGGCGGCGCAGTGGCCGGCGACGCGACGTGAACTGCGCACGAGGCCTTCGCCGGCGGCCATCGCGTGCTTCGTGCGCGGCGGCCGTCTAGGATGGCCCGCTGGGTCGGTCGTGCGCCGACCGCAGTCGAGGCAACTTGTCGCTCCGCATCGTGATCGTGGGCCCGGGCCGCGTGGGCAGCGCGCTGGGCCGTGGCCTGGCGCAGCGCGGTGCCAGCGTGCTCGGCTTCGTCGGTCGCGATCCGGCGCACAGCGCCGCCGCGGTGCGCTTCTGCGGCGCGGGCTCGGTGCTGCAGTGGCACGACCTGCCGCGTGCACACGTGGTGCTGTTCGCCGTCGGTGACGGCGATCTGCGCGCGGCCGTCGCGCACGCGGTCGACGTCGTGCCGGCGCGCCAGTGCAGCCTGTGGATGCACACGAGTGGTCGCCACGACCTGAGCGTGTTCGATGCGGCGCTGCCGGCCGGCATCCGCCGCGGTTCGCTGCACCCGGTGGCGCCGTTCGCGGACGCAGCGGCGGGCCTGCGCGCGATCGCCGGGGCGCCGGCCGTGCTCGACGGCGATCCGCGCAGCCTGCGCCTGCTGCGCCGGCTGTGCACCTGGCTCGGCATGGTGCCGATCGTCGGCGGCGGCGGCGACCGCGTGCTCTACCACGCCGCGTGTGCGCTCGCGGCGAACGGGCTGACCGCGCTGCACGGCGCCGCGGCGCGCGCGTTCGCGGCGGCCGGGGTCGGTCCCGCCGACGCGCACGCGACGCTGGTCGAGGCGCTGATGGCCGCGGCGCTGCGGTCCGCGAGCCAACGTGGTGCCGCCGCCGCGCTGTCGGGTCCCGTTCGCCGCGGCGACGTGCCCACCGTGCTCGCGCATCTCGAGGCGCTGGCTCGCGCCGCGCCCGAGCTGCTCGACACCTACCGCGCCCTCATGGGCCAGGCCATCGAGCTGGCGGCCCACGCAGGGCTCGCCGCCGAATCGGTGTCGCGGTTGCGCCGGGTGCTCTCGCGCGAACCCGGTCTGCCGGGCTGAGCGGCATGGCACGCATCATCGCCAGCGCGTTCGCGGAGTCGCGGGAGCAGGTCGCCGAACTCGCCAACCGGGCGGCGATGGCCGGAGCCGACTGGGTCGAGCTTCGCCTCGACCGTTGGCCCGCGGGCGCCGACCTCGGGCCGGCGATCGCCGGCGTGCGCCTGCCGGTGCTCGTCGCATGCCGCACTCCCGAGGACGGCGGGCAGTTCCGCGGCACGCTCGGCGAACGGCGCGAGCTGCTGAGCCACGCGCTCGCGGCCGGCGCGCAGGGGCTCGACCTCGAGATCTGGGAGACGTGGGCGCCGCCGGCCGGTCGCACGCGGCTCAAGCTGTTGGTGCGCTCGTTCCACAGCTTCACGGGCGTGCCCAAGGAGCTGCCCGAGATCCGCGACCGGCTGCATGCGCTGCCCGGCACGGTCGCGAAGATCGCCGTGACCGCGCACGACCTCGCCGATGCGGCACCGGTCTTCGATCTGCTGCAGGCCACCGACCAGCGCCAGCAGCCGACCATCGCCTTCGCGATGGGTCGCACCGCGTGGCCCGTGCGCGTGCTGGCCTGCGCGATGGGCGCACCGTACGTGTACGCGAGCATCGACGAAGGCGCCGAGACCGCGCCGGGCCAGGTCCCGGTGTCGCTGCTCGCGGGCCTGTACCACGTGCACGCGCTGAGCGGCGCCAGCGCCGTGTACGGTCTGCTCGGCAACCCGGCGCTGCGTTCGTTGGGGCCGTGGCTGCACAACCGCGTCTTCCGCCGGCTCGGACTCGACGCGGTCTACCTGCCGTTCGAGACGTCGCGGCCCGAGGCCGTCGTGCGCATGCTGCCGCGCCGGCAGCTGCGCGGCCTGTCGGTGACCGCGCCCTGGAAGGGTTCGATGGCCGCCGTCTGCCAGCGGCTCAGCGAAGACGCGACGGCGACGGGCGTCGTCAACACGATCGTCGCCGAGGCGCACGGCGTGCTCGCGGGCCACAACACCGACGTCGCCGGCGTGCGCGCCGCGCTCGACGGCGTGGTCGGCAACGCACCCGACGCGGCCCTGCGGCAGCGCGCGGCGGTCGTGCTCGGCACGGGCGGCGCGGCGCGCGCGGGCGTGCTGGCGCTGTTGCAGATGGGTTTCGCCGTGACCATGCTCGGGCGCTCGCTCGAGCCCGCGCGCGAGTTCGCGAGGTCGCACGGCGTGCGGCTCGGCAGTCTCGGCCTGCGCCAGATCGTGGCGGCGGATCCCGTCGTGGTCGTGCACGCGACGCCGGTCGGCGGCGTCGACCGCGACGTCGAAGAACGCCTCGTCGAAGACTACCGGCCCGGACCGGGCACGGTGGTGCTCGACATGGTCTACCAGCCGTTCCACACGCGGCTGCTGCGCGACGCGCTGCAGGCCGGTGCCACCGTCGTGCCCGGTGTCGAGATGTTCCTCGGCCAGGCGGCGGCGCAGGTGCGCCTCTTCACCGGTGCCGACGTCGATTCGGCCACGCTGCGCGCGTGCCTGGCGGGCACGGCGGTGGCACGGCACTGAGCGCCGCGCGGGCAGCGCGGCGCCCGTTCGTGCCACGTCGGCGGCTGGCCGAGTCGGCTGGCGTGTCAGCTTCGTCACGACCGAGGAGTGCATGACGCACCTCGCGCGTCGTCGGCTATCTTGCCGGCGATGGAACCGACGGACGATCCGAACGAGCAGCTGCTGCGCGCCGGCGACGATGCGGCGCTGGCCCCTCTGTTCGAGGGCATGCGCGAACGACTCGTGCGCATGGTGCAATTCCGCATCGACCCGCGCCTCGTCGGCCGGCTCGATGCCGAGGACGTGCTGCAGGACACCTACCTCGAGGCCAAGAAGCGCCTCGACGCGTTCCGCGGCGACGACAAGCCGTTCTTCGTCTGGATCCGTCTGATCACGCAGCAGACCATGATCGACCTGCACCGGAAGCACCTCGGCACGAAGATGCGCAACGCCGGGCGCGAGATCACGGCGCCGGCGAGCGGCACACTGTCGGGCTTCTTCGTCGGCCACATCACGTCGCCGAGCCGGGCCGTGATGCGCGAGGAGACGCGCGTGCAGATCGAGCAGGCGCTCGACAGCATGGACGAGATCGACCGCGAGGTCCTGCTGCTGCGTCACTTCGAGGACCTCTCGAACAAGGAGGCCGCGGCCGTGCTCGGCATCCAGGAGAACGCCGCCAGCAACCGCTACGTGCGCGCGCTCGGCCGTCTCAAGGGCTTCCTCGGCAACGGCTTCCTCGGCAACCCAGGCGCGTCGTGACCACGGGCGGCGGATCGACCGAACGCGACCCGATCGATCTGCTGGCCGAGCAGTTCCTGCAGCGCCACCGGCGCGGCGACCGCGTGCCGGTCGATGCGTTCGCCGCCGAACATCCCGCGCACGAACAGGGCCTGAAGGACCTGCTGCCGACGCTGTTGGCGCTCGAGCAGGTCAAGCGCGACCGCGAGTCGACGGGCAGCGACCGCGCGCGCGTCGCCGTGCCCGCGCTCGAGCAGGTCGGCGACTTCCGCATCGTGCGCGAACTGGGACGCGGCGGCATGGGCGTCGTGTTCGAGGCCGTGCAGGAATCGCTGGGTCGCAAGGTCGCGCTCAAGGTGCTGCCGCAGGCGTCGCTGCTGACCGGCAACCAGCTCGAACGCTTCCGGCGCGAGGCGCAGATCGCCGCGCAGCTGCACCACAGCAACATCGTGCCCGTGTTCGGCAGCGGCGAGAGCGCGGGCTACCACTGGTACGCGATGCAGTTCATCACGGGGCAGAGCCTCGATCGTTGGCGGCACGAACAGGCCGCGGCGCCGCCGCGCGGCAGCGGCGCGTGGCGGGCGCGCGCGCGCTTCGTCGCGCGCATCGGCGCGCAGGCGGCGAGTGCACTGCACTACGCGCACGGCGAGGGCACGCTGCACCGCGACGTCAAACCCGCCAACCTGCTGCTCGAGAGCAACGACCACCTGTGGGTGACGGACTTCGGTCTGGCCAAGGCGCTCGAGGCCGAGGGCCTGACGCATTCGGGCGACCTGCTCGGCACGTTGCAGTACATGGCGCCCGAGCAGTTCCTCGGCCGCTACGACGTGCGCAGCGAGGTCTACGCGCTCGGGGTGACGCTGTACGAACTGCTCGTGCTGCGGCCGGCGTTCGCCGCCAAGACGCGCAGCGAACTCATGGAGACGATCCGCACGCGGCCGCCCGAGGGACTGTTGCGGCTGTGTCCCGACGTGCCCGAGGACCTCGTGATCGTCATCGAGAAGGCGATGGCGCGCGACGCCGCCGATCGCTACGGCGACGCGCACGAACTCGAACAGGACCTTCAGGCGTTCCTCGAGGACCGGCCGATCGCGGCCCGCCGCCAGAGCGTGGTGCGCACGACGCTGCGCTGGTGCCGGCGCAATCGTGCGCTCGCGGCGCTGGCCGCGTGCACGCTGCTCGCCGTGCTCGCGGCCGGCATCACGGGCTGGGTCGCGTATGGCATCACCGACGACGCGCTGGGGCGCGCCAAGGCCTCGGGCGAAGTCGCGGCGCAACAGTCCGTACGTGCCGAGAGCAACCTCAAGCTGGCGCTGACCGCGTTCGGCGAGATGTTCGACGCGGTCGTCGGTCGCGATCCGGCGCTGGCGCTCGACGAGGATCCCGACACGGGCGAACAGACCGTCATCGTGCGGCCCGTGCTCGAGGCGGGCGACATCGAGCTGATGCGCAAGATGCTGGCGTTCTACGAGCTGTTCGCGGCGCAGAACATCGAGAGCCAGTCGTTGCGCTACGAGACGGCGCGCGCCTACCGGCGTGCGGGCGCCATCCACGCGCGCCTCGGCAAGCCCGACAACCTCGAGCAGGCCGCGAAGGCCTACGAAGCGGCGCTCGCGCACTTCGCGAGCATAACGGACCGCGACGTGCGGCGCGAGGTGGCCGGCGTGCAGGTCGACTTCGCCCAGCTCGAGCAGCGGCGCCGCGACCCGGCGGCGGCGTCGGTGCGGCTGCGCGAGGCGCTGCGCCTGCTCGAGAGCGAGCCGCTCGTCGACAACAAGAACGTGCGGTTCGAACGCGCGCAGGTGCACTTCCTGCTGGCGCGCGGCCCCGGTCGCCGGCCCGGCGGCCCCGGTGGCCCGCCCGGTCGCCCACCCGACGACCGCAACCACGACGCCGAACACGCGCGCGTGGAACCGCGCGCCGAACTGCTCACCGCGCTGTCGCTCGTCAACGAGCTGCTCGCCGACGAGCCCGACAACCAGAAGTGCCGCGCGCTGCGGGCGCGCTGCCTGTTGCTGTCGAGCCAGCGGCCGCCGCGGCGGTCCGATGCCGGCGATCGATCCGGTGATGCCGCGCTCGTCGCGGCGCGGGAACAGGCTCGCGCGGCCGGCATCCAGATCTTCCGCGAACTGGTCGCCAAGAACCCCGATGCCGACGCCTATCGCTTCGAGCTGTGCGAGGCGCTGATCGGCGACCGGCGGCGCGACATGCGCCGCGCGCCGGGCCGCCGCGACGACCCCGAGCCACCGCGCGTAGCACCGGAGGAGATCGACGTGCTGCGCGAGGCCAGGGCGCTCGCCGACAAGCTCATGAAGGAACAGCCGCTGTTCCAGGAGTACGTGGCGCTGCGGGGCCGGGCCGGGTCGCTGCTCGGCTGGTCGCTGCACAATCGCTGCGAGGTCGTGCCCGAGGCAGAAAGGCCGGCGCTGCAGAGAGAGGCCGAGTCGGAGCTGCGGGCGGCGCTGCAGCTCGAGCTGCAGCTCGTGTCCGGCGAGCACGCCGACCCGCGCTTCGTGCGGCAGGTCGTCGAGACGCGGCACAATCTCGGCGAACTGCTGCTGGCGACGGGCCGCCGCGCCGAGGCGATCGCCGAGGGCAAGGCGATCGTCGACCTGCTCGTGCAGCAGGTCGAGGCGCTGGAGCCCGGCGCCGGGCAGGGTGGCGCGATCCGCTTCATGATGGGGGACGAGGGCCTCGCGCCGCGCTTCCTCATGAAGCTCGATGTGCCCGAACTGCGCCAGCGACTGCGCGAGAGCACGGCCCGGGGGCGACCGGACCGCGGCGGTTCGCCGTCCGAGCCGCGCGGCGGCCGCTGAGCGGCGGACCGGGGCGCTACCTGGCGGTCGACGACGGGACGCTCAGCAGGTCCTGGAAGTCCTCGCGATCGAACAGCGCCGCGACGGGCGGATAGGCGCGCACCTGCGCCTGCGTGACGCCGGTCTCGGCCAGGGCGCGCGCGAACCAGTCGCGCGCCCGCGGCAGGTCGTCGTCGCGCACGCACACGTCGGCGAGCCGGAGCAGCGTCAGCGCGAGGATCTGCTTGCCGAACGGACCCTGCCCGGCGGCGCTGCGGGCGGTCGGCAGCGCGGCCTGCCAGACGGCGACGGCCTGCTCGTGCTCGCGCAACTGCAGGTACATCGTGCCGCGGTTGACGGCGACCATCGCGGCCGTCGCCTGGCGCAGCGGGTCCTCGGGTCGCTGCTGCAACCAGTGCGTGGCCAGCTCGTCGGCCTGCTGCATCCAGCGCTGCCCGGCTTCGCCGTCGTTCTGCTGCATCGCGAGGTCGGCGGCGAGCCCGTACAGCTCGACGAGCGAACGGTCGCGTTCGCCGCCTCGTTGCGAGGTGGCGAGTTCGATCGCGCGTTCGGCGAGCGGGCGGGCCTCGTCGAGCTCGCGCATGCGGCCCAGCATGCGCGCGTGGTTGGCCAGCGTGGCGGCGAGGTTGGCGACGCTGGACTGGTCGTCGGGGGCCTGCGCGAGCACGGCCTCGAATTCGCGTTCCGCCGCTGCGAGGTCCTCGAACGCGGCCTCGGACCGGCCCGACGCGAAGCGCGTCTCGGCGCGTTCCCCGTGCGCGATGGCGAGCCGGCGGTGGTGTTGCCGTTCGGCCGGCGCCTCGGCGAGCACCTGCACGAGCAGCGCGATGGCGCGGTCGTGGTCGGCTTCGGCCCCGGGCGCGCGGTGCAGCTCGCGGCGGTTGCCCGCGCGCGTGCTGAGCACGTCCGCGAGCCGCGCGCGCCAGCCGGGCAGATCGGGTTCGCGCGCGGCGGCGGCGTCGAGCGTCTCGACGGCGGCATCGAGCCATTGTTCGGCGCGGTCCCACTCGCGCCGCTGCACGCCGATCTGGCCGAGGCGCTCGAGCATGCCGACGCGCGCCGCGACGGCGCTGGCAGCGGTCGCGAGTCCGGAGGGCAGGGCGTCGATCCTGGTGACGCCGTCGAGGAAGCTCTGCAGCGCGAGATCGGTCTCGCCGGCGAGCGTCAGCAGGATGCCGCGGCGGTCGGCGCAGTGCGCGAAGTCGAGGCGCCACTGGTTGGCCAGCTCGGGTTGCATCGCGGCGGGCGGCGGTTGTCGCACGTCGGCTTCGACCGCGTCGAGGAGCGCCTTCGCCTCGTCGAAGCGCCGCTGGCTGCCGAGCGCCGTCGCCAGCTCGAGCCGGCAATCGTGGATCGCCGCGAGCGCACGATCGTGCTGCGCCTCGCCCGCGCGCGCCAGCTCGAACAGCTCGAGTGCGCGGCGCGTGTGCTGCTCCTGCGCCGGCAGCTCGCCCATGCGGCCCCGCACCTCGCCGAGCTGTTCGCACGCGAACGCGAGTTCCATGCGCACGACCTCCGGCCTGGTCGCGCGCGGCAGCACGTCGTCGAGCGCCGCGATGCCCTGCTCGAGCGTGGACGCGGCGCGCGGCAGGTCGCCGAGTTCGGTGTAGAGGCGGCCGAGGCGGGCCTGCGAACGGGCGCGGTCGGTGCGCACGCGCAGGTTGCGCGGGTCGTCGGGCGAACCCTGCAGCAGGCGTTCGTGGAACGCGATCGCGTCCTCGAGCAGGCTCTGGCGCAGCCTCGCCGTGCGCGGGTGCTCGGCGAGCCGGCTGGCCGCGGTGCGGACCAGCATCTGGTCGACGGCGAGCATGGCCTGTTCGAAGTCGTGTTCGGCGAGCAGGCGTTGGGCCTCGGCGAGGTCCAGTGCCTCCTGGATGCGCGCCGCCGCGGCGCTGCGCTGCAGCGCGAACAGCAGCGGACCCGGCACGCACACGACGAAGGCGGCGGCGAGCGCCGCCGCGCGCCCGGGCCGCCGCCGGGCCCAGCGCGTGCCGCGCAACAGCCACGACGGGCGCCGTGCGCGCACCGAGCGCTGCCCGAGGAACGCGTGCAGGTCCTCGGCGAAGTCGCCGGCCGTGCGGTAGCGACGGGCCGGATCGAGGTCCATCGCCATCAGGCAGATGGCGTCCGCGTCGGCGTGCACGTGCGTGTTGCGGCGCGCGGGTGGCTCGACGTGTCCGGACAGGATGCGCTCGCGCGTCGAACCGCTGCCGTCACCGTGCGGCAGCGACAGGGTGAGCAGCTCGTAGAGCGCGACGCCGAGCGCGTAGACGTCGGTGCGCGCATCGTAGCGGCGTACGTCGCCGCGGATCTGCTCGGGCGCCATGTAGGGCACCGAACCGAGCGTCTCGCGCGTGCGCGTGATGCGCTGCGCACCTTCGGCCGAGGCGAGGCCGAAGTCGATGACGCGCACCTGCCCGGCGGACGTGAGCAGCAGGTTGGACGGCTTGAGGTCGCGGTGCAGCACCCCCTGCTCGTGCGCGTGCTGCACGGCGCTCGCGGCGTCGAACACGAGCCGGCAGCAGACCCTGGCCCACGAACCCTGGAACACCGGCGCGTCGCGGACCGCGGAGAGGTCGTGCTTCTTGGCCATGGCGCGCTGCAGCGCGAAGCGCAGCGCGGTGCCGTCGAGGGCCTCGGGGCCGGTGCCGGCGAGTTCGTGCAGCACCTCGGCGAGGCTGGCGCCCGGCACGAACTCCATCGCGTAGAACGGGATGCCCGAGGCCTCGCCGCAGGTCAGGATCGGCACGATGCCCGGATGCTGCAGCCGCGCGACGGCGAGCACCTCGCGGCGGAAGCGCTCGCGCGCGCCGCCGAACAGCAGGTGTTCGGGGTGCACGAGCTTGAGCGCGACCTGGCGCTGCAGGCTCGTCTGTTCGGCCAGGTAGACGACGCCCATGCCGCCGCGACCGATCTGGCGCAGCAGCCGGAACTCGCCGAGCTGCTCGGGGATCGCGGCCGCCGTCGGCGGGGCGCGCAGGATGCCCAGCGCCGAGAGCTGGTCGAGGCGCTCGCGCAGCAGCGGCGCCGCCTCCGGATGGGCGGCGAGCACGGACTCGACGGTCGCCTGGTCGTTGGCCTCGAGCGCGAGGATGCACTGTTCGAGCAGCGAGTCGGTGAGCGAAGACGAAGGACCGTTCATGGACGACGACGCGGGGTGGTTCCCGTGCGCGGCGCAGAGGATACTCGCGCAGAGCCCGCCCCGGTCGAACCAACCATGTCGCATGCCCCGCTCGTCGCGATTGCCGCGGTCCTGCTGCTGACCGCCTGCCAGCAGCCGGCGCCGGCGCGCTCCACCGGCGGGCCGCGGTGGATCGCGTGCCCGACCGGTGGCACGGCCAGCCTGCGCGGGCTCGCGGTCGTCGACGCCGACGTCGTGTGGGTCGGAGGAACGGCCGGCACGCTGCTGCGCACGGATGACGGTGGCCGCACGTGGCGCGACGTCGCGCCGCCCGACAGTGCCGCATGCGACTTCCGCGACATCGAGGCGTTCGACGCCGACACGGCGCTCGCCATGGTCGCCGGACAGCCGGCGCGCATCTATCGCACCGGCGACGGCGGCGCGAGCTGGCAGGTGGTGCACGAGGACCCGCGACCTGCGGCGTTCTTCGACGCGATGGCGTTCCTCGGCGAACGCGGCGTGCTGCTCGGCGATCCGATCGACGGCGCGTTCGCCGTGCTCGTGACCGAGGACCGCGGCCGCAGCTGGCGCGCGATCGAGCCGGGCTGGCTGCCAGCACCCGCGGCCGGCGAAGCGGCGTTCGCGGCGAGCGGAACGTGCATCGCGTTCGCGGCGCAGGCGGACCCCGTCGACCTCGGCTTCGTGCTGGTGCGGTTCGCGACCGGCGGGGGCTCCTCGCGCTACGTCGCGGTCGGGCCCGAGGTCCGCGCCGTGCCGCTGCCGCTCGCGGGCGGCAGTGCGTCGCGCGGCGCGTTCGGCCTCGCGTTCGCACCGCACTCGGATCGCGACGTCGTCGCCGTCGGCGGCGACTACCAGGAGCCGGCGCACAGCGAGGGCACGGCCGCGTGGAGCAACGACGGCGGCGCCACCTGGCAGCCCGCCGCGGCCGGCGGCTACCGTTCGGCGGCGGTCTGGCTCGCAGGCGATCGTGTGCTCGCGGTCGGTTCGCACGGCGCGAGCGTCTCCGACGATCGTGGCCGCACGTGGCGTTCGTTCGGCGAGCAGGGCTTCCACAGCGTCGCGATCGGTCGCGACGCGAGCGTCTTCGCGTGCGGCAGCGGCGGCCGCGTCGCGCGGCTGCAGACGGACTGAGGGCGCGCGGGCCGGCGCCGCGCCTCGGTCGCCGGCACGATTCGGTGAGCGACGCTGGGCGTCGCGCGCGGCGGTGCTAGGCTTCTGCGACCGCAATGGACGAAGTCGCGCTGCACGCTTGCTTCCAACCGGCCAAGGCGGCCGAGGCGCAGCTCGGTGCGCGCGAACTGCACGTCTGGGCCGTGCCGCTGCACGGCGACCCGGCGCCGTTCGCAGCGCTGCTGTCGCCGGCCGAAGAACACCGGCTCGAACGCTTCCGCTTCGCCGACCACCGCCGGCGCTACCAGATCGGGCACGGTGCGCTGCGCTCGATCCTCGGCGGCTACCTCGATCAGGACCCGACCGACATCGAGTTCCGGCACGGGCCGCGCGGCAAGCCGTACCTGGCCGAGAAGGGGCCTTACTTCAACCTGTCGCACTCGGGCAAGCTGGCCCTGATCGCCTTCGGCAGCGTCGAACTCGGCATCGACCTCGAGAAGGTGCGGCACCTCGAGAGCCTCGGCGAGATCGCGAGGCGGCACTTCTCCGAGTGCGAGTTCCAGGCGCTCGAAGCCGAGCAGGGCGAAGCGAGGCAGGCGGCGTTCTACCGCTGCTGGACGCGCAAGGAGGCCTACATCAAGGCGATCGGCGAAGGCCTGTCGATGCCGCTCGACACGTTCGACGTCAGCGTCGGCGAGGTGCCCGAGTTCCTGGCCTGCCGCGACGGGCGCGAGGACCCGCGCAACTGGTCGATGCTCGACGTCTCGCCGGGGCCCGAGTTCATCGCGGCGCTGGCGCTGCGCGCGCGCGACCACACGGTGCGGTCGTTCCGGCTCGAGATGGGTTAGCGCGTCAGCGCGCGCGCACCTTCACGGTCTCGCCGACCGCGGTCAGCATGCCGCGCAGCGTGTCGTAGTCGGGGTGCCGCATGCGCACCCAGGCGTTGCCCATGTAGCCGCTCTCGACGCCCTGCGTGGCCGTGCCCGGTGCCGGCATGTGCAGGTCGAGGATCCACTCCTGGAAGCGGCGCTGGATCTCCTCGAGGCCGTCGTAGTGCGAGATCGTGCCGTCCTTGTCGGGTCGCAGCGCGATCATGCCGGCCGCGTACTTGCGCGACGGCTGGAACGGCACCTTCTCGTGCACGATGGCGTGCCCCCAGGCGGCGTAGAGGTCGAAGTCGTTGGCGGCGCAGTACAGGTCCCAGACGCCGACACCCGGTGGGCGGCAGCCGATCTCCGAGAACTTGAGGCCCTTCTGGCCGAAGAACCACTCCATGTGCGTCGGCGAGGTCCAGATGCCGAGCGCCGTGATGACGCGCTGGCCCATGGCCCGCAGCTCCTGGTAGTGTTCGGTCTCGATGCGGTTGGTGGAGACGATCTGCGGCGAGATCCAGCGCGTGCGCATCGCCTCGAGCACGTTGGGAAAGTAGTGCGAGGCGAAGTCGATGACGGGCCGGCCGCACACCGACAGCGTGTCGTAGAAGCCTTCGTGCCCCTCGAGGAACTCCTCGATCGCGACCGCGCGTCCCTGCGCGACGCGCAGCACGTCGAGCGCCGTGGCCAGCTCCTGATCGGAGGTGACCTTGTGCGTGCCCGAGGCGCCAGCGCCGTCGAGCGGCTTGAGGATGAGCGGATAGCCGACCTTCTTCGCGAACGCCTCGGCGTCGGCGACCTTCTCGACGCGCGCGCTCGCGGCGCAGGCGATGCCGGCCTGCCGCACCGCATCCTTCATGGCCGGCTTGTCGCGGCACAACCACGCCGTGCGCGACGTCGTGCCCGGGATCTTGAGATGCTCGCGCACGTGCGCGGCCGCCATCACATGCGCCTCGATCGTCGCCTCGAGCCGGTCGACGCGCGCGCGCTGCGACAGGCGGCGCACGGCTTCGGCCAGGGCGTGTTCGTCGACGACGTTGCGCACGCGTTCGAACTGGAACAGCCCCTCGCGCAGCTGGTTGGGCAGCGATTCGGGCGGGCGCTCGCTGATCGCCGAGACGCGGGCGCCGGTGCTCAGCAAGCCGCGCAGGAACTCGCGCTGGTTGTTCGGGAAGGACGGTTCGACGAAGACGACGTGCATGGCAGCTAGGTCTGGGCGCCGGCGAGGGAGCGGTAGAGGGCCACGTACTCGGGGCCCTGGCGGTCCCAAGAGAAGTCCTTCTGCATACCGTTCTGCACGAGCTTGTGCCAGCCGCGCCGGTCGCGCCAGTTGCGCAGGGCCCAATCGATGGTGCCCGCGAGGCCGCGGCTGCTGAACTCGTCGAACAGGAAGCCCGTGCCCGTCTGCGTGTTGGGATCCCACGGCTCGACCGTGTCGGCGAGGCCGCCGGTGCGGCGCACGACGGGCGGCGTGCCGTAGCGCAGGCTGTACATCTGGTTGAGGCCGCACGGTTCGAAGCGGCTCGGCATCAGGAAGACGTCGCTGCCGGCCTCGACCCAGTGCGCGAGCTCGTCGTGGAAGCCGCGGTAGATGCCGACCTTGGCGGGCCAGGTGTCGCGCAGCCACTGGAAGTACTTCTCGTGCTTCTCCTCGCCCGAACCGAGCACGCACAGGCGCATGTCCTCGCGCTGCAGGAAGATCGGCAGCGAGTCGGCGAACAGGTCGAAGCCCTTCTGCGCGGTCAGCCGCGACACGACGCCGAACACCGGCGCACGCGGCTCGTGCGGCAGGCCCATGCGGCCGAGCAGCGCCTGCTTCATGCGGGCCTTGCCCGACAGGTCCGCGGCCGTGAAGTGGTGCGGGATCAGCGGGTCGGACGCCGGGTTCCAGTCGCCGTAGTCGACGCCGTTGACGATGCCGATCAGGTCGCCGCTGCGCTGCCGCAGCAGCTCGTCCATGCCCATGCCGAGCTCGCTGCCCTGGATCTCGCGCGCGTAGGTGCGCGAGACGGTGGTCAGCTTGTGGGCGTGCAGCACGCCGGTCTTGAGGAACGAGAACTTGCCGTCGCGCAGGTCGCCGTGGTGCAGGTGCGCGCGCTGCTCGCCGAGGCCGAGCGCGTCGATCGTGCGTTCGCCGTAGACGCCCTGGAAGCCGATGTTGTGGATCGTCAACACGGTTTTGGTGCCGGCGAACAGGCGGTCCCAGGCGTAGTGCGTGCGCAGGTAGAGCGGCAGCAGCGCGGTGTGCCAGTCGTTGCAGTGCACGATGTCGGGCGACCACTGCAGCACCTGGCAGGTGTCGAGCACGGCGCGGCTCAGCACGGCGAAGCGCAGCGCCTCGTCGCCGTCTTCGGTGTAGAGGCCGTCGCGGTTGTACAGCTCGGGGCACTCGACGAAGTGGACCTGCACGTCGCTCTGCGGCAGCGGCGCCGTGCGGATGCCGATGCGGACCGTGCGCTGCGGGAACCGCACGTCGATCGCCTGCGCCTTCGGCAGCGGCGTGGTCGCGAGCCCGCTCTCGGCGATGCGCTTGTAGAACGGCAGGAACAGGCGCACGTCGTGGCCGGGGCCGTTCGGCGGGGCGTCGGCGGGGGCCTTGCTGCCGAGCCAGCGGCCGAGGCCAGCGAGCACGTCGGCGAGGCCGCCGGTCTTGGCGAAGGGAGCGAGTTCGGAGGCGGCGAGCGCGATGCGCAGGGGACGCATGGGGCCGGCATGTTGGCACGGCGGCGCAGTGGGTGCGAGCGCAAACGGGTCGCGGCTGGTCGACGCAATTCCAGTGCGTGGTCCCGTGGAACCGATGGGTGGCCATGCGAGTAGATCCCACGCCTTGGCTCACCAGTGCCCTGCTGCTCGCAGTCCTGTTCGCGAGCCCGAGATGCCTCCCGGCCCAGTGCGGCACGCACTGGTTGCCCGGAGCTGCAGTGCCCGGCGTCATCGGTATCGTCAACGCGTTGGTCGACTGGGACCCGGACGGCAGTGGTCCGCTGCCATCCGTACTGGTCGTCGGCGGGTTCTTCGAAGTCGCCGGCGGGGTGGTGGCGAAGAACATCGCGGTGTTCTCACCAACGACGGCTAGCTGGTCCGCGTTGGCTTCGGGCCTCGAGGGCCAGGTCACTTGCCTCGTGGTGACGCCCAACGGCGACCTCCTGGCCGGGGGTTGGTTCGGTGGAGCGACCCCGCCTGGCGTCGTCCGTTGGGACGGTGCGAACTGGTCTGCGCTCGATGCGGGCACTCCGTCCGGCGTGACCTGCATGACGGTCCTGCCCAACGGCGATCTGGTCATCGGCGGCCATTTCGACACGGCAGGCGGCACCGTCGCCAACCGCATCGCGCGCTGGAATGGCAGCACGTGGACCGCGCTCGGCGGGGGCCTGGGCGGTCCCGTTGCGACGGTCCTGGCGCTTTCCAACGGGGACGTCGTGGCGGGCGGCGGCTTCGCCTCCGCCGGTGTCGTGCTGGCCGCCAACATCGCCCGCTGGGACGGCACGAGCTGGTCCGCGCTGGGCCCGGGCCTGGATGGCCAGGTGGCTGACCTCACGACGCTCCCCAACGGCGACATCGTGGCGGTCGGAACGTTCCTCGGCACCCTGACAGGGCGCATCATGCCCGGCGTCGCCCGCTGGGATGGCGCGGCCTGGTGGGGCCTCGGCGATGGCGTGTCGGGTGTCGAGGCCGTGGTCACGCTCGCCAACGGCGACCTCGTCGTGGGGGGCACCTTTTCCGATGCGGGTGGCGTGTCCGTTCAGAACGTCGCCCGCTGGGACGGCGCGCACTGGTACGGGTTCGCTGCGGGCGTGGGCCCGGCCGTGCACGCCCTGGCCACGCTGCCCAACGGGGACCTCGTCGCCGGCGGCGCGCTCGGCACCGCGGGTGCGCGGCGCGTGTTCGGGGTCGCCCGCTGGCACGGTGCGGGTTGGTCGCCACTGAGTGAGGGCACGGACGGTTGGGTGCACACCATCGCGGCCGTGCCGGGGGGGCGCTTCGTCGCCGGCGGCGGTTTCGAGGTGATCGATGGCGTGCGCTGCGAGCGCGTCGCGCTCTGGAATGGCACGACGTGGTCCGCGATGGGGCCGGGCATGAACGGCGAAGTCCGCGCGCTGGTCGCTATGCAGAACGGCGACATCGTGGCGGGCGGGTCGTTCTGGAGTGCGGGTGGCGTGTTAGCCAATGCGATCGCGCGCTGGGACGGTACGGGTTGGTCACCGCTGGGTTCCGGGTTGTTGGGAAGTTGGTCGGGCTTTGCCGGCTCGGTGTACGGCCTCGCCGAGCTGCAGAACGGCGACCTCGTGGTCGGGGGGGAGTTCGCCACGGCCGGCGGGGTGGCTGCCAGCCGGATCGCGCGTTGGAACGGCAACGCCTGGTTCCCCCTCGGATCGGGCATGAACAATCGTGTGCTGGCCGTGACCCAGCTGGACAATGGCGACATCGTCGCGGCGGGCGACTTCACGATCGCGGGCGGCGTTGCCGCGGCCCGCGTCGCGCGGTGGGACGGCGCCAACTGGTCGGCCGTCGGCGCTGGTTGCAACAGTTGGGTGAGCTGTCTCGAACCGCAGAGGGACGGCGGCTTCGTCGCCGGCGGCGACTTCTATGTGGCGGGCGGCACGTACGCCCCACACATCGCGCGGTGGAATGGCGCGACATGGACCGCGCTGGGCCCGGGGCTGAACGGCAGGGCGCAGGCGATGGTGACGCTGCCCAACGGCGACCTCGTCGCGGTCGGCGAGTTCAACATGGCGGGAACCGCGAGTGCCAACCACGTTGCGCGCTGGAATGGCAGCGTCTGGTCAGCGCTGGGCGGCGGCTGCGACGGCAGCGCCGCCGCGGTGGCGTGGTCGGGCGACGAACTCGCGGTCGGCGGCTCGTTCCAGACGGCCGGGGGTCAGTTGTCTGCATACTTCGCGCGCCTCGCGACGACTTGTCCCGCCGGCGCGACTTCGTACGGCCCCGCGTGCGCTGGAGCCACCGGACCCGTCGAGCTGGTAGCCACGCGCCTGCCGTGGCTCGGCGGCACGTTCGCAGGCACGGCGACGGGCCTGCCTGCCAGCTCCGTCGCGGTGGCGGCGTTCGGGTTTGCTGCGGGCGCCGTGCCGCTGTCGACGCTGCTGCCGCAGGGCGTGCCGGGGTGCTCGTTGCTCGTCAGCCCCGATCTGCTCGACGTGGTGGTCCCGGTCGCCGGCACCGCGCTCGTCGAGCTCGCGATCCCGAACAGTGCGACCCTCGTCGGCCAGAACCTGTATGTGCAGGTTGCGCCGTTCGAGTTTGGTGCGACCGGCAACGTCGTCGCCGTGACGAGCTCGAACGCGCTTCGCACGACGTTCGGATCGTTCTAGCTCGCGGTCGCGGGCAGGTCGTGCACGGAGAGCAGCCCGTGCCTTCGCCAGCCGATCGTGAGCATCCAGGTGTGCGCGTCCGTGACGGGGCGCGGCATCGCTTCGATGCCGCGCACCTTCACGGTCTCCCGGA
>DASUFY010000313.1:0-27633 GCA_036274315.1 Planctomycetota bacterium | reverse complement strand
CTCGTGCGTGGCGCGCACGCGCACCGACTCCTGGGTCAGGACGAAGCGCAGCTCGCCGTTGGCCGCGGTGGTGTGTTCCCGCCACCCTTCGATCGCGATCTCCGCTTCCGGCAGCGGCGAACCCGCGCGCACGCAGCGCAGCGTGATCGGCGCCGGGATCACCATCTCGACCGGCACCGATGGCACGGCCTCGCGGCGAAGCGCGTCACCGACCACCAGCACGGTCGGCACGCAGTCGACGATCACGTCGAGCGCGGCGCCGGGCACGGCGGCGAGCGCGAACCGACCCTGCTCGTCCGTGTCGGTGCGCGACCCGGGGCAGAGGTCGCCGTTCGCGTCGATGCACAGCGAGGCGCCCGGGCTGATGGTCAGGTGGGCGCCGCGGCGCGGCTCGCAGCGGACCGTGGCGAGCTGCACGGGTGTGCCGTTGCTCCACCGCACGACCCCGGTCACCGGCGTCGCGTCGCGCAGCACGAAGTCGGCCAGCGTCGTGGCCGAGCCGAGCACACCCGCGGCGCGCTGCGTCGCGGGCAGCAGATCGCTGCGCAGTTCGCCGGTGTCGTTCGTGGTGCGATCGAGGCTGCCGCGCCGTTGCATCGGCGATGCGACCAGGAACAGCTCGATGTTCGGCGGCACCCTGAGGCTGTATGCGCCCCCGGCGTCCGTGTTGCACTCGCCGAGCTTCCGATCCAGCGGCTGCCCGTCGCGCTGTTCGAACGCGACGATCCTGGCCGCCGGCACGGGCGCGCTGCGCCCGTCGACGACGCGTCCTTGCAGCACGGCGACCACCTGCACGTCGATCTCGACTTCGCGCGTGAGGTCGAGCACTTCCTTCCAGCCGCGATGCAGCGGCAGGTAGTTCGCGTCGTCCGCGTCGATGCCGCCGTTGGTGACGAGTCCGTCGAGCGACGCCGGCAGCGCAAAGGCGACCCGGCCCTCGGCGTCGGGCACCTGCTTGTCCTCGTGATGCACGAGCTGGAGCTCGGCGTCGAGCGCGTCGATCTCGAGCTCGAGCGACGCCGTCCACGGCGCACTGGCGTGCAGACCGCGCAGCCGCACGTGCAGCACCGGCGAACGCTCGCGCTGGCGCTGCGGCGCGGCGGCGGCGTGCGCGGTGGCGGCCCTGTCGTTGTCGTCCTGGCGGTCCTGCGCGCTGGTCCCGGCATCGGGCGGCGCCTCGGCGCGGCCACGGACCTCGCCTGGTGCGATGCCGCCGACGCCGGCGGGCCCCTCGAACCACGTGCCGAGCAGCCAGACCAACGCCGCCAGCGCGGCGCACGACGCGAGCGCGAACGTGCGGCGGGTCGGCGCTTCGATCATGGCCGGCAATGCTAGCGGTTCCGCTGGCGCGCGTGGCGGACCACGGCGACGCGGCGCGGCGGCTACGGGCTCAGCGAGCCGTCGAGCGCCAACGTGCCGTCCCAGCGATAGCGGCTCGTCACCGTGCGCCGCGCCGCGCCGCGCTGGATCGTGCACGCCAGCGGCAGATCGTCGGCGACGTCGGGTGCATCGACGATGTAGTGACCGATGTACGTCGCGCGTTCGCCGCGCGCGTCGGCATGGCGTTCCGTCTGGCGCATCGGCACGTCGACGCGCAGCCGCCCGACGTCGAACCGCACGTCGCAGTCGGGACTGCCGACCGCGATGACGTCGACACGCTCGCCCTTGCGGAACGGCCCCATGTGGTCCTTGGCGAGCGCGACGACCGACAGCCGCGGCGTCAGCGGCCCGGGTTGGGTGCCGAGCATGCCGCCGTTGAGGTCCGTCACGGCGTGCCGCGCGACGGAACGCGTCAGGTAGAGCAGGTGCGAACCGCGCAGGCCGGCGAGCGGCTCGGTGGCGACGGAGACGTAGCCCGTCGGACCGCCGGTCAGGCCCGAACCGATCGACTCGGTGCGCGTTGTGTGGAACAGGCGTTTGCCGGTGCCGCCGTCGATCAGTTCCAGGTGCAGCGCGACTTCGACGATCGACTGCAGCACGTAGTAGCTGCGGTTCCAGCGCTGCACGTCGCCGTACAGGATGCCGTCGACGTTGAGTTCGCGGGCCAGCTCGACCGCTCGCGCGGGATCCTGCTGTTCGGCGGCTGAGCGCCCGGCGTGCGTCAACAGCGTCGCCGCCGTCCATGGATCCATGACCTCGAACTCGCTCTGGGCCAGCCAGGCGATCACGTCGTCGTGCAGCATGGGGCCGATCCGGTCGCGCATCGTCGCGCTGCCGCCGCCTTCGAGCGCGATCAGCTCGCCGACGGGCGCCAGCGTCGAGCTCAAGAACCCTTCGTCGGGGGCGTGGTTCTGGAAGGGCATCACGGCGATGCGGTAGCCCACCGCGCGCAGCCGTTCGAGTTCGGGCTCCGCGCGCACGTCGACCGCGACGCCCGTGCAACCGGCCAGCAGCAGCGCGGCCGCGCCTGCGCACGCCGAGGCGACGGCCCTCATGGCTTCACCTCTGCGCGCGTCTCGCGGCCGAACGCATCGCGTGCGCGCACGGCGATCGAACCGATGGTGGTGCCCGCCGGCAGATCGTGGCTGCCGCGGAAGCGCTCCGGCCGACCGGCCTGTGCGACCATGGGCACGCCCTCGACGTACGGTGCGAGGTCGCAGCAGACCGTCGCTCCGGGGCTCGCGGTCGCCTCGACGACGATGCGTTCGAGGCCCGCCACCGCGGGGCCGTGCTGCATGTGGATCGCCGACAGCGCCGGGCCCGCGCTCGGCCGTTCGGTGCCCTTCTGCGCGGGAACGGTGCCGGCGACGTCGCCGGCGAACTCGTCGACGAGCGCGAGCGTCGCCATCGGCGTGCCGTGTGCACCCTGCGCGCGCAGCTCCTCGAACACCTGGCCGCTCGTCAGCAGGAAACCGCCGAGCGTGCTGGCGCTGTGCTGCGCCGACCACCAGGTCGTGCCGTCGCCGAGCCGGAGCTGGACCGAGCCGCCGAACGCCTGGCGCCGCAGGATCAGCACGTTGAAGCTGCTCGTCGAGAAGTTCGTGCCGACGGCGAGCGCGTCGACGCCGAGCGCGGCGATCGCCGGGCCCACGGGCAGCGCGTCGGGATCGAACTGGACGGGGTCGTGCAGCCAGCCGTGTTCGCTGAGCAGACGGTCGGTCCATGCCGCCTCGGCGACCTGGTAGCCTTGCGACCGCAGCCGGCTCTGCACGAGCGAGCGCGCGGCCTCGCGCAGCTCCGGGTCGGCCGTGCCACCGAACGGGAGCACGGCGATGCTGCGCGGTGCCGGCACGTCGGTGCGGATCGTGTGGCTGACGCCGCCGCAGGCGGCCGGCAACACGGCGGCGAGCAGGGACGCCACGCGGAGTCGGGTGCTCATCGTACGTCTCCGACCTGGACCACGCCGCGATGTTCGGTGCTGCCGACGCGCGCCACGAACGCAAAGGAGCCGGCCTCGTGGAAACACAGCGTCGCGACGTCGCCGGGTGCGATCGCCGGCGCGCGCGCCCCGCGCGCCGCCGGTTCGAAGCCGAGCACCGTGTCGCAGTCGTTGCATGTGGCGCCGCCGACGTCGATCGACATCGGCTGCGACCCGGCGTTGCGCCAGACGACGGTCGCGAACGTCGGGATCACGACGAGCGGCTCCGGCCGCAACTCGGTGTCCGTCACGGTGAGCATGACCGTCTGCTGGTGCACGGGCTCCGGTGGGGTCGGGGCGCCCTGGCAGGCGGTGGCCGCGACGGTGACCAGGGCGAGGAAGCGTCGGATGCGGGTCCGACACGTGGAAGCTGGTAGCTGCATGGGAACGTGGGCGAGGCGGCGGGAGGCGGCGCTTCGGCGGCTTGGATACGCGGCCACCGGGCGGCGTTTCATGCTAATCGGCGCCGCGTCGGGTTCACGAACCGGCGCGGCGGCGGCCGGCCCGTTCGGGCGCCAGGTCGCCGAGCGTGAAGTCGCCGGTCCAGGCCTCGAGCGTCGATTGCAGCTGGCTCCAGATCGGGTGCAGCGAGCAGGGATTGCTCGCATCGCAGGACGGGAAGCCGAACGCGCAGCCCATGCCGAGGTCGACGTCGATCGCCTTCAGCACGTCGGCGATGCGGATGCTGCGCGGGGGGCGCTGCAGGCTGAAACCGCCGCCGTGCCCGCGGCGGCCCCGGACGAGCTTCGCGACGACCAGCTTGCGCATCACCTTCGACAGGTACTGCTGCGGAACGTGCGTGCGCTCGCTGAGCTGTGCGGCGTTGAGGCTGTCGCCCGGGCCCAGGCCCGCCAGCGTGGCCATGGCACGCAAGCCGTAGACCGCGGTGAGGTTCAGCAACATCCTGCCCATTCTGGACCCTGCGGCGCCGTCATGCCAGGCATCGCGCGGCGCCGGCGCGGCACCGTTCAGTTCTTCGGGGGAAGCAGCACGCCGTCGATGATGTGCACGATGCCGTTCGAGGCCCGGACCGAGGCGACGATGTTGGCGTCGTCGACCTTCACCTTGCCGTTGGCCACGTGGAAGGTCACCTTCTTGCCGTTCGCCATCGCGAGTTGTTGGCCATCCTTGAACGACGACTGCTCATAGGCCGTCGTCGTCGCGTGGAACTTGATGATCTCCTTGAGCGCCGCCTGGTTCTCCGGCTTCATCAGCGACTCGAGCGTGCCGGCCGGCAGCTTGGCGAAGGCTGCGTTGGTCGGGGCGAAGACCGTCAACGGCCCGGTGCTGGCCACCGACTTGACGTAGTCGGCGGCCTGGAGCGCCGCCACGAGCGTCGTGTGGTCCTTGGAACCCAGGGCGATGTTGACGATGTTGTCGGGTTCCAGCGGGGGGAGTTGGCTCTCCTTCCTGGCGGGCGGAGGTGACGGCTTGGCGGCTGCGTTGCCCGAACCCTCGTTCGAGCAGGCCGCAGCGAGGCAAGCGACGCAGACGAGCAGCGTTCGTGGCGTGGTCATGAGGCGGTCTTCCTTCGAAGTCAGTAGAGATGAATATCCACTGACGGTCGCGGCGTGGCAATACGATGCTGTGCGAACGGGCATCGCGCGCGAATCGCCTTCGCAGCGCCGCAAGCGGTTGCCCGCCGAGGACGTGCCGACAAGTGCGTAGACGCCGGTGAACAGGGGCCCATCGATCGGTTTCGTGTATTAATCGATCCAAGACTCCATTAAAGAGGCGTGCCTTGCTGCATCCTGGCCAGTGAGTGTGTGCCGATGAACCGAACTTACCGTGTGTCTCTCGTGCTCGTCCTGGCGGCAGCTTTCGCCGCCTGCGGCGGTGCCGATTCCTCGTCCACCGCGCGCAAGCCCGGTTCCAACAAGCCCGCGAACGCCGCTGCGGCCGTCGGCGCCAAGGAGGCGAGGCAGGTGTTCGATTCGCTGTGCTTCACCTGCCACGGCATGACGGGTCACGGTGACGGTCCCGGCGCCGCCGCGCTGGATCCCAAGCCGCGCACGTTCGCCGACGTCGCGTGGCAGGACTCCGTGACCGACGAGCAGATCGTCAAGACGGTGCTGTTCGGCGGGGCCGCGGTCGGCAAGAGCCCGATGATGCCGGCCCAGCCGCAGCTGAAGGGCAAGGACGAGGTGCTGAAGGCGCTCGTCAAGATCGTGCGCGAATTCCGCGGCAAGTAGCTCGAACGAACCACCAGATCGAGGATCCCATGACAGCTCTCCGCTTCACTCGTCCATCGCACCTCGGGGCCGTGCTGGCCGTCTCGGTTCTCGCCGCCTGCGGCGGCCGGAACGCTTCCATGCAAGGCGGCGGCGCCGGCAGCGACGTGCTGTCGTTGATGCAGTCGCGCAACCTGTCGGAGCAGGACGTCAATGCGGCGCTGAAGACCTACACGCCGACCGGACGGTTCGACGAGTACTACACGTTCGCGTCGGGTGGTCACGGCGGCAACCTGATCGTCATCGGCGTGCCGAGCATGCGCATCCTCAAGTACGTGGCGGTCTTCACGCCCGAGCCGTGGCAGGGCTTCGGCTACGGCGACGAGAGCGGCGACGTGATCAAGGGCGTGACGAAGGGCGGCAACCAGCTCACCTGGGCCGACATGCACCACCCGGCGATCAGCGAGACCGGCGGCGACTACGACGGCAAGTGGATCTTCGTCAACGACAAGTGCAATCCGCGCGTCGCCGTCGTCGACCTGTCCGACTTCACGACCAAGCAGATCGTCGGCAGCGACCTCATCGTCTCCGAGCACGGCGCCGTGTTCGTGACACCGGAGACCGACTACGTCATCGAGACGTCGCAGTACCCGGCGCCGCTCGGCGGCGGCTACGCGCCGATCGAGCAATGGAACGACAAGTACCGCGGCGCGATGATCTTCTGGCGCTTCGACAAGCAGAAGGGCCGCATCGTGCCCGAGCAGTCGTTCGCGATCGAGCTGCCGCCCTACATGCAGGACCTCGCCGACTGCGGCAAGAAGGTCAGCGACGGTTGGGTGTTCTGCAACTCGATCGACACCGAACGTGCCTACGGCGGCACGCTGGAAGGCAACCCGCCGCTCGAGTCCGGCGCGACGCAGAACGACATGGACTACCTGCACTGCATCAACTGGCGACAGGCCGAAGCGCTCGCCAAGGCCGGCAAGACCGAGACCATCGCCGGCATGCGCGTGATCCGGCTGCAGACCGCGATCGACGACAACCTGCTCGCGTTCGTGCCCGAGCCCAAGAGCCCACACGGCGTCGACATCACGCCCGACGGGGCGGAGGTCGTCGTCGGCGGCAAGCTCGACACGCACACGACCGTCTACGACATCAAGAAGATCGTCGCGCAGATGGCCGAGAAGAAGTACGTCGGCAAGGACCCCTACGGCGTGCCGATCCTCGACTTCAAGGGCTCCATCCGCGGCCAGTGCGAGATCGGCCTCGGGCCGCTGCACACGTCGTTCGACGACAAGGGCTTCGCCTACACCTCGGTGTTCATCGAGACCGTCATCGCCAAGTGGTCGCTCAAGGACCTCAAGGTCGTGCAGAAGATCGACACGCACTACAACGTCGGCCACCTGGTCACGGCCGAAGGCGACACCGTCAGCCCGGACGGCAAGTACCTGATCGCGATGAACAAGTGGTCGCTCGACCGTTTTGCTCCGGTCGGCCCGCTGCTGCCGCAGAACTTCCAGCTCATCGACATCAGCGGCGACCAGATGCAGCTGCTCTACGACATGCCGCTGCCGCTCGGCGAGCCGCACTACGCCCAGATGATCAAGGCGGACAAGATCAAGCCCGTCGACGTCTACAAGCCGATCGGGATGAACCCCGTGACCCACGAGGTCGATCCGAGCGCGACGGTGGGCGGCAAGGAGCGCATCGAACGCAAACCGGACGGCGTGCACGTCTACATGACCGCCATCCGGAGCCACTTCTCGCCCGACATCGTGCGCGTCAAGGAAGGCGACGTCGTGCACCTGCACGTCACCAACGTCGAGCAGGCGCGCGATGCGACGCACGGGCTCGCGATCGGCGGGCAGAACATCAACGTCAGCCTCGAGCCCGGCAAGCACTGCAACGTGACGTTCGTCGCCAACAGGGCCGGCGTGTGGCCGTTCTACTGCACCGAGTTCTGCTCGGCGCTGCACCTCGAGATGGCGGGCTACCTGCTCGTCGAGCCGAAGTAGGCCCGCCGCCACCTGGGAATGCCATGCGAACGCTGCTCGAGACCCTGCTGTGCGCCACCGTTGTCGCCTGCGGTGGCAGCCGCGAGCGAGACCCGCAGGCCCCGCCGCCGGCGCGCCCGGTGACCGGCATCGACGTGCCGCCCGGAAGCACGCTGCAGCAGGCGATCGACGCGGCACCGGCGGGCGCGACGCTGCTGCTGCAGGCGGGTGAGTACCGCGGGCCGTTCGTGATCGAGAAGCCGCTGCACGTCTGGGGGCCGCCGACCGCCGTGCTGAACGCCGTCGACGGATCCACACTGAGCGTGAAGGCCGACCATGTCACGCTCGCGGGGTTCACGGTGGCCGGCAGCGGTCAGCGCTTCGACCTCATGGACGGCGGCGTGCACCTCCAGGGCGACGACCTGACGATCGAAGGGGTCGTCGTGCGCGACACGCTGTTCGGCATCCTCGTCGAACGCTGCAACCGGGCGACCGTGCGCGGCAACACCGTGATCGGCACGGGCCTGCCGGCGATGGGCCTGCGCGGCGACGGCATCCGGCTCTGGGAGACCAACGACTCCGAGGTCGTCGGCAACACGGTCCGCGACTCGCGCGACGTCGTCGTCTGGTACTCGTCGCGCAACCACCTCGCCGACAACACCGTGACGGGGTCCCGCTACGGCACGCACTTCATGTACAGCCACGACAACGTCTGCGAACACAGCCGCTACGTCGGGGACGAGGTCGGCATCTTCGTGATGTACTCGCACGGCATCGTGCTGCGCCGCAACCTGCTGGCCAGGTCGGGAGGTGCTGCCGGCATCGGCATCGGTCTCAAGGAGTCGGGCGACATCGCGGTCGAGGACAGCTGGCTGCTCGACAACACGACGGGCCTCTACATCGACTCCGCGCCGCTCGATCCCGATCACCACAATCACTACCTGCGCAACGTGCTGCGCTTCTGCGAGACCGCGGTCGCGATGCACGCGTCGGCGAAGCGCAGCGAGTTCAAGGACAACCAGTTCGGCGACAACGGCGCGGTCGTCAAGGTCGGTGGACAGGGCGACGCGCTGGCCTGCGAGTTCGTCGGCAACTGGTACGACACCTACCAGGGCTACGACCTCGACGGCGATGGCCGCGGCGACGTGCCGTTCGAGTTCCGCCGGCTGTCGACGCAGATCGAAGCGCGCTACCCGGAGCTGGCCATCCTGCACGGCGCGCCGGCGATGGGCATGGTCGATCTGGTCGGCGAAGTGCTGCCGTTGTTCGCGCCGCGCCGCCTGATGCAGGATCCGGCGCCGCGCCTGCGCCCGACGGCGATGGCCTTCTCGCCGGAGGTGGACCGTGCGCGTTGAGCTGCGATCGCTGCAGAAGCGTTTCGGCAAGGTCGTCGCCTTGCGCGACGTCTCGCTCGAGCTGCCCGAGGGCAGCCGCACGGCGTTGATCGGCCCCAACGGCTCGGGCAAGTCGACGTTGGTGCGCACGTTGATGGGCATGCTCGTCGCCGGGGGCGAGGTGCTCTTCGACGGGCAGCCGATGGGCGACGACCGCCGCGCGCTGAGCCGGCGCATCGCCTACGTGCCGCAGATCGCACCGCGGCTCGCGGCGCCCGTGCGCGACGTCGTGCGTGCGGTCGCGGGGCTGCGCGGTCAGCCGTGGCAGTCCGTGGCCGCGGTCGCCGGTGCCCTGGACCTCGACCTCGAAACGCTGGCGCGGCGCCCGTTCCGCGCGCTGTCGGGCGGGCAGCGGCAGAAGGTGCTCGCCTCGCTCGCGCTCGCGTCCGGAGCCGAGCTGCTGCTGCTCGACGAGCCGACGGCGAGCATGGACCCGAAGAGCCGCGGCGAGTTCTTCCGGCTCGTCGACGCGCTGCCGCCGTCGGTCACCGTGCTGCTGTGCTCGCACCGCCTCGACGAGATCCGGCGCCTCGTCGATCGCGTCGTCGTGCTGGCCGAAGGCTCGGTCGCGTGGCAGGGCAGCGCCTCGGCCTACCTCGACGATCACGCCGTGGCGATGGTCGAAGTGCGCGCCGACGGCGATCGCGCCGGCGAGTGGTTGACGCAGCGCGGCTTCACGCGCGGCGCCGTGGGGTGGTGGAGCAAGTCGATGCCCGTGCACGACCGCGCCGGCCTGCTCGGCGACATCAGCAAGAACCTCAACGGCTGCCTGCGCGACGTCATGGCGCGCGACGTCGAGCGACTGCAGCCGCCCTCGGGGGGACACGAGTCATGACGAACTTCAGCACACACATCCTGCCGGGCGCGCTGCTCGGCATCGTCCTGGCGGTCGTCGCGGGCGCCGTCGTCTACTCGGTCGCGGCCTCGGCGAAGCTGCCCGAGGGCCCGGTCGAGGTCGTGTGGGACAAGGCCGCCTGCGCCGGTTGTGGCATGCACGTCGGCGAGCCGCCGTTCGCCGCGCAGCTGACGACCGTGGACGGCCGCACGCAGGCCTTCGACGACCCGGGCTGCCTGTTCCTCCACGTCGAAGAACACCACCCCGACGTGCACACGATCTGGTTCCATCACCTGCGCGAGCGACGTTGGTTGAGCGACCGCGCCGTCGCGTTCGTGCGCGTGGACAAGTCACCGATGGGCTTCGGCCTCGGCGCCGTGGACGTCGGCACCGCGGGTGCCATCGACATCGACGAGGCGCGGCGCACGTGTCTGCGGCGCGTCTCCGACCACGGAGGCAAGTGATGTCGCGATACCGTGAGATCGCCGTCGTCGCGCGCCTCGACTTCGCCGAGGTCCTGCGCTCGCGCTGGCTCGTCTTCTGCCTCGTCGTGCACGCGATCCTGGCGGGCATGTTCGTGCTCGTCGGTTTGCGTGAGTCTGGCGTGATCGGCTTCACGGGCATGGGCCGCGCGCTGATGTCGTGGAGCCACGCGCTGATCTTCCTGCTGCCGCTGCTGGCCCTGTCGGCGACCGGGCAGGTCGTGAACGCCGCGCGCGACGACGGTTCGCTCGAGCTGCTGCTCAGCAACCCCGTCAGCCGCACGAGCTACTTCCTCGGCACGAGCCTCGTGCGCGTGTGCGCGCTCGTGCTGCCGTTGCTGGTCGCGATGCCGGCGATGGCCGTGATCGGGGCGGTGGCGTTCGCACAGGACGTGCCGTGGGCGTTCCTGTGGCGCGGCATGGCCGTCAGCACGGCCCTGCTGCTGTGCTTCGTGGCGCTCGGCCTGCTCGTGTCGACGCTCGTGCGCAACCAGGCGAAGGCGCTGATGCTCACGATCCTGGTCTGGGTGGCCGGCGTGGCGCTCATCGACTTCGGCCTCGTCGGCTTGATGCTGCAATGGGAGCTGCCGCCGTCGGCCGTGTTCGCGCTGGCCGCGCTGAACCCCGTGCAATGTGCGCGGCTGGCCTTGTTGTCGGCGGCGCAACCGGAGCTGTCGACGTTCGGGCCCGTCGGCTTCTTCCTCGCCAACAGGATCGGCGCCACGGGCCTTCTGCTGCTAGGGATCGGCTGGCCGCTGCTGCTCGGCACGACGGCTTGGATCTGGAGCCTCGGCGCCTTCCGGCGCCGCGACCTCGTGTGACGGAGACGGAGCACATGCGACGCACTGCGGACAGCTTCTGGGACTTCCTCGACGTGCCGCTGCGCGGCGGCGGCCGCCTGCTGCTCGTCGCGCTCATCGTGCCGCTGCTGCTGAGCTTCGGCTTCCCGCTGTGGTGCATCAGCATGAAGGCGCCGCAGTATCCGGACGGGCTCAGGATGGACATCTACTCGTACGAGCTCGTCGGCGGCAACGACGGCCACGACGTGCAGGAGATCAACACGCTCAACCACTACATCGGCATGCACACGATCACGCGCGAGGAGCTGCGCGATCTCGACTGGATGCCGTTCGGGCTCGTCGCCATGGCGCTGCTCGCGCTGCGTGCGGCGCTGCTCGGCAACGTGCGCACGATGATCGATCTGTCGATGATCGCCGCCTACATCTCGTTCGTCGCGTTCGGCCGGTTCGTCTACATGCTGTGGGAGTTCGGCCACCACCTGAACCCGAAGGCGCCCGTCAAGATCGAGCCGTTCATGCCCGTCGTGTTCGGCAGCAAGCAGATCGCCAACTTCACGACGCACAGCATGCCGCAGTTCGGGTCGGTGCTGATGGGGGTGTTCACGATGGGCGTGTGGGGCCTGACGCTGTTCTACCTCTGGCGCGGCCGGCGGGAGTCGGTGTCGGTCGCAGCGACCGGTGCATCCAACGGGGTGGGTGCCGGCACCGCCGCGGCGAATTCTTGACGCGATCCGAGTCCGTCAGGCGAGCCACGAGCTTGCAGCCCGACGCTTTGATCGTCCGAGCCCGCCGACCACGCCTGGCGGTCGCGCAGCCAACAGGCGATGTCGCGCGCCGGGTCAGTCGCGTTCTTCGGGTGCCTCCGACAGATCCTTGCGCTTCTGTTCCACCGCGGCCCAGCGCGCGTGGTCGGCGAGTGGCTCCTTCTTCTTGACGATGACGGGCCAGATGCGGCTCAACCTGGCATTGAGTTCCGTCCACTCGCCCCACTTCGGTGGCAGGTCACCATCCATGAAGATCGCGTTCACCGGACACATCGCCACACAGAGTGTGCAGTCGATGCACGTGTCCGGGTCGATGACCAGGCAGTTCTTCCCCTCGCGAAAGGCGTCGACCGGACACACTTCGACGCAGTCGGTGTGCTTGCAGTTGACGCAGGGTTCGGCGACGACGTGAGTCACGGGAGGCCTAGGAATGAAGGGCGCGCGGGAACAGCACGTGGTTCTCGAGGTGCACGTGCTGCATCAGGTCGCGTTCGAACTCGTCGAGGCCGAGGTAGAGCGCCTTCCAGGTTCCACATGCTTCCGGCGGCGGCTGGTAGTCGGTGGTCAGATCACGAATGGCGGCAAGCACCGCACTGGCATCGACGTGTTCTTGCTCCATGACCTGGATCGGCCCGGCGGCATCAGCGCCCTCACCGCGCACGATCATCGGGAACAGGATCCGCTCTTCCTTCTGCATGTGCAGCACGAGGTCGGCGGCGAGCCCGGCGATGAGGGCCGCCAGACCGCGCGGGCACGACGCCTTGTCGCCATGCACTTTCTCGACGCGTTCCGCCATCGACTGCAGCCTCGGCAACTCCCGGCGGTGCGGCTCGTGGAAGTGGGCGACGATGTGCTCGACCAACTCGGCGATCGGGCGCTCGGTCCATGGTTCGACGGGCTCGGCAATGCGCTGCTCGGCTTCGATTTGGTGGATCAGCGTGTCGACATCGAGACCCTTCTTCCGGCAAGCGTCGGCGAGGCTGATCTGACCGTGGCAGCAGAAGTCGAGGTTGTGGCGGTGGAACACCCGCGACGCGCCGGCGCGGGCGGTTGCCAACTGAGCCAGACTGTCGGACGGGTGGATGGTGGCGGTGTGGTTCATGGCCGGTGCAGAGCAACCGACATGCCTTGCCACAATTCGTTTCCTTGCAACACCGCACGTGAGCCTCGTCATCATCTGGAGAACGGTTTGGTGTTGTTCATTGTATAACGCGTTCTCCAAATGATTACGCCGCCCGAGCATGACCCCCTCTTGGCCATCGCCCTCGACATGACCGCCTCGCTGTCGGCGGAAGACCGCGCCGTTCGGCTCGTGCGTGCCGTGCAGAAGGCGTTGCCGTGCGACGCCGTGGCCCTGTTCCGCCTGCACGGTGGTGAGTTGCTCCCGATCGCCCAGGTCGGGTTGTCGCCAGACCTGCTCGGCCGTCGATTCCCGATCGCCGATCACCCACGCCTCGCCCGGATCTGCTCCGCCTCGGCTCCCGTGGTGTTCGAAGGCGACAGCACCCTTCCCGACCCCTTCGACGGCATGATCGAACGCGCCGCCGATCCACTGCATCGTGTGCATGCGTGTCTCGGTTCCGCCCTGCGGGTCGATGGCGAGTTGGTCGGTGTGTTGACTGCGGATGCGCTCGACAGCCGCTCGTTCGATGGCGTCGACCGAAGGCTGCTGTCACATCTCGGTGCGCTGGCCGGTGCCGCGCTGCGCACGATCCTGCTGATCGAAGCGCTCGAAGAACGTTCTGCCCGCGAGGGGCAGGTCACGCGCGACTTGATTCGCGATGCCCTCGAGAGCCGCGGCGGCCTCTTGCTCGGCAGCAGCGCCGCCATGCGCAAGCTGCGTGAGGAGATCGACGTGTTCGCGCGCGCCGACATGGCGATGCTGGTGACAGGCGAGACGGGGGTCGGCAAGGAGTTGGTGGTGCGCCAGCTGCACTCCCGATCGCGCCGAGCCGAGCGTGCGCTCATCTACATGAACTGCGCAGCATTGCCCGAGTCGATCGCCGAGAGCGAACTGTTCGGCCACGTGAAAGGCGCATTCACCGGAGCCGACTCGGCGCGCCCCGGCAAGTTCGGCATCGCCGACGGTGGCAGCCTGTTCCTCGACGAAGTCGGCGAACTGCCGTTGCACATCCAACCCAAACTTCTGCGCGTTCTACAGGAAGGAGAATTGCAGCGCGTCGGCGAAGATCGCACCCGCCACGTCGATGTTCGCGTACTCGCAGCCACCAACCGCGACCTCGATCTGGAAGTCAAAGCCGGTCGCTTCCGCGTCGACTTGCTGCACCGCCTCGACGTGGGCCGCATCGAGGTGCCACCGCTTCGCGACCGCACGGCGGACGTGCCGCTGCTCGCCGGCCACTTCGCCGACGACGCACGCCGACGACTCGGCTGCGGCCCGGTGCGCTTCGAGCCTCAGGCCCTGGACCGGCTGATGGCTGGCGACTGGCCGGGGAACGTTCGCGAGCTGGAGAACGTGGTGTCACGCGCGACCCTGCGGGCAGTCGCGCGAGCGCCCGAAGGGGAACGCATTCTGGTGACCACGGCGGACCTGGACGTCGCTGCACCGCCGACGGATCCACCGGTGACGAGCGCGGCAAGGCCAGCCGACGGCGCGATCGCCAAGACCTTGCGCGAATCAACCGAGCAGCACCAACGACAATGCGTCGAGCGGGCCGTGCTTCGTCACGACGGCAACTGGGCCGCCGCGGCCCGCGATCTGGGCCTCGCTCGGGCAAACCTACATCGACTGGCGCAGCGGCTGGGACTCAAGTAGCAAGTAGTCGTCTGTGTTCGTGCACCAGGCGAAGCTTCGCCAGGATGAGACCCATGCAAGTACCTGAACTCGATTCCCCGCTGTCGAAATGGTGGCGCCATGCGGCACTCCTGGTCGCGATGGCAGGCTTCGTCATACTCTCGTTCGTCACGGTCCGAACCTATCGCGACGCACCACCGATCCCGGTCCTCACGACCGCAGCCGATGGGTCGATCCTGTTCCGCAGAGCCGACGTGCTGAGCGGTCAGGACGTGTTCCTGCAGTACGCTCTGATGGAGCACGGCTCGCTGTGGGGCCACGGCGCCTACCTCGGCCCCGACTACAGTGCCACCTACCTGCATCGCACGACGGAGATCGCGCGTGACGAGTTGGCCCGCAGCAGGCACGGCCGGGCCTTTGCCGCCCTCGAACCCGTGCAGGCCGCGGCCATCGCCGAGAGCGTGCGTGCCGAACTCGAGGCCAACACCTTCGATGCCGCGACCGGCACCTTGGTGCTGTCCCCTGGACAGGCCGCCTCGTTCATCGAACAGAAGAAGGAATGGCGGACCTACTTCGGCAGCGACTTCACGCCGCCGGGATTGCCACCCCGCTACATCGACGACGCCACCAAGACCGATGCGCTCACCGCCTACTTCGCCTGGGCCGCGTGGGCGACCACGGCAAACCGGCCTGGTGAGGACTTCTCCTACACCAACAACTGGCCGTACGATCCTGCTGCCGGCAACCTGCCGACGACCGCCGCGTACTTCTGGAGCGCCATGTCGCTCATCACGCTGCTGGGAGGCCTGGGCGCGGTGCTCTTCTTCTTCGGCCGCTTTGCGTTCCTTGGCTGGGAAGCAGCGCAGCCGGGTGGACACGTGCACGAGAGTCGTCTGCTCGACTGGAAGCCCACCCCGAGCCAGAAGGTGACGGGGCTCTACCTTGCGGTCGTCGCGCTGCTCTTCCTGGCACAGACCCTGTGCGGCGGTGCCTTGGCGCACTACCGGGTCGAGCCGGGCGCGTTCTACGGCTTCGACCTCGCGAAGTGGCTGCCATACAATCTGCTGCGCACGTGGCACCTCCAGCTCGCGGTGTTCTGGATCGCGACGGCGTGGGTGGCAGGCGGTCTCTTCCTCGCCCCTCTGATGGGCGGCGGCGAACCGCGGGGCCAGCGGACTGGTGCCGTGGTGCTGCTGATCGCGCTCGCGACCGTGGTCTTCGGCAGCCTCTTCGGTGAGGCACTCGGCATCAACGACAAGCTGGGGTCCCTGTGGTTCTGGCTCGGCCACCAGGGCTCGGAGTATCTCGATCTCGGCCGAGCCTGGCAGGTCCTGCTCGCTGCCGGCCTCGTGTTCTGGCTGTTCCTGATGTTCCGTGCCCTGCGTCCGGCGTTGCGCACGCCCGGTCAGGGCGATCTCGTGCCGCTGTTCCTGTACGTCGCCGTCGCCATTCCGGTCTTCTATCTGCCGGCGCTGTTCTATGGCTCGCACGACAACTTCGCAGTCATCGACAACTGGCGCTTCTGGATCATCCACCTCTGGGTCGAAGGGTTCTTCGAGCTGTTCGCCACCGTTCTGGTGGCGGTGATGTTCTTCCAGATGGGACTGGTCAGCGCCAAGAGCGCCACCCGTGTCGTGTATCTCGACGCGATCCTGTACCTCGGCGCCGGCGTGGTCGGCACGGGCCACCACTGGTACTTCACGGGCCAGGGCACCCTCAACATGGGATTGGCGTCGTGCTTCTCGGCGATGGAGGTAGTGCCGCTGACGATGTTGACGCTCGACGCTTGGGACTTCGTGCGGCTGAAGGACCGCGACTGCGGGGAGTGCGGCAAGAGCTTCGCCGCCAAGCAGAAGTGGGCGATCTACTTCTTGATGGCCGTCGGGTTCTGGAACTTCGTCGGCGCCGGTGTGTTCGGCTTCCTGATCAATCTGCCGATCGTCTCGTACTTCGAGATGGGGACCACACTGACCACGAACCACGGGCACGCAGCGATGTTCGGCGTCTTCGGCATGCTCGCCCTCGGCGTGCTCGTTTTCTGCCTCCGTGCGCTCGCCTCCGACCACACCTGGAACCAGAACGAGAAGTTCGTCCGCATTGGCTTCATCGGCCTCAACCTGGGGCTCGCCCTGATGGTCCTGTTGGACTTGTTCCCCGCCGGCGTCATGCAGTTCTGGGACTCGATCTCGCACGGCTATTGGCACGCGCGCGAGCTCACCTACACGATGACGGGCATGTTCCACACGCTGGAGTGGGTCAGGCTCGGGGCCGACACGGTGTTCCTCGTGGTCGGCGTCGTGCCGTTGGTGTTCGCAACACTGCGCATCGTCTTCAAGTCGAAGCCGGTCGAGGCACGTGTGGCGCTGTGACGGCTTGCCGATCCTCGGAGTTCTCGAGTTCTCGGCAGCCACCTGCGCGGTGAAACCTGCGCGGTGAATTCTCGACGCGAGGCGCAATCCGTCGTTCAGGCGAGCCACGGGCTTGGGCGATACTGCCTTGGCGCTGCCCAACACGCCGAGGAGATCCCCCATGTTCCGCCCCTGCGCCTACCTGCTGCTGTCGTTCGGCCTGCTCGGTGCCTGCGGCGGCAAGCTCACGTCCTACGTCGATCGCGACCTCGCCAATCGCATCGACACGGTCCAGGACTGCTTCCCGCACCTGTACCCGAAGGTGAAGACGCTGCTCGAGGTCGCCGAGACCTGGCGGTTGCGTTCGAGTTCGTCGCTGCCGGACCCCGAGGGTCTCACGGCCGTCGAACAGCCGGACGGCACCGTCGTGGTCAGCTATGTCGCGAGCGGCTGCACGCTGGCGATGACCATCTCGTTCTACAGCCCGACCGGCGTGCGGCAGGATCTCGACCTCAGCGGCGCCACCACGCTCGCGGACAAGGTCCGCCTGGCCGCGACGGAGCTGAAGATGCTCTTCGGCGACACCGACAAGTTCATGGTCGGGGCGTGGACGCTGACGGGGCCGACCATCACGGGCTCCGGGGCCTTGACGGGCATCATCGGCGGCTCGTCCGGTGACAACGAACTGAAGGAACTGCGCACGACGGTCGCCGCGCCGGACGCACCGCCCTCGGGCCCGCCCGCCAACGCCGCGAGTTCGATCACCGACGGCGGGCCACCGGTGTGCGCGCTGACCTTCGACACGGCGAGCCTGAGCCTCGACGCTTCGCCGGCCCAGCTGCACCCGATCGGCACGGTCTCGCTCGGTCTGTCGGGACCCAAGGCCAGCGTGACGGCCGTGGCGTCGTTCGACGGCACGGTGCTCGCGAGGCTCACCGTCACCGGCGTTCCGGGTCACTTCGACTTCGACCTCGACACGAACAGCCTCAGCTACGTTCCGTGAACGCAATCCATGCCCCACCTCGATCGATTCGCCGCCCTCGCGGCCGTGTTGCCTTTGGTCTCGTGCTACCAGTTCCAGATGCATGCGCAGGCTGGCTACGCGCAGATGAAGGTCGATGGGGAGGCCGGTTACCTGACCACGGGCACCTCGCCGGCCACGTCGGGCAGCATCCGGCAGGACTTCGAGAGCGCCTTCGGCATCGGTGACGACCAGGGGGCGCCGTACGCTCGCGTGAGCGCCGACATGGGCGTGCCCGTGATCGCGGTGTCGGGCTTCCTCTTCGACGAGCAGGGCACGGGCACGCTGCAGGCGCAGTTTGGCAACCTGAGCGCGGGCGTCGACGTGCGCAGCAAACTCGATTTCGCCAACGTCAAGGCGTCGTACGCCCTGAAGATCCCGATCGGACCGGTGTCGATCGCACCCGGCATCGCGGTCGACTACTTCGACTTCGAGCTCGACGTGCAGGACACCGCGGGTCTGCTGCGCGAGAACGTGCAGCTGCAGGCGCCGATCCCGCTGGCCTTCGTGCGCGGTCAGCTGGATCTGTCGGTCTTCACCGTGCTCGGCGAAGTGGGCTACGTCGAGGTCGACACCGGCGACGTCCAGGGATCGTTGCTCGACATCGAGGCCATGGCGCAGTGGCACGCCAACGCCTGGATCGACGTGTTCGTCGGGTACCGGGCGCTGCACCTCGACGCGGACGGCACGATCGACAACGACACGTTCGACACGACCATCACCGTCAGCGGTTTCCTGGTCGGCGGCGGCTTCACGTTCTGATCGCGGCCGCTGCTACGGCCCGTGGCGTGGCCCGCGACGGCTTTGTGCGCAGGTTCCGATTCGTCAGGCAGTAAGCAACGGTCGCGGCGCGTCCCGGACGCGGCCGCGGCGGCGCCGTCGCGCGCGATCGTGCGGTCATGGACAGAGTTACGTGGTCCAAGTACGTTCGTCGCTGCGGAGGCGGGCACCCCTTGATGGCCCGCTGGCCCCCCCCCGACCCCCGACCCCACTCCGGAGCCCCATGAAAGCGCTTTCCTCCCTGCTCGCCATCGCACTCGCAACGGCACTCGGTGCGCAGTCGCCATTGACGACGCTGCAAGCGACCTACCCGGCCAACTCCCTGTTCTTGTGGACCGGCTACCCGCCGGGCACGAACATGTTCTTCAACCTCGCCGCCAACACGACGGTGACCATTCAGGGTCTCGACGTGCAGCTCGACGTGTGGGCTTCACCGCCCGGGGTCGTCGGCAACGTCGAGATGTGGGTGACGAACGCCGGCATCACGACCTATGCCGGCAACGAGGCGAACATGGCGCAGTGGACGCTGGCCGGCACCGGCTCGTGCACGTCGGCGGGCAACGCGCCGTCGCCGGTCGGCTTCCCGAACGGCATCGTGCTGCAGCCGGGGACCAAGGGCATCGCGCTGCGCTTCCTCGATCTGAAGCCCCTGTTCCTGCTGGGCAACAGCACCGCAGTTCCCGGCGGTGCGGGAGCGGGCACCAACCAGTACTACCAGAACGCCGAACTCACGCTGCTGGCCGGCACGACCCAGGCAGTCGGGTTCACGGGCGGCGCGCTCGCGTCCTACGTCTGGCTCGGCAGCATCTACTACTCCGTCGGCAACAACCCGCACGCGTTGGCGCGGAACAAGAAGTTCGGCAAGGGCTGCTACACGACGATCGGCTCGTTCTACCAGCGATTCACGACTCCGGCCGCCGCTGCCGCGGCACTCAACGGGCGCGCGATCAGCCTGGTCTTCACGGGCAACGGCTACGCCTTGGTGCCGGCGAGCGGCGTCACGTTCATCCCACCCTCGGCGAGTGCGATGGCGCTGCCGGCCAACGACAACGCCGAGACGCCGGTGTCGCTGACGAGCCCCTTCGTCTACCCGGGCGGGGTGACGACGCAGTTGTTCGTGCAGACGAACGGCTACGTGTCCGTCGCGACCAACAACGTGCAGGTGCCCAACAACGCCATCCCGAACGTGATTGGCCTGCTCGACTCGCCGGTGACGGCGTGGTGGTCGTGGCACAACTACAACACGACGGAGGCGGGCAGCGGCCTGATCAAGTTCGAAGAGGTCGGTTCGCTCGCGATCATCACCTGGGACAACGTCGAGAGCTATCCGGCCCTGAACGGGACGACGCCGGTCGTGAACCCCAGCACGTGGCAGTTCCAGTTCGACACCGCCACGGGCCAGGTCAACTACGTCTGGCAGACCATCACGAACAACGGCCTGTCGAACGTCAACGACGAACACCTGGTCGGCTTCTCGCCCGGTGGGCCGTCGCCCGACCCGGGCCCCACCAACCTGACGACGCTGGTCGCCGTGCCGCTGACGGTGCCCGAGGTGTACTCGCTGACGCTCGACGCGACGCCGGCGCCGCTGCCAGGCAACACGGTGAGCATCACCACCTCGAACGAGACGGGCATGAACCTCGGCGTCAACTTCATCTGTCTCGGCGCCGTGCAGCCGGGCTTCCCGCTCGGGATCCTCGGCATGCCCGGCTGCGAGGCCAACGTCGACATCAACACGGGTGTCGGCAACCTGATCGGCAACCTGCCGGGCTTCAGCATGACGCTCATGCTGCCGATCCCGGCTTCGCTCGGCAGCCTGCTGGGCCAGCAGCTGCACAGCCAGTCGATCTGGCTCGATGGGACGGCGAACGCCTTTGGTGCCATCGTGTCCAACGGCCTCACGATGCAGATCGGCAACTTCTGATGCCGCACATCGACGGCGCGGCATGAGCAACTCGCGCCGCCTCGAACCGGCCGTGTTCGCCCACCGGTGAACACGGCCGGCGGCGTCTCAGCGCCGCCTGCGGCGCCGCCAGCTGCCTCATTGCGCCGTGAAGCCGCCGTCGACACCGATCGTCTGCCCCGTCACGAACGAAGCCTGCGGCGAGCAGAGCCATACGACGGCGTCGGCGATCTCCTCGGGCTTGCCGAGCCGGCCGATCGGGTGCATCGAGGCCAGCATCTCGCGCGGCACGCTCTCGGTGAAGCGGTCCAGCATCGGCGTCTCGATCGCGGCCGGGGCGACTGCGTTGATGCGGACGCCCAGCTTGGCGTACTCGAGCGCGGCGTTCTTGGTCAGCCCGATGACGGCGTGCTTGCTCGCGACGTAGGGCGCCACACCCGGCATGCCGATCACACCCGCGACCGAACTCGTGTTGACGATGGCACCACCGCCATTCTTCTGCATGGCCGGGATCTCGTGCTTCATGCTCAGGTAGACACCCTTGACGTTGACGTCCATGACGCGGTCGAAGTCGTCGTCGTCCTGGTCCGCGGTCGGCGCCACCACCGAACTCTCGATGCCCGCGTTGTTGAAGGCGATGTCGAGCCTGCCGTAGGCCGCAACCGTCTTGGCGACGAGCTTCTCGATGTCGATGGGGTTGCTGACGTCGGCGACCAGGAACGTGCCGGTGCCGCCGGCTTCCCTGACGAGGCGCAGCGTCTCTTCGCCCTCCTTCTGGCGCCGTCCGGCAACGACGACCTTGGCGCCGGCGCGGGCGAACGCGACGGCCGTGGCGCGGCCGATGCCGGTGGTGCCGCCGGTGATCAGGGCCACCTTGTCTTGCAGAGTCTTCATCTGGTCTTCTCTCTCGGTTGGTTGTAGAACGATCAGTCTAGAATCGGGGCGGCGTTTGGGCCGCTCGTGTCGGGTGCACAAGGTCACATGTGCAATGCGGCGAGCGCCTGGTTGGCGAGCGCCTGCAGGCGGGTGCGGCCAGCGCGTTGCTTGCCGAGCACGTTGAGCGCGACGACGATGCCGAACAGGAACGTCGCGAGCTGCTTGCAGTCCGCGCCCTTGGGCAGGTCACCCTCGGCCTTGGCGCGCTGCAGCGTGCGTTCGAACACGGCCTCGACGCATTCGCTGTGCGCGCGCAGCAGTTCGGCGACGTCGGCGTCCTGCGGGGCCAATTCGACGTTGGCGTTGACGCACAGGCAGCCGCGTTTGCCCTTCGCACCGCAGACCTGGCCGGCCAGGCCCGACAGCAGGTCGCGCAGGGCAGTTCGTGCCGAACCGGGCCCCAGCAGGCTCTTCTCGAGGTCGGCGAGGGCCTGCTGCTGGTAGCTGCGCAACGCCGCGAGATAGAGCGAGTGCTTGTCGCCGAAGGTGCCGTAGAGGCTCGCCTTCTGGATGCCCATGACATCGACGAGATGCTGCATCGACGTCGCCGCGTAGCCCCTTTGCCAGAACGTGTCGGTCGCGCGCGCGAGCGCCTCGTCGACGTCGAACTCCTTGGGGCGTGCCATGGGCCGCGCCAGTATTGGACCGACCGTTCTGGAATGCAAGCACGGGCTTGACCGTTTCTTGACAGCCGGTCGCGCCGGGCACCTATCGTGCCCGCATCGACTCGCGCCGCATCCAGTCCCGCCATCGCCTGCACACCCTGCTGCTGCTGCTCGGCGCGGCGTTGGTGGCGGCGCTGTCGTTCCTGCTCTGGCGCACGCTGCAGCTCGAGGCGCGCGCGCGCCAGGTCGAACGCGAACGCGCCGAGCTGGTCGCCGAACGCATCCTGCGCGCGGCGGTCGCTTCGCATGCAGCGCTCGAACAGGTGCCGGCGGCGCTGCGCTTCGTGATGCGCGGCGATCGCGTCGAGGTCGACGACTCGGTGGGCTGGTTGCCCACCGGCCCGCGGCCCGAGCCGGACCTCGTCGTGCAGGACAGGCTCGAACGCGCGGCGCGCGCCGAGTTCGCCGAACACGATGCCGCGGCTGCGACGCGCCAGTTCGACGAGCTGCTGCAGCAGCCGCTGCCCACGGCACAGCGGCTCGAGGTGCTCGCCGCCGCGGCGTGGTTCCACGAGCGCGCCGGGCACGGCGCGCAGGTGGCACCGCTCCGGGACGAACTCGACTCGCGCATCGGCGAGCTGGAACCGGCGCAGCTCGGCGATGCCGGCATCGCCAACGCCGTCGCCGCGGCGCTGCGGCTGCCGCGCGGCGCCGGCGAACCAGCGTGGGCCGGGCGCTTCGTGCCGTTGCTGCCGTCGCCGGTGCACGCGGGCCTGCCGACCGCGCTGCAGCGACCGCAGGCGGCCGCCGCGGTGGCGGCTCGGCGCGACCTGCTCGAAGCGGTGCAGCGCGAATGGCTCGGCTTGCCGTCGAAGCCCGACGCGGCGCTCGTCGCGGTCGGGCAGGAGTCGCTGCTCTGGTGGCTGCCGCGCGACGATGGCGGTCGCGATGGCGCGCGCCTGTCGATCGGCGAGTGGCTCGCGGCCGTCCGGGCGGCGGGCAGTGCGGGGGAGCTGCCCGAGTGGCCGTGGCTCGTCGACGCGGTGGTCGCGCGCGACGCCGGTGAGTCGTTTGCGGGCGTGCCGCGCCTCTCCGGACTGCGACCGAGCGTGGCGGCGTCCGTGGGCGAGAGCCCCTGGCTGCTGCCGGTGCTCACGCTCGTGCTGCTGTTGGCCTTCGGCCTGGCCGCGTGGCTGCAGTTCCGCGCCTCGCGGCGCGAGGCCGCGGCCGTGCGCGCACAGGCCGAGTTCTTGACGACGGTCACGCACGAACTCAAGACGCCGCTCGCGTCGATCCGGCTGCTCGGCGAGATGCTCGCCGAAGGGCGCGCGGCCGGGCGCGAACCCGAGTACTACAAGATGCTCGCCGGTGAAGCGGGGCGCCTGTCGGTGCTCATCGAGAACGTGCTCGACCTCGGTCGCCTCGAACGCGGTGAACGCGCCTACGACCTGCGGCCCGTCGACGTCGGCGCGGTCGTCGGCGAGACGATGGCGCTGTTCGCGCCGGTCGGCGAACGCGAGGGCCTGCGGGTCGAGCTCCACGATCGGCTCGCGACCCCGGCGACGGTGCGGCTCGATCGCGGCGCGTTCGTGCAGGCGTTCGTCTGCGTGCTCGACAACGCACGCAAGTACGGCGGCGCCGGCGCGCGCATCGACGTCGAGACACGAAGCGAGGGCGAACGCGTGCACGTCGAGGTGCGCGACCACGGCCCCGGTGTGCCCGAGGTCGAGCGGCAGCGCATCTTCGAGCGCTTCGTGCGCGGCACGGCACACGCGCACGGCGGCACGCCCGGCGTCGGCATCGGCCTCTACCTCGCGCGCACGATAGCGCGGCGGCTCGGCGGCGAGCTCGTCTGTACAGCGCCGCTGGACGGGGACCACGGCGCGTGCTTCACCTTCACGTTCCCGATGGAGACCCCCGCATGAGCTTCCGCCTGCTGCTCGTCGAGGACGACCGCACGCTGCGCACCGCGCTGCGCGACGCGTTCGCGGGCGAGGGCTACGCGGTCGAGGTCGCGGCCGACGGCCACGAGGCGCGCGCCACGCTGCGCGAGCAGCGCTTCGACCTCGTCGTGCTCGACGTCATGCTGCCGGGGCCGAGCGGGCTCGAGCTGCTGCGCGAGCTGCGGGCCCGCGATGCGGACACACCCGTGCTCTTGCTGACGGCGCGCGGCGAGGAGGGCGACAAGGTGCTCGGGCTCGAACTCGGCGCCGACGACTACGTCAGCAAGCCGTTCTCGCTGCGCGAACTGCTCGCGCGCGTCAAGGCGATGTTGCGGCGCCGCGAGCGAACGCAGGCCGCCGGCGTGCAGCAGTTCTCGCTCGGCGAAGCCAGGATCGATCTCGCCGCGTTCACGGCCGTGCGCGATGGCGTGACGCACACGCTGTCGCCCAAGGAGGCCGGCATGCTGAGCCTGCTGCGGCAGCACGGCGGGCGCGCGGTGTCGCGCGCCGCGTTCCTCAGGGACGTGTGGGGCGGCGACCAGTTCGTCGGCGACCGCACGATCGACACGCACATGCTCAACCTGCGGCAGAAGGTCGAAGCGGACCCCAAGCAGCCCAGGTACCTGCTGACCGTGCACGGCATCGGCTACCGGCTCGTCGAGGAGCCGGAGGCCGGGGGTGGGCCGGCTTGACATGCGCTTGACACCGAACTGACCGCGGTCGGACCGGGCCGCACCGATGCAAGGGTCCGATGCACATCATGAGACACACCGCCATCGTGTTGCTGTTCGCCGCGTCGCTCGCGGCCCAGGCCGTCGTGGACCCCAAGGTGGAGCTGGCGCCCGCCATCGCGGTCGAGGAGCAGGAGCGCGACCTCAACAAGGCCGAGACGATGTACCGCGACCTGCTCGCGGGCACGTCGCTGTCCGAGTCGGCGCGCACGCTCGCCAACCAGCGGCTCGGTCGCCTGCTGCAGAAGCTCGGCCGCCAGCAGGAGGCGGCCCCGTTCCTCGCGGCGGCGAAGAAGGGCAGTGTCGTCGCGCTCGACGATGTCACGCAGGGCCTGCAGGATCAGGACCTCGAGCGCGAGAAGGCGCTGCGCGAGAAGGCGCGCGGTCTCGTGCAGCAGGTGCTCGGGCAGCGGAGCATGACGGTCTCGGCCGACTCGCCGCTGTGGGGGATCCCGCGCCCGCTCGCCGAGCAACTGCTCTGGGTCGGTGCGCCGGCCGTGCCCGAAGCGATCGCCGCGCTCGAGGCCGCCGAGAAGGCGGAGTCCTACTCGCCGAATCCGTTGCGCGCGCTGGCCGGGTTCTTGTGGTACGTCGGTGGCCCGAAGGCCGGCGAGTTCCTGCAACGAGCGGCGCACAGTGAGCGGCTCGCGCTGCCCGTGGCGGAAGCGGCCGGCAACCTGCGCGATCCGGCGATGCTCGAGGTCGCCGCGGCGTTCCTGCGGCACGCGAACTTCGTCGTGACGCAGCATCTGCTGGAGCCGGGCTACGGCAACCTCGTGCAGCGCTTCACGCCCGAGCAGATCGTGGACGCCGCCGAGGCGGGTGGTGCCGAGTGGAAGGCCTATGTCCTGCAATGGGCGAGGCGCTACCTCGACGGGGTCGAACTGCAACCCGCGACGCTCGCGCGCCTGCATCGCCTGGTGCGCTCGGCCCTGGCCAGCTCCGATCCCGAGCTCGGCAGCGCGGCGCAGCAGTTCCTGCTGACCGCCCAGTCGCAGGCATCGATCGAAGGCATCGAACTGCTGCTGCGCGAGCTGCCCGCGATGCGCGGCCAGATCCGCGTGGGCCTTCGGCACTTGCAGGTGGCGGCCGGCGCCGAACCGCCGCAGCGGTTCACGGTCGAAGTGGCGCGCCGCCTGCTGCCACAGGTCGATGCCTGCGCGCGGGCGATCGAACCCGAGCAGAGCAACGGGCCGGCCCTGTCCCGGCGGCAGTGGCTCGCGGCCATGATGGATTCGGTGGCGCGCCCGCTCGGCACCGAGGTCGTGCCGACCGTGCTCGGCTGGGCCGATCTCGGCTACGAGTGCCTCTGGGTGCTCGGTGGCCGGGTCACGCTCGACAACGCGAAGGAGGTGTTCGCCCGCGTCGCGAAGGTCGCCGACAAGCAGGTGCAGCCATACGTCACGCGTCTGTTCGATGTGCCGCTGCCGCCGGACCTGTTCCCCATGATGCGCGAGACGGCGCAGAGGTTGGTGGCCAGCTCGGAGCCTGTGAGTTGGTTCGCGATGCCGATGGCGCGCACGAGCAACCCGGAGGCGGCGGACTGGATGCTCGCGGAATGGCGGCGGTCACCGGGAAACGGCGTGTGGGAGGCAGACGCCCTCGTCGAACTCGGCCGCCGGTCTCGCGCCGAGAACGTGCGGGCCGCAATGCGCACGGTGGCCGGCGAGAACTGGCACGTTCGCAACCTGTTGCTGCTCGCGCTGCTGTCGATGCACGACGAGGCAGCGCTCGATCTCGTCGCGAAGAGCGGCGATCCGGGCAGTCGCCTGCGGCACCCCTATGCGGTGAAGGAGCCCCATCCGTCGTCGGTTGGCGTCACGCCGCTCGAGTACCTGCTCTACCGCGACCCGGATCCACCGCACGGCTTTACCGAGGAGCAGATCGCGCGCGTTCTGCGCGGGGTCGTCGAGGCGGGGGTCTCGTGGCAGACGTGGCAGATCGAGCAGTGGTCGCCATCGGCGATCCCCGATCGCCTGCTCGGCGAGGTGGCTCGGCTGATGGCTTCCGGCCCTATTCTCGTGTCGCACAATGTCAGCACCAAGCAGATCCGCGTCGGCTGGGCCTCGGCCGTGCTCTCCCGGACCCGGCAAACGGGCAGCGATCACGGCGCGCTGCGCGACTGGATCCCCGCGGTGCTGCAGGACGAGCATTGCCACGTCCGCGACCGCCTGATCGGCATGCTGTACCCCGACGAGGTCGAGCGCGCCCGCGCCGCGATCGAGAGTTGCCTCGACGACGACGACGCCGCTCTCGCGCTCGCGTCGGCGCAGGCGCTGCGCGAGTGCTCCCAACCGGTCGCGTTCGCGCGGCTGCTGCAGAACGCGCACGCGAACGTGCGCGCGTTCGCGATCGACGCCCTCGCGGCGAACTCGGGTACTGGCGCTGCGAGCCTCGTGCTGCCGCTCGTCAAGGACCCCGACGTGGGCGTTCGTGTGCGCGCCGCGGCGTGCTTCGGTGCGATCGTCGCCAAGGACGCCGTGCCGGCGCTGCTCGAGATGCTGCGCGACCCCGACGAGCCCGTGCGCACCGCGGCCGCCGACGCGCTGACGCGCATCCGCTTCTACCACGAACAGCAGGCGCACTGGGACCGCGTGCTCAAGGGCCTCGACGCATCGTCGGCATCGGCCGCCGAGAAGCTGCTGCTGCAGGCCAAGCCCGGCGCTGCGAAGGAACAGCGCCTGCTCGCGATCGAGTCGCTCGGCACGCTCGGTGTGCCCGAGGCGCTGCCGTTCCTCATCGATTGGACCCAGGACCCCGACGCCGAGATCGCCGCCAAGGCCAAGGCCGCGGTCACCGCGATCCACCTGAAT
>DASUFY010000312.1:0-19287 GCA_036274315.1 Planctomycetota bacterium | reverse complement strand
GCGGTCGAAGCGGCGGCGCGGTTCGTGTTCGCGCGCGACGATCGTGCAGAACCAGGCCAGCAGCACGTAGGTGAGCGGCGTCTCGAGACCCGAGGTCGCGTACTCGCCGAACGCGCGCGCCGAGACCAGCAGCACCGCCGTCGCGACCCACGACGCCGCCGTCGCACCGAACCGCAACAGCGCGGGCACCGCGAGCAGCGACAGCAGCAGGCCGATGCCGATCGTCGTGAAGTAGAGCTCGCCGCAGCAGAGCCGGCCCATGGCCAGCAGCAGCATCCACAGCGGATGCGTGTAGGTCTGCACGCGATCCATCGTGTTCCAGCGCAGGCCGTTGCCCGACACCCAGTTCTCGACGCAGCGCAACGTGATGTAGGCGTCGTCGCCGAGCCAGGCCAGGCGCACGAACACGGCGGCGAGCGCGAGCGTGAGCCCGGCCATCAGCAGCCGGCGCCGGCGGCCGCCGCCGATCGTCCGCCCCGCGTCCTCACCGGCTCCGGCGCTGGCTCGCAGCAACATCAGTCCTCGAAGATGCGCACGTCGTAGCGGCCGCGCGAGTCGGCGAGCGCGCGGTACATGCCGCCCGAGTTGAACGGCGCCGCGAGGTTGCCGTCGCGATCGACGGCGATGACGCCGCCGTCGTCCTTGTCGAGCGTCTCGAAGACGACCGCGTTCGCGGCTTCGGCGAGCGTCTGGCCGCCGAACTGCATGCGCGCGGCGATCGTGCGCGCGACGGTGTGGCGGATGAACTGCTCGCCGGTGCCGGTGCCGCTGACCGCGACCCAGGCATCGGCGTAGGTGCCCGCCCCGACGATCGGCGAGTCGCCGACGCGGCCCCAGCGTTTGCCCGTCAGACCGCCCGTGCTCGTCGCCGCCGCGAGCTCGCCGCGCTGGTCCTTGGCGACGCAGCCGACCGTGCCGAAGCGTTGTTCGGGCCGCCGCGGCTCGGCGGCGCCCGTGCGCTGGCGTTCACGCAGCACCTCCTCGAGCGAACGGCGTCGCGCCGCGGTGTCGAAGTACGAGTTGTCCACGCGATCGACGCTCGTCGCGGTCGCGAACTGTTCGGCGCCATCGCCCATGAGCAGCACGTGCGGCGTGCGCTCCATGACGAGCCGCGCCAGGCCGATCGGGTTCTTCACCGTGCGCACGCCGGCGACCGCGCCGCAGCGCATCGTCGCACCATCCATGATGCACGCATCGAGTTCGTGTTCGCCCTTCTCGTTGAAGACGGCGCCGCGGCCGGCGTTGAAGTGCGGGTCGTCCTCGAGCAGGCGCACGACCGCCTCGCAGACGTCGAGCGCCCGATCGCCGCGCGCGAGCCGCTCGCGACCGAAGGCCAGAGCGTGATCCAGCACGTCGCGGTACTCCTGCAGCTGCGAGCCGGGAGCCGTGCGGTCGAGCGTGCCGGCGCCCCCGTGGATCGCGATCGCCCACGTCGCCGCGGCCGGCGTGCCGGACGCGGCACAGCCCGCAGCGAGTGACCACATCGCGAGCGACAGCCAGGACGAACTTCGATTGCGCACGGATACCTCCGGCCGCGAGTCTAGCGGGACGCGTTCGACGGGCCGCGGGCAAATACCGTGGCCGCGGCTTCGGGCGCGGACCGTAGGGATCATCCCGGCCCGACCACGATGCATGCCATGCGCACCCACAGCCTGCTGCTCCCGCCCACGTTCGCCGTACTGCTCGCCGCGAGCGCCGCGGCCCAACTCGCCGTCGTCAACGCTTCGGCGGCCAACGCCGCACCGAGCCTCAACAACGCGCGCGGCGTGTCGCCCGCGGCGGCGTTGACGCTGACGTTCTCGGCGCCCGTCGACCCGACGACCATCACCGCGCAGAACGTGCAGGTGGCCGGGCGATGGAGCGGCCCCGTGCCGGGCGTGTTGTCGATCGGGGCCGGCGGCACGACCGTGACCTTCACGCCGCTGCGGCCGCTGTTCCCGACCGAAATCGGCACGCTGCTCGTGTCGCACTTCGTGACGTCGAACACGGGCTCGCCGCTCAACGGCGGCTTCATGGCCAACTGGTGGGTCGACTCGGCGCCGTCGACCGGCACCTTCGTGCAGGACCAGATCGTCGACTACCGGCTGCCCGGCGAAGGCACGATCCGCACCTACGGCTTCTTCGCCGGCGACGTCGACCGCGACGGCTCGCCGGACATGACGGCGACCAACGAGGTGTCGAACGACATCCGGCGGCTGCTCAACGACGGCTGCGGCACCTACGGCGCGTCGACGATCATCGCGCTGCCGGCCGGCGAGGAGCCGAGCCCCAACGAAGGCGCGGACTTCAACGGCGACGGCTGGATCGACCTCGCGACGGGCAACCAGAACGGGCAGTCGGTGTCGATCTTCCTCAACGACGCGGCCGGCAGCTACCTGCCGCCGGTCGTGATCGGCGTCGGCGGCAACGTGCACGGTCTCGCGCTGCTCGATGCCGACAGCGACGGCCACGTCGACGTGCTGGCGACCAACAGTTCGTTCCTGGTGCTGCTGCGCGGCAACGGCGACGGCACGTTCCAGCCGCCGGTGTTCTTCGACGGCGGCGGCGCCGGCGAACGTTCGGTCGCGGTCGCCGACGCCAACGGCGACGGCAAGCCGGACATCTTCTGCGGCACGGCGCAGACCCAGGTCGTGACGATCCTGCTCGGCGACGGCAACGGCAACTTCACGATCAGCGCATCGCGCGCCTGCGGCGGCCTGCCGTGGCAGATGGCCGTCGGCGACCTCGACGGCGACGGCGACACGGACTGCGTCGTCGCCAACAACGGCAGCTCGAACGCGGGAGTCCTGTTCGGCAACGGCGCCGGCGGGCTGAGTCCCGTCGTGACCTACGGCACCGGCTCGAGCCCCGTGTCGGTCGACATCGGCGACGTCGAAGGCGACGACGACCTCGACATCGTCGTGGCGAACTTCGGCAGCGGCAACGCGACGATGCTGCGCAACAACGGCAGCGGCGTGTTCGGCGGCGCGACGACGCTGCCGGCCGCGCTGGCCGGTTCGTGCGCCGTGATCGTCGACTACGACCGCGACGGCGACACCGACGTCATCGTCGTCGACGAGCTGGCCGACAGGGGCTTCGTCTACCGGCAGCTCGGACCGAACGTGCCCGGCGCGCAACCGCCCGGCTGCGACGCAGCGCTGCGTGTCAACGGCTTCGCGCACCGCGCCGGCTTCGGCGGCACGCCGCCGCAGTTCCTGGCCGGCGGTTCGCTCGCGTTCTTCGAGGTCAGCGGCGGGCCCGGCCAGCTCGCGGCGCTGTTCGCCGGCACGCCATACCAGGCCGGCTTCGCGTCGCCGTTCGGCCTGCTCAACCTCGACCTCGCCCAGCCGCTCGACCTCCTGGTCAGCGGCTTCTCGGGCGATCCGCTCGGCGTACTGAACGGCTTCGGCGAGACGCGGCTGCCCGTGCTCGTGCCGAACACGCTGCCGCCCGGCACGACGTTCACCGTGCAGTGCCTCGTCTCGACGCCGGCGGGGCTCGTGGTCAGCAACCCGCAGCAGGTCGTCTTTTGAAGCGCGGCGCCGACGCCGCTGCACCCGCCCCCCTTGCCGAGGCGGCGCTCGCGCCGAGAATCGGGGCATGAAGGAACGGCCCTGGCTCGTGTCGCTGTCCGCCCTCGTGTTGCTCGGCACGGGTTCCGCGCAGAAGGAGCCCGATCGCGACGGCGACGGCCTCTCCGACTTCGCCGAGATCCACAAGTACCTGACCGACCCCGGCAAGGCGGACAGCGACGGCGACGGCGTGCCCGACGGCGACTGGCGCGAACGGCGCGAGTACCAGTACACGGTGCGCACCATCGTGCAGGTCATGCGCCCCGTCACGATCGACTTCCTGTGCGACGACCACCAGGACGCGCGGGTGCTCGACGAGACCGCCGACTACGTCGAGCTCGAGGTGATCCACTACCCGTTCACGACGGTTGCGTCGGCGATCACGGCCGATGCGGCGTGGCGGCGCACCACGGCTTCGATGAAGGGCTGGACCGCGCCGGGCCCGACCGCGAACTGGACGCCGGCCATGCAGAAGCAGCTGTTCGCGGCGCTCGGCAAGGACGGCATCGACGCCGCGAAGCTCGACGACAAGACGCTCGTCGAGCGCGCCTCGCACTGGCTCTGCGAACACGCCAGGTACAACGACAGCTTCACGACGTTCGTGACCGCGTTCGACGCCAAGGGCAAGCCGTTCGTGCCCGACGAACTCGCGGCCGTCATCGGGCGCGACGCGGCGACGTGGGCGAAGCAATGGCAGTGCGACATCTCGGCGGCCGGCATGTTCGAGCAGGGCCAACGCGGCAGTTGTTCGTCGTCGTCGATCTACCTGAACGGCTGCCTGCGGGCGCTCGGCGTGCCGACGCGCATCGTGCTGTGCATCCCCATCGTCGACGCCAACGATGCCGGCGAACTGGCGCTGCTCGACAAGGGCCTCACGCACCGGCAGCTGCGCAGCACGGTCCTGCCCGCGATCGCGGCGCAGAAGGGCTCCTGGTCCTCGCACTCGTTCAACGAGGTGTTCGTCGGCGGGCGCTGGCGCCGCCTCAACTACGACAAGCTCGGCCAGGACATCGCCGACCCGAACCTGTTCGGCATGATCACGCACATCGCGACGTTCTCGGACTGGGCCGATGCGCGCATGCCCGAGACGATCGGCCGGCGCCAGACGCTGCGCCGCTACGACGACGTGTTCGGCGGCCCCAACCCGTACTCGACGATCACGCTGCGCGACGAGTTCGGGCCGCACTGCAACCTCGAGAACGAGGCACCGGCACCGCTCGTCGGCAAGGTCACTTCCGTGCTCTGGGGCGACGGCGCCGACACGCCCGGCGAGATCCGCGAGTGGTTCAAGGACCGCGGCGTGTTCGGCCTCATCGCACGCGTCGAGGGGCCGTCGAGCTTCGCCGAGCTGAAGCGCCTGCTCGCCGATGCCGACCTGCGTGTGCTGCTCGCGGCCGTGGGCAAGCCGACACTCGGCGTCGGCTTCGACGCGGGCCACTACTGGTGGAAGGGCGACCACGGGCTCGTCGTCGTGCCGTTCGGCGGCGCCGACCGCCGGGATCTCGACGAGGCGAGCACGTACCGCTTCGTCGCGCGCAACCAGGGCACGGGCAGCCACTGGCAGGTCGCCGAAGGCCTCGTGGTGCCGAGCCGGCGCTGAGCCCGGCCCGCGCCGGACGCGGCGGCCGGAGCGCTACTTCGCGCGCGTCCGGAAGCGCACGCGCACGGGCCGCAGCTTCGTGCCGTCGGCGCTCTGGAACGAATCGTACTTGCCGCGGTTGAGCCAGAACTCGTAGTCGTGGCCGGCTTCGAGCGCGACCGGGATCGTCAGCACCTTGCGCGAGCCGTCATAGGACGGTTTGCCGTTGGTCTTCGGGAAGTTCGCGTTGACGCGCACCACGGCCCACGCGCCGTCGAGCATCGGCCGGTCGAACGTGACGACGATGGCGGCGAGCCCCGGATCGACGTCGGACGCGCCGTTCTGCGGCTCCATGCGCACCACGTGCGGCATCTTCGCCATCTGCGCCGCGAAGCGCGGCGCGTAGCCGGCGAAGAACGCGACGACCTCGGGCATGAACGTCGCGAGCGTCGCGTGTTCGGCGCGCTGCCGCTCGTAGTCGGCGAGCACGCCGGCGAGTTCGCCGGTCCACTCGAAGCCGCGGTCGTGCTGTTCGGCGATCTCGCGCTGCGCTGCCGCCTCGCCGCCGGTCTTCTGCTGGTAGCGCACGACGCAGGCGCGCACCAGCGACTCGCGCAGCATGGTCTGCCAGTTGCCGTAGGCCTGCTGCTGCATGACGTCGGCGACGAACGGCCAGATGGCGGTCCCGGCGGCCTCGAACTCCTTCTCGTGCGCGTCGATCAGCGCATTGCAGTACGAGTGGCAGAACTCGTGCGCCACCGTGCTGACGTAGTCGCCGTCGAACACCGGTTGCCCGTCGCCGTCGGTCTTCCAGGCGCCGAGGATGCAGTACAGCTGTTCCTTGCCGTCGCGCAGCTTCACGCTGGGACCGAAGTTGCCGCCGCCGTTGAGCAGGCCGATCGCGAGCTCGAACGACGCCGTCGGCCGCGCGCCGAAGAAGTGGTCGAACCAGCCGAGTTCGAGGTTCTCGTCGATGACGTGCTGCAGGCGCTGCCGGGCCAGCTCGTAGAGCGGCGCCTGCTCGGCGAAGAACGCCGCCGCCTTGGCCTTGCGCGCGAAGTCGCGCAGCTCCTTGACGAACTTGTCGGCTTCGGCCGCGGGCCAGCGATGGTCGAGGCGCTCGGCGCGCGCGAGCGGCAACAGCGGCGCGAACTGCTCGTCGAGGTGCACCGCGAGGCCCATGACCGCGTCGTAGCTGACGCCGCGCTGGGCCCGCAGCCGGGCCGCGTGCGCGATGACGGCGTGGTCCTTGGCGGCGCCGAACCAGGCATCGACGGCCTTGCTGTAGGCGTCGATGCGGCCCTGGTTGTACTCGGGGTTGCCGGCCAGGCGGAACACGAGGCTCAGCAGTTCGACGCGCGGATCGACGCGCACCTGCAGCAGCGACTTCGCCGGCGGCGCCTCCTGGCCACACAGCAGCGGGCCGAGCAGCACACCGCTGGCACAGACGAGAACGACGACACGGTTCATCGACGGATCCATGGACGGGCGGCGCATCGTAGCGCGCATGCCGCCCGGTTCCCGTTCGCTGCGCCGGACCTGCCGCCGAAAAAGACCCGACCCCGCGCGGAGTGTGCCAAACGCGTCATTCCGACCGCGCCTGCTCCCGGCGCGGCGCGGCGGCGGATATGCCTTGCGGACCCACAAGGAGACCACATGAACGTCGCGTCGAAGTTGGCACTGCTGTCCCTGCTCGTGTTCCCCGTGCCTGCACAGGAGCCCGCCCCGGAACCCGCGAAGCCCGCGCCCGAACAGCCGAAGGTGCTGCAGCTCGGCGATCGCGTCAAGGGCGAGCTGGCCCTGCTCGACATCGACGGCGTGCCGCAGAAGGCCGGGAGCCTCATGGGCAAGATCACGGTCGTCAACTTCTACTCGATCCAGTGCCCGATCCAGGCCGGCTGGGACCAGCGCCTCGCGCAGATCCAGAAGGACTTCGAGGGCGACGGCGTGGTCTTCCTGCACATCGACAGCAACGTCAGCGAGATCGGCGCCGAGCCGCCGCCGCCCGAACAGGACATCGATGCCTACGCGAAGGTGCGTTCGCACTTGAAGGAGAAGCAGCTGCCGTTCCGCGTGCTCGTCGACCACGGCAACAAGGTCGCCGACCTGTTCGACGCCAAGACGACGCCGCACGTGTACGTGTTCGGCAACGACGGCCGGCTCGTCTACAAGGGCCTCGTCGACGACGACCCGAAGGACCGCAACGCCGACAGCCGCAGCAACTACCTGCGCGACGTGCTCGGCAAGCTGACCAAGGGCGAGAAGGTCGAGCCGTTCACGACCAAGGAGCAGGGCTGCTCGATCAAACGCGTCAGCGCCGGCCGCAAGCCCGGTGGCCGGCGGCGCGGCGGCGACCAGGGCGGCAAGGATGGCGGCGAGTAGCTCGCGCGCGCGCGTCGCGGCGGCGCTGCCCCTGGCGGCGCTGCTGGCGACGTGCGGCGGCGGCCCCGCGAAGCCGTCGCCGGTGGGCCTGTCGATCGAACCGCGCGACACGCACGGCGTGCTGCGGTGGATCGCCGCGAACAAGGGCACGCCCGTGCTCGTCAACTTCTGGGCGACCTGGTGCGGCCCGTGTGTCGCCGAGATGCCGGACCTGCTCGCCGGCACGCGCGAGTTCCGCGGCCGCGGCGGGATCGTCGTCGGCATCGCGATGGAGCAGATGGGCGCCGACATCGGCGTCGACGAGGCCGTGGCCAGGGTCCGCGAGCGCGCGCGTCGACTCGGCATCGACTTCCCGGTGCTGGTCTGCACCGACGACGACATGACCGTCGTGCGCAGGATCGTCGGCGTCGAGCTCGGCGGCCTGCCGCAGACCCTGACCTACGGCAGGGACGGTCTGCTCGTCGCGCAGCACGAGGGCATGGCGTCGAGCGAAGAGTTCTCGGCGATGGCGCGCGCCGCCGAGCGGTGAGGCCCGGCCCGCGCGCCGCGAGGCATCACTTCTTCTCGGCGGGCACGACCGTCACGGGCACGGTCACCTGCATGTCGCCGAACACGATCGACAGCGAGCACGTGTCGTTCTTGGCGGCGGGCTCGAGGCTGATCTTGAGGCAGCCGCTCTTGTCGTCGGCCTGGCTCAGCACGAGGCGCCAGCGGATGGCCTCGCCTTCGGCCGGCTTCAGGTTGAGGATCCAGCCGGCCTGCTCGTGGACCGTGAAGAACATCGCGTAGTCGCCGGCCGGCACCTTCTTGCCCGCGGCCTGGATGTCGCACGTGGTCTTGACGCGGCCGATCGGCTTGCCCTCGGCGAACTTGTTGAACTGCTCGTGGCCGGACGCGTCGTCCTTGATCTTCTGCCAGGCGCCGTCGCCGAAGCGGATCGACGTGTAGTCGACCTGCAGCTTGTTGCTGCCCATCTCGATCGCGTTGGTGACCTTCGGTGCGCTCTTGTTGATGCTGCCGGAGATCTGGGCCGTGAGGCCGCAGGTGAGGAGGGATGCGCAGGTGAGCGCGGTGAGGAACTTCATCATGATTCTGGATCCTGTCTCGGGGATTCGGGGTCGACAATGCCGGAAGGCACGCGAGTCGGACGACACGTTCGTGCCCGGATGCGGGGCGTGCGCGGTCGCCGAACGGCCACCACGGCTGGGCGGGTGGCGCCTTCGCCCCGCGCGCGACCCGCACCCAACCGGGGAGAGCGTAGCCGCCCGCCACCGTGGCCTCAACGCAGGAACTTCGCGGAGATGCGCCCGATTGGCGGCGCCCGGCGCCGCTCGCGCGGCGCGGCTACGGCGTCGGGCGCGGCGACGTCAGCGCTGCGACCGTGCGCACGAGTTCTGCCAGGCTCAGCGGTTTCGACAGGTAGGCGGTGCAGCCGGCCGCGAGACACTGCTCGCGGTCGCTGTCCTGGGCCCGCGCCGTCAGCGCCACGATGGGCCGCGTGTAGCCGTCCCGGCGCAGCGCACGCGTCGCCGCGTAGCCGTCCATGATCGGCATCTGCATGTCCATCAGCACGAGGTCGAACGGCTCGCCGCGCTCGGCGGCCAGCACCGCGGCACACGCGGTGGCGCCGTCCTGCACGACGACGACCTCGGCGCCGGCCTTGCGCAGCACGCTCTCGGCCAATCGGCGCAGTGCGTGCGTGTCCTCGGCGACCAGCACGCGGCACTGCAAAGGGCGCGCGGGCTGCTCGGCCGCGGCGTCGGCTGCGCAATCACCCGGGCGCGACGGCGCGGCGAGGCCGGCCGCGAAGCGCAGCGTGAACGTGCTGCCGCAGCCGAACTCGCTCTCGACGAGGATCTCGCCGTCGAGCAACCTCGCGAGCTGCCGGCTCAGCGACAGGCCCAGGCCGGTGCCCCCGAAGCGCCGCGTGGTCGAGGCGTCGCCCTGGCAGAACGGCGTGAAGGCGCGTTCGATCTGTTCCCGCGTCATGCCGATGCCCGAATCGGTCACGGCGAACTCGACCTGCACGCGACTGCCGAGCGGTTCGCTCGCGCATCGGACCGCGATCTCGCCGGCTTCGGTGAACTTGACGGCGTTGCTCAACAGGTTGACGAGGATCTGGCGCAACCTCGTCGGGTCGGTGGCGACGCTCGCCGGCAGCCGATCTGCGCCCTCGACGCACAGATGGAGGCCGCGCGCCTGGATCGGCAGCTCGAACAGGCGCAGCGCCTCCTCGAGGATCTGCCGCAACGAACACGGCTGCTGTTCCACCTCGATGCCGCCGGCCTCGACCTTGGCGATGTCGAGCAGGTCGTTGATGACCTCGAGCAGGTGCTCGCCGTTGGCGCGGATCGTGCGCAGGCAGTCGTCGATCAGCGAGGCCGGCGCACCGTCGAGCGCGAGGTCGGCGAAGCCGAGGATCGCCGTCAACGGCGTGCGCAGTTCGTGGCTGACGTTGGCCAGCAGTTCGGTCCTGGCCTGCATCGCGGACCTCGCGGCCGACGTCGCCGCCAGCTGTTGCTGCTGCGCCAGGTCGTGCTGGATGACGATGGCCGTGAGCTGCGTCGCGGTCTCGAGCAGCGCCAGGTGGAAGCCGGTCGGAGCCCGGTGAACGAAGCTCGAGATGGCGATCGTGCCGACCACGCCGCCGCTGCCCGCGAGGATCGGGAACGACCAGCACGAGCGGATGCCGAAGTGCACCGCCGCCTCGCGCAGCGAGGCCCAGCGCGGGTCGGTCGCCGTGTCGTGCACGATGCACGGCATGCCCGTGAAGGCCGCGGTGCCGCAGGAGCCGACGTTGTCGCCGGGCACGAGGCCGTCGATGGCGTTCACGAGTTCGGCCGAACAGCCGGGTGCCGCCGCCACGCGCAGCAGCCTCTGCCCGTCGAGCAACAGGATCGTCGCCACCGCTTCGGGCACGATGTCTTCGAGCCGGCGACACAGCTCGGCGAGCACGTCGTCGCGCCGCTCGTGCAGTGCCACGCGTCGCAGCACCGACTGCTGCAGGCGTGCGAGCTGCTGGGACTGCGTCGCGGCAGTGACGTCGCGCGCGATGCCGCCGAGGAAGGTCGCGGGCCCGGCAGGCCCACCGGCGCAGAGGACCTTGCGGTCGTCGATCCACCGCAGTTCGCCGTCGGGCCGCACGATGCGGTAGGTGGCGCGCGCGTTGCCCGTTCGCAGCAGCTCGCGGAACGACGCCGCCGCGAGCTCACGATCGCCGGGATGCACGAGTTCGAGCCACAGCGACGGGCGCTCGTACAGCGCGCGCGGCTCGAGCCCGTAGACCCGCTCGAACGCCGAGCTGCAGTAGTGGATCTCGCTGCCGTCCGCCGACGACATCCAGATGACGTCCGGGTGCGACTCCAGGAGCGGCAGGAACCGCAGGTTGTCGGGCGGGTTCGACGCGGGCATGCACTTCCCAAGGCGGGGCTGTAGCCCGGTTTCGAAGTCCTGGGCCGCGCGGCTTGAGGCGATCCGCGGCCCGCCCGCCGGCGCCCACACGTCGCCGATCACGAGGTCGACGCCGTTGCTCCATCGCACCGGCGCGTGCCCGACCGCGCGCAGTCCGGCCAGGCGCCACACGCCGCGCCGACCGCGGCGCCGACGACGTGCGCCAACGGCACCGGCGTCGGCGCGATGCCGACCGGATCGACGAACAGCGTCGCGCCCGTCGAGCACTCGTAGCCGAGCTTGACGACGAACAACACGCTCAGCAGTGCGGTGAGCACGCCGGCCGCACGTTCGCCGCTGCTGCGCCGCAGCAGCGCGGCCGCCACCAGCGAGAACAGCGCCGAGTCGATGCCCGACAGGCCGCAGTAGCTGGTCAGGCCCGGCAGCGCGCAGACCAGCACGGCCGGCACGAGCAACGCGCTCGCACCGACGCACACGACGCAGCGCCATCGCCCGATCGACTCGGCGAGCAGGCAGAGCACGACGAAGGCGCCGACGTCCCAGGCGAAGTGGTCCAACGACGCGTGCACGAAGTGACCGGTGAGCACGCGCCACGGTTCGGCGGCGACGGCCGCTCGATCGAACACGAGGTGCTGCGACATGCCGGGCACGAGCATCACGGTGCTCGCGAAGCCCGCGCCCGCGACCGTGACCCCGGGCCAACGCCCGGAGCCACGGCGGCCAGCCTGCACGCCGGGTGCGCTCACGAGCCCTTCCGGCGCAGCACCAGCAAGGCCAGCAGCGCGAGACCCGCGGCGAGGCTGCCGGTCCACGCATCGATCGCTCCCATGCCACCACCCGAACGGTCGCGAACCGGCGGTCGCGGCGCCGGCCGCGGCGCTGCATCCGTCGTCGGGACCACCGCCGGCCGCGCCGGCGCCGGGGCTGCCTCGTCGCGCGGCGGCTGCGGGCCGAGGCCCTGCACCACCTTGTCGCGCATCGCGGCCAGCTCGGTCTGCAGCGCGGTGTCGAGCCTGCGGTCGCGCGCGATGCGCAGCGCGTTGCGCCGCGTGATCTGCCAGCGCTGGTACTCGGCGTCGTTCTCGAGCACGAGGAACGACGTCCACTCGGTCGCGATCGAGTAGGCCTCGCCGAGGCGCACGATCTCGTCGGTCGGCACCGGGCTCAGGTGGCGCAGGCGCTGCACGCGGTGCCACGCCCACATGCGCTCGATGCGCGAGTCGCCGCCCGCGACCTTGGGCAGGTCGACGTCGAAGTCGCGCTGGAAGTCGCGGCCGTCGACGGTCGCCGCGAGCGTGACCTTGGCCGGACCGCCGTTGCGGTAGCGACCGTAGACGCGCAGCGGCATGCCGCAGAACAGGTCGGGCAGCTGCTTGGGTTCGAGGTCGTAGACGTCGGCGCCGCCGAAGACGAGCTTGACGTCGCGTGCGGCGGGGTGCGCGACCTTGCGCCGGAACGCGGCGGCCTGGCGTTCGAAGTCGTCCTGCTGCGAGACGAACGCGACGAAGCCGCCGGCCGATTCGGCGACGTGCTGCAGCAGCGGCCGCTCGACGTCGTTGCCGACGCCGATGCAGAACACGCGCGCGTTGCTCGGCCGGCTGCCGATCAGGTTCATGAGCTCGTTGCGTTCCTGCTGCTCGGTCATGCCGTCGGACAGCACCACGACGTTGAGCACGCGATCGGGGTCGCCGTAGCCGTAGGCCGCGGCCATCGCGGGCCGCAGCCGGGTGCCGCCGCGCGCCTGCTGCGAGGCGAGGAAGCCGATCGCCCGCTGCCGCGCCTCCGGCGTCGCCGCCGTGAGCTCGGCGAACAGCTTGTCGGGCTGCACGTTGAAGGTCATGACCTCGAAGCGGTCCTCGGGTGCCAGTGCGTCGACGAACGCGTCGATCGAGCGCCGCGACAGCGACAGCTTGCCGGCGTCGGCCATGCTGCCGGAGATGTCGAGCAGGAACACGTAGTCGGTGCCCCGCTCGGGCTGCTCGAGCTCGTCGCCGGCGGTCAGCGTCAGCGCGAAGTAGCCGTCCTCGCCGTCGGGCTTGGAGGTCAGCACGCCGACGTCGGTGCGCGGCTGGTCGATGCGGAAGGCCAGCACGACGTCGCGCGCGAGGTCGCCGCCGGTCGCCTCGAGGCTGGCCTCGACGAACTTCGGCGAGTGCTTCACGACGACGAAGTCGCGGGCGTGGCTCGGGCAGTCGAACTGCACGATCGGCGCCGCCGACAACACTTCGAACGTGATCGCGAACTTGCCGGTCGTGTGTTCGACGATGCCGGGGCGCGGGCTCGTCGCGAGCGGGTAGACGTAGGTCGCCCAGTCCTTGTCGAAGTCGAGTTCCTGGTAGTAGGTCAGCGACACCTTCTGCCGCGCGCCCGCCGGGATCGGGAAGATGCGCATCTCGAAGGTCTTGAAGTCGGCCTGTTCGAGCAGGCCGGGGTCGCGCTTCTGCTGCTTGTAGCTGTCGTAGATCTGCCGCGCGCGCGCCTTCTCGAGCACCTCGCCGACCATCTCCTTGCCGTCGATCCACATGCTGAAGTTGGCGACCGAGGCGCCGTTGGGCACCGGGAACAGGTAGAGCGCCTCGACGACACGCTGCTCGGTGTTGAGGAACACCTGCTCGACGTGGGTGACCGCGACGCCGTCGTGCACCGTGACGTGCACCGCGTGTTCGACGATGTCGAGCACACCACCGAGGCCGCCGTCGGCGATCAGCACGCCGCCGGGTTCGGGCGGCCGCGTCGGTCCGTTGGCGGACGGGGCCGCCGCGAGCAGTGTGCTCGCGAGTCCGAGAGCCAGGATGCGGGAAGTGAGTTGCATGAGTTGCCTCCGCTCGGGATCGAGGATCGTGGTGGCGAAGTGCCACCGTGTGTCCTTCGCGCCGGCCAAGGCGAAGCCCGTGCCGGCGGCGCACGGAACCCACAAGTGGCTTCAGCCGAGTTGTTTATCGATGCACCGCCGACGCGAGCAGCCAACCGCGGCTCGTTCCTTCCTTACATTTCCTGTATGGTTGACGACATTTCATGCCAGCCAAGCCGCCGCTGCTGAACGCCGACGACCGCCGCACCCTGCAGGCCACGGCCGCTCTCTCGTACTGCAACCCGTTCCTGCCCGAACGCATCGCCTGTGAGCGGGAACTGCTCGGCGGCGATTACACCGCGACGACGATGGCCTGGAACCTCTGGCCGGGCCTCGAGCAGGACGACCCCAACGTCGCGGCGTGCTGTGCGCGTGCGAACCGCCTCGCCGACACGCTGCGCGAACGGCTGCTCGACGCCGGCGCGACCGCCAGCGCCGCCGACCTGCAGGGCTACGAGGAACTCGTGTTGTTCGTGCTGTACTACCGCCACAGCAACGCGTTCGCCGACCTGATCGACAAGGCCGCGGCGGCGAGCAGTGCGCGCCCGACCCCGGCCCGCTTCTACCAGGACTTCCGCCGCGACGCGCAGCACTACCTGGCGTTGCCGGGCCGCGAGCTGCCGGCGCTGCGCGAACTGCCGCACGTGTTCGCGTGCTACTACCAGATCCGCCGCGCCTTCCACCACGTGTTCTACCACCTGGTCGGCGCATCGGCTCCGACCGCGCGGCTGCGCGCCGCGGTCTGGCAGTCGATCTTCTCGCACGACCTGCGGCGCTACCGCCAGTCGCTGCACGCGCGCATGGCCCACTTCGCGACGCTGATCGTCGGACCGTCGGGCACGGGCAAGGAACTCGTCGCGCGCGCGATCGGCTTCGCGCGCTACATCCCGTTCCGCGTGCAGGAACTGCACTTCGCCGAGGACTTCTTCGGCTCGTTCCAGGACCTCAACCTCGCGGCGCTCGCCCCGACGTTGATCGAGTCGGAGCTGTTCGGCCACAAGCGCGGCGCCTTCACGGGTGCCGTCGCCGACCGCCCCGGCTACTTCGAGACGTGCCCGCCGCTCGGCACGGTGTTCCTCGACGAGATCGGCGACCTCGACCCCGCGATCCAGGTCAAGCTGCTGCGCGTGCTGCAGAACCGCACGTTCCAGCGCGCCGGCGAGACGAGGACGCGGCAGTTCCAAGGCAAGGTCATCGCCGCCACGCATCGCGACCTCGCGGCGGCCATCGCCGAGGGCGAGTTCCGCGCCGACCTGTACTACCGGCTGTGCGGCGACGTGGTCGAAGTGCCGTCGCTGCACGAGCGGCTGCGCGACGATCCGAGCGAACTGCGCTTCCTGCTGCGTTTCCTGGCCCGGCGTGAGGTCGGCGACGACGCCGACGCGGTGGCCGCCGAGGTCGAGGCGTTCGTGCTGCAGCACCTGGGCCTCGACTACGAGTGGCCCGGCAACGTGCGCGAGCTCGAACAGTGCCTGCGCAACGTGCTGCTGCGGCACGAGTATCGGCCGCGCCGCCACGTGGTGGCCGGCGATGCGCGCGACCGGCTCGCCCGGGCCGTGCGATCAGGCGAGCTCGACGCCGACCAGCTGCTGGGTCGCTACGCGGCGCAGGTGTATGGCGATGCGGGCCAGAACCTCGAGGAGACGGCGCGGCGGCTCCGCCTCGATCGCCGCACGGTCAAGCGCTACCTCGAAGCGGTTGACGGCGATTCGCGCGCCGCACCCAGGGCAACCTGATCAAACCCCGCTTCGCGGTGGCGCGGAGGGTCGCCGCCAGCGAGCGCCGGCCCGGAGTCGGCGCGGGCGCGGGGCCACGGACGGAAATGTCCGAGAAAGGGTGGGCCAGTACGCGGCGTTTCGGCTCCTTCCGGTCTTTCACCTGCCCAATCCGCTTCCCTGCGGAGCACTCATGCATCGTCTCGCCACCGCGCTCGCCGGTTCGATCCTGGCATCCGTCGCCAGCGCGCAATTCACCCTCGTGACCCCGAACGGCCTCGCCAATGTCGAAGGGGACAGCAACAACTCGATCCCGTGGAACCGTGGCACGTCGAGTTCGCGCGTGCAGTTCATCATCGACAGCTCCCACTTCACGAACCAGGGCGTCACCTATCCGATCGTCATCAGCAAGCTGCGCTACCGCGCGGACAACGGCCCGACGACGATGAGCTGGCCCGGCGGCTCGTGGCCCAGCGTGCGCATCGACATGGCGAGCTGCCCGCTCGACCACACCGTGGCGAGCACGACGTTCGCCAACAACCTCGGCGTCGACCTCACCACCGTGCTAAACGGCCCCGTTGCCGTGTCGCCGGGCACGGGCAACGGCGTCAACGCTCCCGGCCAGTGGTTCGTCACGATCCCGCTGACGGTGCCGTTCTTGTACGACCCATCGCTCGGCAACGATCTCACCGTCGACATCTACCAGGACGGCACCGGTTGGACCGGCACGAGCACGAACTTCGACCAGGTGACGGCGATCGGCCCGGCGCCGGTGCTCGGCAGCCGCGTCTACAGCATCCAGCCGAATGCGCTCACCGCGCCGACCGGCAACTTCGGCGCCAACACCGGCGCCGTGACCGAGTTCAGCTACGTACCCGCGAGCGGCCTGTACGCGATCTTCGACGCGAACGTCACGGTCGGCGGGTCGCCACTCGCCGTCAGCTTCCTGAACAGCTCGCACACGAGCGACCCGGGGGGCATCCTCAGCTACGCGTGGGACTTCGACGGCGACTCGGTGATCGACTCGACGTTGCCGAACCCGTCGTTCGTCTACACGAACTGCGGCACCTACACCGTGTCGCTCACGGTCACCGACGCGACGCACACGCCGAACACGATGACGCGCACGAACTACATCGCCACCGACGTCGTGACGCCGGGTTTCACGCAGTCGTTCGTCGCGCCTGGCGTGGTGCAGTTCACCGACACGTCGACGCCGACGCCGACCTCGTGGGCGTGGGACTTCGACGGCGACAGCATCATCGACTCGACGATGCAGAACCCCGTTGCGCAACTGCCGATGTGCTCGCAGCAGATGGTGTCGCTGACCGTGAGCCGCCTGTGCAAGGGCCCTTTCACCGTCACGCGGCCCGTGGTCCTCTCGCCGAACGAGTTCACCACCACCTTCGTCGGCAGCAACGGGCTGACCGGCGTCGGTGCGGGCAACACGTTCGACATCGAGGTCACCAACCCGGCCGGCATCACGATCTGCGCGCTCGAGCTGGCGCCGGCGATGGCGAACCCGGTGATCGGCACGCCGCTCGCTTGCACGGTGTGGCTCACCGCGAACGCGGGCGGCTACCTCGCCAACCACACCAACGCGGCGGTCTGGCGCCAGGTCGCGACCGGCACGGGCACCTTCGCGGGTGGCACGCTCTCGGCGCCGGTCCCGGTGGCGATGACGCTGTCGAACCCGATCTACGTCCCGGCCGGCACCTACGGCATGGCGGTGCACATGACGCAGGGCAGCGGCCTCGCCTACAACTTCGCCAGCGCGCCGTTCACGTACTCGGGCCCTGACTTCAACATCATCACCGGCAACGCCAAGTCGGCGCCGTTCGTCGCGACCGCGACCGCCAGCCGCAGCTGGAACGGCCGCATCCACTACAGCACGCCGACGTTGGGCGGCCTCGGCGGCTACGGCTTCTTCGGCGCCGGCTGCGCGGGCACGCTCGGCATCACGCATGTGCTCAACACCACCGAACCGGTGATCGGCGCGACGCTGGCCACCAACCTCGACAACCTCGAGTTCGGCATCGCGGTGATGGTGGTTGGCCTCAGCAACACGCTTTCGGGCGGTGCGATCCCGCTGCCGCTCGACCTTTCGGCCCTCGGCGCGCCCGGCTGCCCGCTGCGCGTGAGCCTCGACGTGACCGGCACCGTCGTCGGTGCGGGCACCGCGGCATCGTGGAGTCTCGCGATCCCGAACGACCCGCTGCTGCTCGGCTTCCGGCTCTACAGCCAAGCGGCACCGCTGAGCTCGAGCAACACGTTCGGATTCGTGACCTCCGACGCCTACGCTTGGTCCGTGGGCATCTGAGACGAGCGCCGGCAAGGGCCGAGCTCGTCGAGGGCAGGCTCGGGCCGCTGTGAAGCGGCGCCGCGCTCAGTTCGCGACCGGCGACACGCCGTTGGTCACCGCGAGGCCTCCGGGCACCGCCGGATCGAGCACGGCAGCCTGGGCGAAGAAGCTGCCGACGACGGCGGGTGGCACCGGGAACGTCAGCAGCGCGCGCCCCTTGAGGTTCGAGATCTCGAACGTCAGCACGTCGGGCGTGACGAGCAGTGTGCAGCCGTTGCCGATCGGCACCGACAGCGGCAAGGCGCCGAGCGCGTAGACGACGATCGAGATCGGCGGCACGTTGCCCACCTGCAGCAGGATGTTGCCGCCCGCACCGCCGGTCAGGTTCGCGTTCTGCACGAGCACGGGTGCCGTGCCGAGGCTGCTCGGGCACCCGGTGCCGTAGCCGTAGTGGATGCGCATGACGTAGAACGTCGTCGCCGCGGTCGCCGTGCCGGCCGGGTAGATCGACTGCACGCGCGCGACGCCGTGCGCCGCCGCGTTCACCGTCACGACTTCGGGGTACTGCGCCGTCGTCGGATCCGTGCTGCCCGGGTGGCTGAACAGCAAGGCGAGGTCGCCGCCGAGGTAGAGGTAGGGAACCTGGAAGTCGAAGTAGAACTCCGCCCACGGATTCACGGTGCCCGCCACGCCGAGGTTCGTGAACACGCCGGCATCGAGCGTCATCGGACCGCTGCGCACCTGCTGCGGCGGGCTCGCGAAGTTGAGGGCGGGATCGGCGACCCACGTCGCGGTCGGGATGGCCGGCCCGGCGTAGATGTCGTAGTTCGTCCAGGTGATGTCCGCCGGCGGCCAGACGGCCGAGTTGCTCGCGAACACCATGAAGCGCAGGCTCACGCCCGTGATCACCGAACCCACGGGTACGCCGGCGAGCTCGCTCGCGTTGATGCCGTACTGGTAGGTGCGCGGGTTGCCGGCGTTGCGGATGATGCTGTTGAGCTGCGAGGTGCCGAGCGTCGTCGCGTTGGCGTTGGGGACGACGACGGACTGCGCGAACAGTCCACCGGCGAGCAGGACGAAGGGAAGCAGATGATGTTGCATGGGGCTCCGAGGTGTTGACGAGGGCGTTCATTGTGCCACCGATCCGCCGACGCCGCGCCCCCGGGGCCAGGTCGGGAGGGTCGGGAGATCGGGAGGTCGGGCAGGTCGGGCGCGCACGGCGCCCCCGCCCTGGCGGCCGTCGGGCGCGAGTTTCGCATACCGGAACCGGATTCGCCGTCACGTCGGCGCGGGACCTTCATGTCAGGTCGTGCGCGCTGGTCCCACCCGGACCCGGCGCACCATCCTCAACCCACGGCCACACCGATGAACGTCCATACCAGCCTCAAGGGCGGCAAGCTCTCCGCCAACCACAATCAGTCCGTCGGGCACCGCCGCGGACTCGTCGTCTGCACCGGCGTCAAGGGCGGCAAGATCGCCACCAACCACAACCAGGC
>DASUFY010000311.1:0-3026 GCA_036274315.1 Planctomycetota bacterium | reverse complement strand
GCAGGCGCGCTTCTCGATGGAGTTCTGCGCGATCGAGTCGTGCGGCAAGTGCACGCCGTGTCGCATCGGCAGCACGCGCGGCACGGAGGTCATCGACCGCATCGTCGCCGGGCAGCGGCGCGAGCAGAACGTCGCGTTGCTGAAGGATCTGTGCGACACGATGGTGAACGCGTCGCTGTGCGCGATGGGTGGGTTGACGCCGTCGCCGGTGCTCAGTGCGCTGCAGCACTGGCCCGAGGACTTCGCGGGCAGGCGCTGAGCAGGCGGCGCGCGGCGTGCAGCACGCTGCCGTGCGTGCGGCGTCTGCCGGTGGAACGCCGCTGCGACGGGGGAATCGTGCGGAAGAGCGGCGCAACCACGTGACGCCCGGGAGGCGAGCTGACTATGAGGGCTGGCTGTGTCGCTCGACGTCGGTCCGGGCGACGCCAGAAGGAACGATCATGAGCAGAACCATCGCACCGGTGACGCACCGCGCCGCGGCCGCCTGCATCGGCGCCGTGCTGCTGGTGCAAGGACTCCGAGCCCAGGATCAGATGCGAGGCTGGGGCATGCGCGAGGCGTGCGACACCGAGGCCTTCCGAGTGCCGGTGCAGCGCGTGTCCGCGTCGCCGAGTCGTTCGCTGACCATGGTGCTCACCGCGGACGGTCGTGTGCTGGCCTTCGGCGAGAACCACGATGGGGCGGCCTTGCCGCCGCCCGCGCCGGCTGGTCTGACCTACACCCACGCTTCGGCGTTGGCGGTGCCCATCGCTGAACTGTCCAACGGCCAGCTCGTGCAGTGGTCTCCGTTCCTGATCGGGTATTCACCGCCGTCCAGTCCGCCGTCGCTGCCGCCTGGTCTGAGTTGGGTCGACACCTGTTCCAGCCACTTCCGCTCGTTCGCGCTTCGCTCGGATGGTGTGATCGTGTCGTGGGGTACCACGTTCGGGGGCCTCGACTCCGTACCCTCGTTGGCCGCGGGATTGTCCTACACGGCGATCACGGCGAGCGGGTTCTTCGCTGCCGCGCTCGTCTCGGATGGAACCCTTCGAGTGTGGGGAAGCAACAACTACGGGGTTCAGGCGATCCCAGCGCTGCCGGCCGGGGTGGCCTACACCGAAGTGCACGCCGGCTACACCGACCTCGTCGCGTTGCGTTCGGACGGTCAAGTCGTCGCGTGGGGCGACAACTACTATGGCCAGTGCAACGTACCGACCCTGCCGCCGGGGCTGCTGTATGTGGACGTCGCCGCTGGTGGATCCCACAACCTGGCGCTGCGCAGCGATGGGCAGTGGCTGGCCTGGGGCTGGAACGATGCGGGCCAGTGCAACATCCCCGCCGCGCCACCCGGGACCTACGTCGAGATGTTCGGCGGCCTGCAGCACACGGTTGCGCTGCGTGCCGATGGCTTCATCGAGTCGTGGGGAAGATACGACACACCACCGCCGCTACTGCCAGGCGACGCCTACCGCGGTCTCGACGCGGTGTTCGGCGGTGCACTGACGGTCACCGCGGCGGGCACGCTCGGCAAGGTGCTGTCGTCGCTCACCGTTCCGCCGGCCCCCGCGCTGCCGACCGGCGTGCGGTTCGAGGCCTGCAGCGCCGGACTCGGCTTCTGGCTCGGTCTGGCATCCGACGGCACGCTCGTGGCGTGGGGGGCGAACGTGCCCGGTTCGTTGTCGGTGCCGGCATTGCCGCCGGGTTTGACGTATGTGCACGTCGATGCAGGCCCACAGAACGCGGTCGCGTTGCGATCGAACGGCACCGCGGTCGCATGGGACCAGTGGGGGCAGAACTACATCCCACCGCTGCCGCCCGGCCAGGTGTACGTCGGCGCCTCCGCGGGGGACCACTCGGATGTGCTCCTGTTGCGTTCCGACGGCAACATCGTCCATGTCGGACCCGGCAGCAGCAGTGTCGCGACCATCCCACCGCTGCCGCCCGGCATCCGCTACACGGACGTGGCTTGCGGTGGCGACATCGCCGCGGCCCTTCGCTCGGACGGCAATCTGGTTTCGTGGGGCAGTGGCCTCTTCAACGCGCCGCCCTTGCCGGCAGGCTTGAGCTACGTCGAGGTCGAGTGTGGCCGCATCCATGCGGTTGCGCGTCGGTCCGATGGCGTCGTCGTCACCTGGGGCTACCCAAGCAACGCCACGCCCGTGCCGCTCGTACCGCCTGGCAGGTCGTTCCTCCGCATCGCTGCGAACTGGGAATCGAGCGCCGGACTCATCGGCAGCGCGAGTCGCTACGTGCCTGCCGGTACGGGTTGCGCCGGCTCCCTGCCACCTTCTTGCCTGATCCCGCGCGACACGCCGCAGATCGGACGCACGCTGCCCGTGCTGCTGACGAACCTGCCGACCGGTACCGCCCTCATGGTGTTCGGCTGGAACTCGCTGCGCCCCGGTGTCTCGCTGACCGCGCTCGGCCTGCCCGGGTGCAAGGCGCACGTCTCCCTCGATGCGGCGGCCCTGGTCTCGGGGCCCGGCACGGAAGCGCAGTTCGCGTTGACCGTGCCGTACGACCCGATGCTCGTCGGCTTGCAGTTCGCCAACCAGGCGCTCGTGTTCGATCCCGCGGCTGGCAACCCGTTCGCCGCGGTGGTCTCGGAGGCGATGCTCGGGACCATCGGCGGCTGAATCCGGTTCGACAACCTCGCGCCCAACCGGCCGCCGGCTCGCACCGACTCACCGCACGTGCATCTGCAGGCCCGAGGTCGTCGCCAGGCCGAGGGCGTTGAGACCCGGCCAGCCGACTGCGGAAGTGAGCCCGTGTGACGAGCGGCGGCGGGGGGACTATTGGGCGCGATGCGCGCCCCCCTCACCGTGCTCGGCCGCCGCCGTCGCGGGCTCCTCGCGGTGCCGGCTGCTGGCCTGCTCTCGACAGCATTGCCGGCGCAGGTTGCCGACTGGCATCGCCTGCCGACACCGGTGGGGACCGCCAGCTTCGGTCTCGCGTTCGACGGCGCACGCGAACGCATGGTCCTGTTCGAGAGCAACGGCTGGAATCCGGTGGCGCGCACGTGGGAGCGCGTCGGCGACGTCTGGTCG
>DASUFY010000310.1:0-9846 GCA_036274315.1 Planctomycetota bacterium | reverse complement strand
CGATCGCGGCCAGGCTCGACGTGCCGATCGAGACGGTGCGCACGCGCATCAAGCGCGCGCTGCAGATGCTGCGCGAGGACCTCGATGCGCGGCACGGCGACACGAAGGCGTGGGCGCTGCCGATGCTCGGCGCGGGGTGGGCGGGCAGTGGACCTGCTGCGGTGCTCGGTGTCGTGGGTGCGTTCGCGGCGGCGGCCGTCGTGGGGGCGTTCCTGATCTGGCCGCACAAGGTCGCGCCTTCGCCGCGCGTGGGCCCAGGATCCGGCGTGGCGGTCGAATCGGGTGGCGTGGATCGCGCCGCACGGACCTTGCCGGCTGATATCGAGCAGCCGGACTCGGCCACTCGACGCGAGCTCGTGGCCGGCGAGTCGCTCGCGCAAACGGCGGCCGGGCCATCGGCATCGGCGCCGCAGCCCGGGATCGTCGGGCGCATCGTCGACGCGGACTCGCGCGCCCCGCTGGCAGGCGCCGACGTGGCGATCGCCAATCGCTTCGTGAGGTTCGAATCCAAGGAGGCGGAGGTTCCGGCAGGCGCGCGTGTTGCCGCAGAGAGTCTCGCCGCGTGTACCGACGTCGACGGTCGGTTTCGTGTGTTGCGATCGACCGGGACGCCCTGCGAACTGCTCGTCCGCACGGCCGGCCATGCGCCCAGGGTCTTCCCCCTTGCGCCGTTGCTCGAACTCGCCGCGAGCCGGTCCCACCGTCAACCCGCCCTCGAAATCGACATCGGCGACCTGGCGCTGGCCCGCGGTCAGTGGCTGTCCGGTTGCGTGCTCGCTGCCGACGGCAGCACGCCGGTCGCCAATGCGCAGATCAGTCTGCTGACCTGGACCGAACGCACGCTCTCGGCGGATCCCATCGCGACCTCCGATGGGTCGGGCACGTTCGTGCTCAACCAACCGATCGCGCCGGATGCCTGGCCGCGCCTGGTGCTGGCCACGAGCGAAGCAGGTGTTGGCTACCAGACGATCGTGCCCGACTGCCTGCCATCGGCGTTCCGCATCGTGCTGTCGCCCGTCGCGAGCCTCGGCTGCACTGTCGTCGACGAAGCGGGTGCGCCGATTGCCGGGGCCAGGCTGTTCGCCTTGCCTCGCTACCTTCCGTGCGACGACCACGGCGAGCTTCGCGTCGTCGCGTCCTCGACACCGTGGCGCACGTCCCGTACGGACACCACGGATGCTGCTGGGCGGGTCGTCGTGCGCGGGCTCGTCTGCGGGCCGGGGGGCGGCGGCATGCCCATTTCCTGCGATCTCCGTGTGTACGCGCCGGGCCATCGCGGCGACTGCCGCACGGTGGAGTTGCACCCCGGCAGCAACGAGCAACGTTTCGTGCTGCCGTCGGGGGAGCAGGACACCGTGCACGGACGCGTGTTGGACCCCGATGGTCGGCCGATCGCCGGGGCTCGCATCGGCGACCAGACGATCAGCGACGTGCAGGGTTCGTTCGAGTGCGCGCACGTCGAGCTGCGGAGCGGCATGGTGCGGCTCGAGGTCCGCGCCGAGGGCTTCGCGCCTCTGCAGCATGAGGAGCCGGTCGCCGGACGCGCGGGCGACCTCTTCGTGACGCTCGTGCTCCAGCCGGCAGGGGTGGTGCGCGGCATCGTGCGGGACCAGTTCGGGCAGCCCGTCGCGCAGGCCCGCATCGAGGGCGCCGCCGGCGACTGCAGCACCGCGAGCGACGGCAGTTTCGAACTGCCCGGCGTGGCGCTCGGCCCGGTGCACCTGCGCGCCGTGCCGCCGTTCGAGTACCTCGTGTTCGCGGGCCCCGTCGAGGTCGACGTGGAACCCGCGCAACGCGACGCGGTCGCGATCACGCTGCAGCGGCGCTGAACGATTGCCGATGAGGTGGCAAGGCGCACCGGCGTGCTGCGCGCGCGCACGAGCACGGTAACCTGCGCCCTCCGTGCCACACCCCATGCGCCGATACCCCGAACCACTGCGCCGTTCGCGTCTCGTCCCCGCTGCGTTGCTGCTGCTCGCCGCGTGCGCGAGCGCGCCGCTGCCGACGCTGCCGTTCGACCACCGCCGCGCGATCTTCGACGACGCCTGGCGCGTGGTCGGCGAGAAGTACTTCGACGAGTCGATGAACGGCCTCGACTGGCGGGCCGTGCGCGCCGAGTACCGGCCGCGCGCCGAGGCCGCGACGACCGAAGCGCAGCTCGCGCGCGTGCTCAACGAGATGGTGGGCGAGCTGCACCACTCGCACGTCGCCGTGCTGCCGCCCGTGCGCACGCCGCCGGCCGCACCCGCGCCGCGCAGCAAGGCCGGCCCGCGCCCCGAACGCGCGGCCGCCGCACCCGCGACCGAGTCGGCGCTGGTCGCGGCGGGCGACGCCGGCACCGTCGGGCTGCGCACCACGTGGCTCGACGAACGCATCCTCGTCACCGCCGTCGATCCCGACGGTGGCGCCGCCGCGGCCGGCCTGCGCGCCGGCGACGAGATCCTCGCCATCGATGGCGTGTTGGCGGCCGACCTCGCCTCTTCGCTCCGCGACCGCCACCCCGACCACTGGCAGGGCCTCGTGCCGTACGCGGTCAACGCGCGGCTCGAGGGGCCGGTCGGTGCCGCCGTCGAACTCGAGGTGGCGCCGCCCGGCGTCGTGCCGCGCCGCGTGCAGGTCGCGCGGCGGGCCCCCGCGATGGCGCCGATGGACCTCGGCCTCATGGGTTCGATGGAGCCCGAGTTCGAGGCGCGCCGGCTCGACGGCAACGTGCTCTACGTGCGCTTCACGCCGTGCTTCGTGCCGCTGCTGCAGCGCTTCGCGGCGGCGGTCGCGGGTGCCCGCGACGCGGCCGGCCTCGTGCTCGACCTGCGCGACAACCCCGGCGGCTTCGGCGCCGTCGCGATGGGCGTCGCGCGCCACGTGCTGCAGGACGAACGCGAGCTCGGCACGATGCGCATGCGCGGCGGCAGGGAGCCGCTGCGTTTCCTCGTCAATCCCGTCGACGAGCCGTTCCGCGGCCCGGTCGTGCTCGTCGTCAACGGCGGCACCGGCAGCACCGCCGAGATCCTCGGCGCGGGGCTGCAGAAGCTCGGCCGCGTGCGCGTCGTCGGGCAGACCAGCATGGGCGCGGCGCTGCCCTCGGTGTTCGAGACCATCGCCCACGGCTGGCGCGTGCAGGTGCCGATCGCCGACTTCACGCTGCCCGACGGCACGTCGGTCGAGGGCGTCGGCGTCGTGCCCGACGTCGCCGTGACCGCGACGCGCGCCGACTTCGTCGCCGGACGCGATCCGGCCGTCGAGGCCGCGGTGCGCGAACTCGCGCACGCGCCGCGGCTCGAGGGCGCGGCGGTGCAGCCGGCGCCGGATCCGGTCGCCGCCGCGGTGCCGCGAGCGCCGTGTGTGATGGACGACGAGATGGCGGCGCTGTTCGAACGCATGTGCAGCATGCCCGAGGTCGCGCGGTTGGCCGCGGCGAAGACGCTGCGCATGACGTCGACGCTCGAGGTCATGGGCATGAAGGGGCCCGTCGTGCTGACGATCGAGGCGCCCGACAAGGTGCACTCGACGAGTTCGATCCCCGGCGCGGGGCAGACCGAGCAGGCCTACGACGGCGCGCGCGGCTGGTCGCAGAACGCGTTCGAGGGGCTGCGCGAGCTGCATGGTGCCGAACTGTGTGCGCTGGCTCGCAGCGCGCGGCTCGACCCGATGGCGTGGCGCGAGCAGTTCGCGCGCCTCGAGGTCGTCGAGAAGAAGCAGGACGGTGCCCGCGCCTGCATCGTCGTGCGGCAGGTCCCGCGCGCGGGCGAAGGCGAGCCGACGGTGCTGTACCTCGATGCGGCGACGCTGCAGCCGTACCGCACCGAGACCGTGATGGCGAGCCGCATGGGCGCGATGGCCGTCGTGACCGAGATCCCCGAGTACGCGGACTTCGGCGGCATCGTGCTGCCCAAGCGCACCGTGTCGAAGGTCGGCGGCGTGACCGTGACGACGACGACCGACTCGGTCGAGGTCGACGTGCCTCTCGCTCCGGGGCTGTTCGACCTGCCGGCCAAGGCCGCTGGCGACCCGGACAAGGCGCCGAAGTAGCTGGCAGCGGCGCACGGGAGCGTGCCCCCATGGATTGAGAATTCTAAAGTAGCACTTTAGGATTCTCAAACATGCGATACACGACCAGGATGCTCACGGCCGGCGTTCGTGACGCCGCGCGCACATTCCCGGCCCTCGTCGTGACCGGTCCGCGTCGGTCGGGCAAGACGACTCTGCTGCGGCGCACCTTCCCGTCGGCGCAGTACTGGTTGCTCGAAGAGCCTGACGTGCTGGCGCGCTTCCGCACCGATCCACGAGGGTTCGTCGACTCGCTGCAGCCGCCGGTGATCCTCGACGAGATCCAGAACGCGCCCGAGCTGTTCGCCTGGATCCGCGCACGCGTCGACGCAAAACCGGCTCGGAAGGGCCAGTGGCTGCTGACGGGTTCACAGGAGGCCCCGCTGATGCAGAACATTGCGGAATCGATGGCGGGGCGGGCAGCGATCTTCCAGTTGTTGTCCCTGTCGACTCGTGAGAGCTCGAAGGTCACGATGCTTCGCGGTGGGTTCCCAGAGGTGCTCGCCGCGCCGCGCGCAGCCGACACGTGGTTCCGTTCGTACGTGCAGACCTATCTCGAGCGCGACGTGCGCGCCGTCACCGAAGTGCGCGACCTGATGACGTTCCGTCGCTTCGTCGCGCTCGTCGCGACCCGCTGCGGGCAGGTGGTCAATCGGACCGACCTCGCCGCACCACTCGGCGTGTCGGTGCCGACGATCAGCCAGTGGCTGTCCGTGCTCGAACTGACCGGGCAGATCGTGCTCGTGCCGCCGTACTTCGACAACTTCGGCAAGCGACTTGTCAAGTCACCGAAGCTGTACTTCAGCGACACCGGTCTCTTGTGCCACCTGCTCGGCATCGACTCGATCGCGCTGCTGGAGAAGTCCTCGTTCCTCGGCGCGGTGTTCGAGAGCTTCGTGGCCAGTGAACTGGTGAAGGCGCAGATCGGGCGAGGCGTTCGCCGCGAACTCTATTGGTTTCGGGACCACCAGGGCCTCGAGGTCGACTTCGTCGTGCCGCAGCGCGGCGGCCGCCTGTTGTTGTGCGAAGCCAAGACGACCAGCACGGCGATGGTGCAGGACACCAAGGGCATGCAGCGCCTGCGCGAGGCGATCGGCGATCGTGTCGCACAGTGCCTGCTCGTGCATCGGCCGGGCCCGCGTGCGCCGCGCAGCAGCGTGGTCGCCCCCGGCGTGGCAGCCGTGGATCTGCGCGGCCTACTCGACAGCATCGGCAAGAACGTCTAGGCCGCGCCCGCGCTGCTCACTTGCGGCGTTTGCTGCTGTACTCGATCGCCGCGTGCACGAAGTCGCGGAACAGCGGGTGCGGCTGCAGCGGGCGCGTCTTGAACTCGGGGTGGTACTGGACCCCGACGAACCACGGGTGGTCCGGGATCTCGACGATCTCGACGAGGTCGAGCTTGGGGTTCACGCCGGCCATGACGAGGCCCGCCTCCTGCAGCTTGTGCCGGTAGGCGTTGTTGAGCTCGTAGCGGTGGCGGTGCCGTTCGCTGATCGTCGTCGCGCCGTAGGCGGCGTGGCTCCTGGTGCCCGGTTCGACGCGGCATTCGAACGCGCCGAGGCGCATCGTGCCGCCCTTCTCGTTGGTGCGCTTCTGCTCCTCCATGAGCGAGATGACCGGGTTGGTGGCGTTCGCGTCGTACTCGGTCGTCGTCGCGTCGGTCAGGCCGAGCTCGCTGCGTGCGTACTCGACGACCGCGGCCTGCATGCCGTAGCAGATGCCGAAGAACGGGATCTGGTGCTTGCGCGCGTAGCGGATGCTCGCGATCTTGCCCTCGAAGCCGCGTTCGCCGAAGCCGCCGGGCACGAGGATGCCGTCGACGCCCGCGAGCAGCCGGTCGGGCCCTTCGTTGGCGACCTGTTCGGCGGAGACCTTGCGCAGCACGACCTTGCACGAGTTGGCGATGCCGGCGTGGCTCAGCGACTCGTAGATCGACTTGTACGCGTCGTGCAGTTCGATGTACTTGCCGGCGACGGCGATCTCGACCTTGTGCTCGGGGTGCTTGACGATCTCGAGCAGGCGCTGCCAGTCGTCGGTCACGACCTTCTGGCGCGGCGTCAGCTGCAGGTGGGTGAGGATGCGCTGGTCGAGTCCCGACTCGATCAGCATCAGCGGCACCTCGTAGATCGAATGTGCGACGTCGCGCTCCTCGATGACCGCCTCGGGCCGCACGTTGCAGAACAGCGAGATCTTCTTGGCCATGTCGGGGTCCATGGCGATCTCGGTGCGGCAGATGAGCACGTGCGGCTGGATGCCGATCTCGCGCAGCTTGCCGACCGACTGCTGCGTCGGTTTGGTCTTCAGCTCGCCCGACGCGCGCAGGAACGGCAGCAGCGTCAGGTGGATGAACATGCAGTCGTTGGCGCCGTGTTCGAGGCTGAACTGGCGGATCGCCTCGAGGAACGGCAGGCTCTCGATGTCGCCGACCGTGCCGCCGATCTCGGTGATCGCGACGTCTGGCGGCGGGTCGCCGGGGCTCGGCGCGGCGCCGGCCTTGATGCCCATCTTGATCTCGTCCGTGATGTGCGGGATCACCTGCACGGTCTTGCCGAGGTAGTCGCCGCGCCGTTCCTTCTGGATCACCGACTTGTAGATCTTGCCCGTCGTGTAGTTGGAGTCCTTGTTGACGCGCGTGTGCGTGAAGCGCTCGTAGTGGCCGAGGTCGAGGTCCGCCTCGGTGCCGTCGTCGGTGACGTAGACCTCGCCGTGCTGGAACGGCGACATCGTGCCGGGGTCGACGTTGATGTAGGGGTCGAGCTTCTGCATCGACACGGAGAGGCCGTTGCGCTCGAGGATCCAGCCGATCGCGGCCGAGGTGAGGCCCTTGCCGAGGGACGACACGACGCCGCCGGTCACGAAGATGTACTTGGTCATGGGTGCGTCGTCATCTGGGGGTTGCCTTCGCGGCCAGTCGCTGCAGGAAGGCGTCGTAGTCGGCGCGGGTCTCGATGCCCCACGGGTCGCCCGTGGCGTCGAGCACGTGCATCGCGATGTCGTTCTCGAGGAAGCGCAGCTGTTCGAGGCTCTCGGCCTCGGCGAGGCCGCTGCTCGGCAGCGCCGGCACGCGCAGCAGCGTCTCGCGCCGGAAGCCGTAGACGCCGATGTGGCGCCAGAACCGGAACGCGCCCTCCTTCACGTACGGGATCGCGGCGCGGCTGAAGTAGAGCGCCTTGCCCGAGCGGCCGCGTACGACCTTGACCACGTTGGGGTCCTGCAGGCTCGCCGCGTCGTGCAGCGGCGCACAGAGCGTGTTGCAGGTGGCCTTGCCGCCGAGCAGCTGCGCCACGACGGCCTCGAGGTCGCGCGGCTCGACCTCGGGCCAGTCGCCCTGGATGTCGAGCACGGCCTTGCACGGGATCGCCGCGGCGGCCTCGGCGCAGCGTTCGCTGCCCGTGCGGCAGGCCGCGCTCGTGCGCACGACGTCGAAACCGTGGTGCTTCGCGGCGGCCTCGACGCGGTCGTCGTCGGTCGCGACGCAGACGCGATCGATGTTGCGCGCCTGCCTGGCCTGGTCGCAGGTGTGCAGGAACAGCTCCTTGCCGCTCTCGCGCAGCAGCGCCTTGCCGGGCAGCCGCTGGCTGCCGACGCGCACGGGCACGATCGCCAACGCGGCGATGGCCGGCGCGTGGCTCACTGTTGCTTCTCCTTGCGCAGCGCTTCGAGCTTCTGCTTGGCGGTGAGCGCGTCTTCGTGCGCGCGCTGCATCTCGCCCTTGAGGTCGGGCCGTTCGTCGTCGGCGTGACCGTGGTAGGCGGTGCTGCTGTTGTACACGTCGAGGAAGTACGCCTTGGCCTCGTGGAACAGCGGCTCGGCGTCGATGCCGGCCTGGCGCCGGGCCCAGATCCAGCGCTGGCCGCCCTGTTCGACGGCGAGCACGTCGCGCGCATCGGGCGGCACCGTCGACATGCTCGTGTTGAACAGGCCCTTGGCCGTGAACACGTCGAGCAGCGCCTGCAGCTGCGCGTCGGGCACGACCTTGGCGAGCGGGTTGGATCGCTCGTCGCTGTAGACCTGGGCCGCGCCGCCGCTGCTCTCGTTCTGCAGCGCCAGGACCATGCGCCCCTGGGTCTGCGTCAGCGTGACGCTCGTGCGGCGGCCCGTTTCGATGGTGACGCTGCGCGGGAGTTCGGGGCTGCTCGCGCAACCGACGGCGTTGCACGCCGCGGCCAGCAGCACGGCAATCCGGTAGTGAACCTTGGCGCCCATGCAGCGAGCCGAGCTTAGCGCGGCGGCGCCGAAAGAAAACGGATCGATGCGCGCGCCCTCGATCGGGCACGTGGGTGTCATTGCACAGGTGTTTGCACAGGTCGACGCGCGAAGCTGGCCGGGTTCGGGCGCGCCCGGACCCGCGGTGCCATGGCTAGAATGACCGGCTCCGGCACCACGGCTGCGTGAGCTTCACCCGCAACATCCAGGACCAGGAACGGCTCATCGACTGCGTCCGGCGCGCGCTGGCGCTGATGGACGCCGGCGAGACCGTGCACCCGCTCGAGCTCTGCGGCGAGCACCCGCACCTCGCCGGGCCGCTGGCGGAGGTGCTGGGGCTGACCTCCCAGCTGCCCGAGCTGCAGCAGGCCGCGCTGCGCGAGGATCCGCTGGCCGGGGCCGTGCTCGCGGGGCGCTACCGGCTCGCCGAATGCCTGGGCCGCGGCGCGATGGGGGTCGTCTACCGCGGCGAGGACCAGGAGCTGCGGCGCGAGGTCGCGGTCAAGATCCTCGACGTGCGGCTGTTCCGCGACCCCGAGGCCGAGCGGCGCTTCCAGCGCGAGGCCGAGGCGCTGGCGGCGCTGCAGCATGCGCACGTGGTCGCCGTGTTCGACCGCGGCCGCACGCCGGAGGGCATCCACTTCCTGGTCATGGAACGGCTCGAGGGCGCGACGCTGGCGACGCTGCTCGAGCGCATCACGGGCGGCGAGCCTGCGGTCGCGGCAGTGCGCGCCGTGATCGGTGCCGAGCCGGCCGAGAGCCACTGGCCGCGCTTGTGCGCGCGCTGGGCCTGCGACCTGGCGCGCGGTCTCGCCGCGGCGCACGCGCACGAGCTCGTGCACCGCGACGTCAAGCCGTCGAACGTGTTCCTCGCGCGACCCGGTCGCGCCGTGCTGCTCGACTTCGGTATCGCGGCGCGCGCGACCGACCAGCGGCTGACGGCGACGCAGACCACGCTCGGCACGCCGTGGTACATGGCGCCCGAACAGGTGCGCGGCGGCGTCGCCGCGGCCGAGCCGACGCTCGACGTGTATGGGCTCGGCGCCACGCTCTACCACCTGCTCGCGGGGCGACCGCCGTACGAAGGTGATGCGACGGCGGTGCTCGCGGCGTTGCTCGTGCACGAGCCGACGCCGCTCGCGAGCGTGCGGGCGGACCTGCCGCGCGACCTCGTCGCAATCGTCGAGAAGTGCCTCGAGCGCGACCCCGCGCGCCGCTACCAGCAAGCCCTTGCGCTCGCGGCGGACCTGCAGGCGTTTCTCGAGCATCGGCCCGTGTCGGCGCGGCCGCTGGGTGCCATCGGTCGGCGCCTGCGCCAGTGGCGGCGCGCACCGGCCCGACCGGTCGCGGTCGGTGCGGTGGGGCTCGCCGTGCTCGTCGCCGTGGTCGCCGGGCCGATCCTGTTGCGGCAGCGGGCCGCGGAGCGGCGCGCCGCGAAGGAACAGCTCTACGCGACGCTGCCGTCGCTGCTGGCCATCGAGGGCTGGCCCGACGAGCGGGTGCTCAGCGAGCTGCGCCCCGAACACGAAACCGCGGTCGATCTGCTCGATCGCATCCTCGAACTCGACCCGACCGACGTGCCCGCGTTGCTGT
>DASUFY010000309.1:0-18363 GCA_036274315.1 Planctomycetota bacterium | reverse complement strand
CAAGGACGTGTGGGGCAAACGGGCGCGGTGGATCGACGACTCGGGCACGATCGACGGGCAGGCGGTCGGCATCGCCATGTTCGACCATCCGTCGAACGCGTCGTTCCCGACCTGGTGGCACGCGCGCACCTACGGCCTGCTGGCGGCGAATCCGTTCGGCGTGCACGACTTCGAGAACAAGCCCGCGGGCGCCGGCGCGCTGACGGTGCCGGTCGGCGGTTCGCTCGAACTCCGTTACCGCGTCGTGCTGCACGGCGCGGGCTGGGACGGCCCGCGGCTCGAGGCCGCGTACGCGCAGTGGGTCGGCCAGTGACAGCCCGCTAGCGGCCCTCGCGGAAGTGCGGCCGCGCCTCGCCGAGGTGCTGGCGCAGCTCGGCGGCGAGCGCGCGCAGCGCCGCCTCGCCGGCACCGTCGGCGGGCGGCTCGAGCCCGAGCAGCGGCGCAGCTTCAGCGAGCGCTGCCCGCACGCCGTCGAGCGTGCCGCGCTGCAGGGCGCGTTCGGCCCAGATCGTGTCGCTCTGCGCGAGCGGCTGCTTGTCGGCGTCGGTCTTCGCGCGCGCGGCGGCGCGGCGCCCGGCCTCGATCGAGGCCAGCAGCCAGGTGTCGCCGTCGGCCGTCGGCAGGCCCATCGGCATCGTGATCTTGTTGCCCGCGGCGTCGACCGTCTCGCGGTCGATGCGTTCGGGGTTGCGGCCGTCGGCGCGCAACGCTTCGCGCAGCGCGCTGTCGGACACGGCGACGGCCCAGTAGGGATCGCCGCCAGCGACGCCGTCGAGGCGATCGAGCAGCTGCAGCGGCGCGATCTCGGGCGGCGGGCCCGGTCGCCACTCGAGGATGCGGTCGACGACGTCGAGTGCGTCGTAGCCGAGCCCGTCGCGGTACTGGCTCAGGTCGCCGTGCAGGCGGATCGCCTCGACGAGCGCGTCGACGGCGGGCGCGCGCTGGGCGGACATCGCCTCGATCATGGCGCGGCCGAGCCAGGTCATGGCGCGGAACCAGGCGCAGTTGTCGGCATACGCGGGGTTGGCGGCGGCCGCGCGCGCGAAGCAGGCGTGTGCCGACGCGTAGGCGTCGCGCGCCGGCAGGGGTCGTCCCGCGCGCCGGTCGTCCTCGGCGGCGAGCAGGAACGCATAGCCCGTGAACCACGCCGCGTCGGCCGACGGCGCGTGCGCGCGTTCGATGGCCCCGGCCACCGCGGGCATGAGTTCGGGCCGTCCTGCTTGCCAGAGTGCTCCGTTGAGCGCCTGGCGCAGATCGCGCGAGGCCGGGTAGCGCATCGCGCCGCACTCGGCCAGCGCGACCTGTTCGCGCAGCAGCCCCAGCGCGCCGCAGTACGAAGCCAGCGTGACCCAGTCGCCCTCGGCGCCGAACGGACTCGCGGCGACGATGGCGAGCGCGCGCAATCCATCGATCATGCCCGCGAGTTCGGCCGTCATGTCCTTGCCAGCGCGGCTGGCGAGCAGGCGCGCGTGACCGTCGCCGACCCAGCGCAGCGCCTCGATCGCGTTGGCGTCGTTCAGCACGGGGCTGCCGAGCAGTTCGGTTTCGAGCGGCACGCGGTCGCTGCCGGCCGCGACCGCAAATGCGCGCATGCCGAACTCCACCTGCTCGTCGAAGTGCTGGCGGAAGTACGCCGTGCGCGCGCGTTCGATCCACCACTCGCAGTGTGCGGGCTCCTTGGCCGTGGCGCGCTCGAAGTAGCGTGCGGCGTCCTCGAGCAGCAGGTCGGCGTCGCGGCGGCCCGCTTCGATGCGGCGTCGGCCGAGGTCGAGTGACGCCTTGGCGAACTGCTCCTGCCAGTCGGCATCGTCGCGGCGCTCGGCCGCGGCGGCGTCGAGTTGCTCCAGACGGTGCTCCAATTCCGCCTGTTCGGGCATCGCGTCGGTCGGCCCGCCCGTGTGCGGCAGGTCGGTCTCGCGGCGCGCGACGGCGTTCGCGGTCTGCAGCAGGCTGCCGAGCTGCACGGGTTCGACGCGGGGTGGATCGAGCGGGGATCCTCCGGCGATCGCCTGCACGATCACCGGATCGTCGACGGCGCCGCGGGCCAGCAGGAAGGACCGCTGCGAGGCCGGCAGGTCGTCGCGCAGCGGTGGGCTGAACAGCCATTCCCGCTGACGCGCGTCGGGCCCGGGATCGTCTGGCAGACAGCCGAGCGCCTGTTCGACGTCCTGCCACACCGTGAACCACGCGGTGCCGAGGCCGAGCGCCCGCACCGTTGCGGTCAGCTGCCCGGCCGCCCAGCCGAGCGCCGGCTCGCGCGCCGCGACGAGCCGCAGCGCCTCGAGCGAACCCGCATCGCCGTGCGCAGCGATCGCGGCGAGGGCCTGCTGCAGGCTCGCGTCGTCGGTGGCGCGCTGCAGCGCGGCCTCGAGCAGCGAGCGACCCGCGGCGTCGCGGCGCGCGGCCAACGAGTCCCAGTCCGCCGCCCCGGCTGCGACCCGGCTGCCGCCGTCGCTGCCGGCCACCGCGGTCGCGAGCGCCCGATCGACGTCCTCGAGGTCGAAGCACAGCGACAGGTCGAAGGCCTTCGTGCCGTCGGGCCGCACGAGCGCGTGCCGCGGCGCCACGCGTTCGCCGTCGGCCAGGTACTTGTCGAACAGCACGGGCTCGAGGGCGATGTGTTCGCCGCACGTGATGTCGCCGAAGCGCGGACAAGGAATGCGCCGGCCCTGATCGTCGTGGTCGCGCGCGTTGTGGCGGAACACGCTCGCGCCGAGGCAGACGCAGCGGCGCGTCAGCGCGACGAACGCGGGGTCGCGGTACTGCTCGTGCACGATGCGGTCGCTGGCGCTCTCGCCGTCCATGTTGACGGCGATCAGCAGCGGCCGGCTCGTCGCCGCGGCGAGCGCCAGCGCATCGTCGAGCGAGCGCTGCCAGTGGATCTGGTGCGCATCGGCGGCGCCGCCGGTGGGGGCCGTCTGGCCGACACAGCAGGCGAAGCCGGGCAGGAACAGGAACGCGGTCGCGGAGAGCAGTCGCAGCATCGTGTGGGCATCCCGGAGGCGACCGGTCGTGCGAGTCTACCAGTCCGCGTCAACGCGTCGAGAACGGGTCACCGGTCGCCGCGGTGCGGGCCGCCGGCGCCCACAGGCGCAGGCCCGCGAGCAGGCCCGAGTCGTCGAACGAGCCGAAGCCGACGCGGCCCCAGACGAAGGCCGTGGAGGTCGCCTGCAGGATCGGTTCGGGCTGTCGATCCCAGAAGACGCGGATCGTGCCGGGCTTCGTGCGCCGCTCGACGCGCACGTGGTGCCAGACGTGATCGCCCCACTGGATGCCGTGGGCGGCGACGGGCGCGAGGTTCTTGCGCGGCGCGTCCTGCACGACGAAGACGTTGTGCGCGTTCGCATCCGGTGCCTGCGCGAGGTGCACGTAGTAGAAGCGCGTCGGCGACTCGAAGCCGAAGAACAGGCACAGGTCGCGGTGGCCGTAGTCGCGGCCGGTCTGCAGCACGTCGACCTCGAGGTCGAAGTCGGCGACCTCGAGGTCGCGCACGAGCGCGATGCTGGTCGGCGAACGCACGGGCGGCGCGTAGTGGCTGTCGCCGAGCAGCTCGAGGCACGGGCCGGCGGGAGACCAGCGCCAGCGTGCGGCGTCGCTGAAGGCGAAGCGGTCGAGGCTCGACGCCGACGCGAACGTCTCCTCGCAGACGATGGGCCAGGTCGCGCGGTGCGCCGCCGTGCAGCCGGCGATCGCCGTCGCGCAAAGGCACCACGCACCACGCGGTGCGCGCATCGATCAGACGTCCGCGGGCACGGTGAAGCCGGTCCGGTACGCGCGCGTCAACAGGCCGTTCGCGGCCTCGTTGCCGACGAAGCGCTCGTTGGCGGCGTCGACGTCGAGCCACGGGCCGAGGCGCAGCTGCGTCTTGTCGAGATCGACGCCGTTCGCCTCGAGATGGGCGAACATGCGGGCACATGCTTCGGCCGTGTGCTCGTTGGAGGCGACCGCCGCGGCGATGTCGGCCTTGCTGCGCTCCTTGCCGAGCTGGTGCGAGACGTTGCCGAGGTGGCACAGCGCACTCGAGACGTGGCCTTCGCGGATCGGCGCGTGCAGGTCCTCGACCTTGCGACTGCGCACGGCCGCGACGAAGTTGGCGTAGTGGTTGGTGTGGCCCGCGAAGCTGCGGACCTCGTTGCCCTCGTTGTCGAACGCGACCGCGCCGTAGTAGTCGGGGATGCGCAGGAAGCCGCCCTCGCAGTGCACGATCACGCCGATGCTCGCACCCCGGTAGGAGTCCATGCCCTTGCCCCACTTGCCCTGCTGCGCGGCGCTGTCGCGCGGCAGGCCGCGCACCTCGAACAGGAGCGGTGCGCGTTCGTAGTCGTGGTAGACGACCTGCGTGTTGGGCGTGTTGCCGTCGTCGTCGTAGCCGAGGCGGGCGCCGATGCTCAGCGTGCGGCGCGGCAGCGACGACTCGCCGAGCGCCCAACGGGCCAGGTCCATCTGGTGGATGCCCTGGTTGCCGACGTCGCCGTTGCCCGTGGCGTAGTCCCAGTGCCAGTCGTAGTGCAGATGCTCGCGGTGCAGCGGCACGTTCGGGGCCGGGCCGCACCAGAGGTCGTAGTCGATGGTCTCGGGCACGGGCTGCGGCCCGTCGACCTTGCCGATGCTCTGCCGCGGCTTGTAGCAGAGCCCGCGCGCGAGCCGGATCCTGCCGAGCTGGCCGCTCTGCAGCCATGCGATCGCTTCGGCGATGCCGTGGCACGATCGCGACTGCGTGCCGGCCTGCACGATGCGCCCGTACTTGCGCGCGGCCGCGACGAGCTGGCCACCCTCCCAGACGTTGTGCGAGACGGGCTTCTCGACGTACACGTCCTTGCCGGACTGGCAGGCCCAGATCGCCATCAGCGAGTGCCAGTGGTTGGGCGTCGCGATCGAGATGGCGTCGATGTCCTTGCGGTCGAGCACACGCCGCACGTCGGCACAGGTGTCGACCTTCTCGCCGCGGTCGGTGAACTTCTTCGCTTCGCGCGCGACGACCTCGGCGTCGACGTCGACGAGGGCCACGACTCGCACGCCTTCGAGCTTGCGCAGGTGCTCGATGTGGTCGGTGCCGCGGCTGTTCATGCCGACGCAGGCGATGCGCAGTTCGCCGAGCGGTCGCCACGACTGCCCCGGCAGCAACCGGGACAGGGGCAGGGTCAGGACCGTGGCGCTGGTGCCACGCAGGAAGCTGCGGCGGTTGAGTCGGGTCATGACGGGCCTTCTGCGGAACGGGCGGCGGCACTACGGTAACCGCTCGGCCGCCGCCGCGGCCAGCTTCGCCCATGTTCCGTTCGCGCGCCGGCCTCTGCCTCGTCTCGTCTCTGCTCGCCGCGTGCGCGACGCCGGGCGGGCGCGGCGGTGACATCGTCGTCGCGCGGCTCGGGCACGACGACGATGGCTTCGGCGCGCTGCGCGCGGCGTTCGTGGCCAACAATCCGGGCTACGACCTGGCCTGGTTCCGCGGCTGCGCGGACCTGCCGGCGGCGGCCGGCGACCGCGTGCTGTTCGTGCAGGGACCGGCGGATCGCACGGTCGCGCCGACGGTCGGCGACGTGCTGCTGCTGCGCGCGGGCTCGCCGTGGCACCTCGAGCAGGGGGCCGTGGACCTGCTCGCGTTCACGCTGCCGGAGTCGCTGCCGCCCGGGCTGCCGGCCGCCATCCGGCCCGACTGGGACCCGCGCATCACCGACACGCCCGGCGGCTGTGCCGACGAGGACGACGCCTACCGGCGCATCGTGCTGACGTGGCGCCCCGAGGTCGGGCCCTACGTGCTGCACGCGCTCAACGCGCACCGCGTGCGCATCCGCGACTCGTTCTCGCACTACCATCCGCGTGACGGCGGCTTCGACGAGTTCTACCTCGTGCAGCAGGCCCCCGACGGCGCGCGGCTGCTGACGTCGACGAAGGTCGCGGCGATCGAAGCGCACGCGGTGACGCGCGACGAGGCGAAGGACCTGCTGCAGACGCGCGCGCTGCGCGCCGGCGACCTCTGCTATCTGCCGCGCGGCACGATGCACCGCGGTCTCGGCGGCGCGGTCGTGCAGGTGATCTCGGTGCCGGGCTTCGTGCCCAACACCGAGATCGGCCTCGACCACCACCTCTGGGCGATCGACAAGGAACTCGGCCTGTCCGGCGACGCAGCGCTGCCGTTCCACGTGCTCGCCGCGCGCACCGCGGTCGTCAAGTGAACGAGCGGCGCAGGCGCGGGTCAGTGCAGCACGCCCGAGACCGGGTTGCTGCCGAGCAGGAGCCCCGACGGCGTCAGGAACACGCCGGTGCCCTGCAGCACGGTGCTGAACAGCAGCGGGTCGTTCGGCACGGGGATCGGGGCGAACGTGCAGCTGCCGGTCGCGGCGACCACGCCGAAGTCGGCGATCACGGCCTGGGCGGTGTCCATCAGCAGCGGCATGCCGAGCAGCACGTTGCCGCGGCTCGCGGTGGCGACGACGAGGATCGCCACGTCGTTGCCCGTGCCGTGCGCCGTGCACGTCCACGCGCCGCCGAGCGGCGCCGCCGACGCCTGCAGGTGCGGCACCGTCTGCACAGCGATCGTGACGTTGGCGCTGGCGGTGATCCCGAGCGGCGGCGACGCGACCAGCGCGACACCGGGCTCGAGGTCGACCGCACTCGGCAGCGGCCACCACGTCTGGTAGTTCTGGAACACGAACGGTGCCGGCCATGACGTGTTCGGCGACTGATCGGCGGTCAGCGTGCAAGCGCCCGAGACGTGCACCGTCGAGGTCACGGTGTAGCTGTACTCGCTGAAGCCGATGCAGGACGCCGGGCTGCCGTAGACGTTGTTGCTGTTGCCGGCCGTCAGCGTCGAATCGACGATCCAGACCTCGGAGCGGATCACGTCGAGCGCGGTCTGCGCGTGCTGCGAGAACGGACCGGACATGCTCTGGTCGGGACCCGTGATCGTGCACGCGACGATGCTCGCGAGGCAGCTGTCGAGCTGGCTCGTGCCCAAGGTGCAGCGCTGCAGCGTCAGGCCGATCGACTCGGCGAGCAGGCTGACGCGATCGGCCACCGGGGACTGCGACACGATCGTGCAGTCCTCGACCTCGGCGGTCGGCGCGGGCCACCAGTTGTAGTTCGTGCGCAGGTTCAGCGCCCACTGTCCGGTCGTGAGGCTGTGGAACGTCATGCCGCGGAACGCGATGCGCTGGTACGACGAGCCGTTCATCGTGACCGTCAGCGCGGCGGCCGCCGAGGGCGCGGGTTCGACTGTGGGATCGCCTTCGCCGACCATCACGAACGACAGCCCCGTGGTCGCCGACAGGCCCGTGTAGGTGCCCGCTCGCACGAGCACGAAGTCGTTGTTCTGCAGCCCGGCGAAGGCGTCGGCGAGCGTCGTGTAGTCGGTGCCGGGGCCGTTGGCGGCGTCGACGACGACGACGCGCTGGGCGGCGAGTCCGGTGCAGAGCAGCAGGGGAAGCACGATGGTGGAGTGGTTCATGGTCGGGTCGGGGGTCGCGGTGGTACACCCTGACCAACGGCGAATCGGGCCGGCGCCCGTCATGCGGCGCGTGCATTCGTCGGGCGGGCGCGGCCCGCCCCGGCCCGGCCGTACCACCGGGCTACCGCACGCCGATGCAGCACCGCACGCGGCAGTGCGATCGATGTCGGCTGTCGCCGAGGCAGGCGAGCAGGTCCGCGCGCACCGCCTCGTACTCGGCGCCGCAGTGGGCGTGCAGCAGCCGCATGCCGCGCAACCGGTCGCGCCAGCCGTCGAGCACGGCCGGTGCGGCAGGACCATCGCACGAGAACTCACGGTCGGCCAGCACGATCTCCCGCTGCACCGTGAAGCCGCACCGCTCGAGCACCGCGCGCAGCCGGCGTCCCATGCGGAAGTCGTAGCGCGAGGCGGCCAGCGCCTCGTCGGCGTAGGTGCCGAGCAGTGCCCGCGTGCGTTCGGCGAGCGGTTCGTGCGCGAACAGGTCGTCGATCTCGACGAGCGCGATCCAGCCGCCGGGCCGCAGGTGGCGCGCCCACGTGCGCACGACGGGCGTCGCATCGGGGAAGTAGGCGACCGCGAAGCTCGACCAGATGCCGTCGACGGGGCCCGCTAGGCCGTCGGGCAGCGCGCGCAGATCCGCGGTGCGGAACTCGACGCGTTCGAGCTGGCGCGCTCGCGCCGCCGCGAGCAGTTCCTCGTTCGCGTCGACGCCGACGACGCGGGCCCCACGCTGCGCGAGCAGGCTCGCCACGTCGCCGACGCCGCAGCCCAGGTCGAGCACCGCGGCGCCCGCGAGCGCAGGCAGCGCGTCGAGAGCGGTGGTCCAGTCGCGAAAGGCGAGCTGGCGTCGGTAGGTCCCGGCGAGGTCCATGGCGGCAACGTAGCCGGTCGCGCGGCACGCGGCAGGTCCGCGGCCCTACGCGGGTGGCTGCCCGGGCCACTGCACGAGCAGGTGCCCCTCGAGTTCGCGCACCGGGTAGGTGCGCACGTTCCACTGGGCGCCGACGTCGCAGGCACCCGTGCGCAGGTCGAACTCCCAGCAGTGCAGGTAGCAGACGACCTTGCCGTCGATCACGGTGCCGTCGCAGAGCGGCGCGCTCGCGTGCGGGCAGTTGTTGTCGATCGCGCACCACTGCCCGTCGACGCGGAAGACGGCGATCCAGTGGCCGTCGATCTGGACCGGCGCACCGGGCTCGAACTTCAGCTCGGCGGTGGCGCCGACGTCGACCCAACGACTCATCGCGGCAGCCTGCGGAACGCGTAGCGCCGGATCACGCGGCCCTCCTCGAGGTACTTGCGCTCGAAGTTGGTCGGTGTGAAGGCGTGGCCGGGGCCCAACGCGAGCACCCGCGCCTCTTCGGCCTCGTCGCGCACGAAGTCGCGGGCCGAGCCGAGCACGCGCGCGATCTGGCCCGCATAGGCGGCGTTGTCGGTCGCTGCGTAACAGTGGCCGCCACCGCGCAGCACGCGGGCGAGCACCGGCAGCACGTCGTCGGTGAAGAAGCGCCGGCCCTTGTGGCGCCGCTTGGGCCACGGATCGGGGAAGTAGACGTGCACGGCGTCGAGCGCGGCTTCGCCGACGCGGTCGTGCAGATAGAGCTTGCCGTTGTCGACCAGCAGCCGCGCGTTGGTGCGGCCGCTCTGCCGGAGCCGCGTCGCCGCCATGCTCGCGTAGCCGGGCGCGGCTTCGATGCCGAGCACGAACGTGTCCGGTCGGGCCGCGGTCGCGGCGAGCACGAACGCGCCCTTGCCGGGGCCGATCTCGACCTCGACGTGCGCGTGGCCTTCGGGCACGAGTGCTTCGAGCGGCGGCGGGTTCTTGCCGCCGAGCACGAGCAGGTCGCCGGGATCGTCGTCGCCATCCTGCACGCGGCCGCGGAACGAGAGCTTGCCGCCGCGGTGCATGCGCGGGTTGTAGGTCGGGATCTCTTCGGGCGACGTCATGTCGTTCGCAGCATAGCTCGGTCCCGGGGTGGAATGCACCGCGCCGTCACGACGCGAGCGGGCCGCCGTAGACCTCGTGGTAGTCCTGCAGCGCGGCCGTGATCACTGCGTGCGCGCGCTGCTTGTCGTACGGCAGCAGCGACACGGGCACCGCGCCGGGCACGAGCTTGTAGGTCGAGAAGTAGTGGCGCAGCCGTTCGACGAGCACCGGCGGCAGCTGGGCCATGTCCTCGACGTCGCCCCAGACGAAGTCGCCGGCCAGCACCGCGACGATCTTGTCGTCGGCCTCATCGTTGTCGAGCATCGCGAGGCCGCCGATGACCTTGGCCTTGACGAGGATCTCGCGCGCGTTGATCGGGCGTTCGCTGAGCACGCAGATGTCGAGCGGGTCGCCGTCGCCGCGCTTCGCGTCGGGCGACAAGTCACCGACGCGGCGGCCGCACAGCGTGCGCGGGATGAAGCCGTACAGGCTCGGCGGCTGGCTGCTCGTGCGCTGCGGCCGATCGACTCGCAGGAAGCCGTTGACCTTGTCGATCTCGTACTTGACGAGGTCGAACGGGGTGATCTCGATGTAGGCCTGCACGATCTCGGGCGGCTTGGGGCCCGACGAGATGCCGTGCCAGGGATGCGGACGCCAGCTGTAGAACGGTTCGGGGAAGGACATGTGGAGGCCGGAGAATAGGCAGCGCAGCCGCGCGCGCTAGCATTCGCCGTATGGCAAGGCATGCATCGCAGTGCACCACGCTCTTGGCGCTGTCGTTCGCGCTGCTGACACCGCACGCGCGGGCGCAGAAGTCGGCGGCCGTCGAAGGCACGCTCGAGGCGCTGCCGCAGAGCCTCTACTTCGTCGTGCCGGCCAAGAAGGCGCCGCCGCGCGGCAAACAGGGTGGGCTCGTCGTCGTGCTGCCGGGCGGCGACGGTTCGCGCGAGTTCCTGCCGTGGGTCGAGAACGCGCTGCTCGCACAGCGACCCGACGACTGCACGGGCGTGCTCGTCACGGCCGTCAAGTGGCAGGGAGACCAGCAGATCATCTGGCCCACCGCGAGCAGCAAGGTGCCCGGCATGCAGTACGCGACCGACGAGTACGTGCGCGCCGTGGTCGCCGCCGTCGAGAAGGACCTGCCGATCGATCCGGCCCGCCGCGTGCTCGTCGCCTGGTCCTCGAGCGGGCCGGCCGTCTACCCGATGCTCGTCGCCAAGGACGCGCTGTTCGCGCGCGGCTACGTCGCGATGTCGGTCTGGCCGCACGACCTCGGCGACCTGGGCGCGGCCAAGGGGCGCCGGTTCGTGCTCGACCAGTCGCCCGACGACAAGGTGACGCCGTTCCGCTGCGTGCGCGAGGCGTTCGATGCGCTGACGAAGGCCGGCGCCGTGGTGCGGCTGTCGACCTACCAGGGCGGCCACGGCTGGAACGACAACCCGCTGCCGCGCATCGAAGAGGGGCTGCGGTGGCTGCTCAGCGACGAACCGGCGCCGAAGCCGATCTGGCCCGGCGCGAAGAAGCCCGCCGCCAAGGGCAAGGTCGAGAACCTGCTCGCCAACCCGGGCTTCGAGAAAGGGCTCGCGGGCTGGCAGCAGATCGACAACAGCAAGCGCTTGAAGGTCGAGGCGACGAAGGGCGAACACACCGGCGGCAAGCAGTCGCTGCACGTCGAGAAGACCGGCGGCCCGCCGCTCGATCTGGTCACCCAGGACGTCGAGCTGCCCGAGGGCGGCACCGTCCGCGTGTCGGCGCAGCTCAAGAGCAAGGGCATCGGCAACGCGTGGATCAAGGTCTGGCTCTACGGCGCCGACGGCGAAGCGGTGCACAAGGACGTCGACCTCGTGCGCGTGCCCGCCGACGGCGAGTGGCAGAAGGTCGAGAAGAGCTGGCCGAAGAACGGCGCCGTACGCGCCACGGTGCAGGTGGTGCTCGTCATGGGCGGCGAACTGTGGCTCGACGACGTCGTGCTCACGGTCGACAAGTGAAGCTCGCCGCGCATGCCCGAGCTGCCCGATGTCACGGTCTACCGCGAGCGGCTCGAAGCGCTGCTCGGCGGCCAGGTGCTCGAAGGCGTGCGCCTGCGCAGTGCGTTCCTGCTGCGGTCCGTGCAGCCGCCGCTCGAGGCGCTGCATGGGCAGGTGCTCACCGCCGTCGAACGGCTCGGCAAGCGGCTCGTGTTCGTGTTCGAAGGCGAGCTGTTGCTCGTGCTGCACCTGATGATCGCGGGCCGGCTGCGCTGGTACGCGCGCGAACGCAAGCTCGGCAGCAAGGTCGACCTCGCCGCGTTCGACTTCGCGCCGGGCACGCTCGTGTTGACCGAAGCCGGCACCAGGAAGCGTGCGTCGCTGCACGTCGTGCGCGGGCGCGCGGCGCTGGCCGCGTTCGACCGCGGCGGGCTCGAGGTGCAGGGTGCGTCGCCCGAGGCGTTCGCCGCGGTGCTGCGATCCGAGAACCGCACGCTCAAGCGCGCGCTGTGCGACCCGACGCTGTTCTCGGGCATCGGCAACGCGTACTCGGACGAGATCCTGCACGCGGCGCGGTTGAGTCCCGTGACGCTGACGTCGCGCGTGAGCGACGCCGAGGTCGAACGGTTGCGCGCCGCGATCGTGCACGTGCTGCAGCACTGGACCGAGCGACTGCGCGCCGAGGTCGGCGACGGCTTTCCCGACAAGGTCACGGCGTTCCGCGAGGGCATGGCCGTGCACGGCCGCTACGGCCAGCCGTGCCCCGACTGCGGCGCCGCCGTGCAGCGCATCCGCTACGCCGACAACGAGTGCAACTACTGCGCGCAGTGCCAGTGCGGCGGGCGCCTGCTCGCCGACCGCGGCCTGTCGGCGCTGCTCAAGAAGGACTGGCCGCGCACGCTGGCAGAACTCGAGGAGCGGCGGCGCGGCGGGTGAGGGTTCGGCTCACTGCTTCTTCGGCGCGTCGGGCCTGGCGCCCTTGGCGCAAAGCGCCTGCATCCACGCGATCGCCTGCGGGATGCCGGAGTCGATCATCGGCTGGTAGTGGTCGCCGGTCGGCACGGTGTCGAACTCGACGGTCTTCCTGGCCTTGCGCAACCGCTCGACGAACGTCTTGGTGTCGGCGAACGGCACGTTGCTGTCGTCCTCGGCGGCGAACACGAACAGCGGCGCCGTGATGCGCGCGAGGTGCGTCACTGGTGAACCGCGCACGAGGAAGTTGCGGTAGCCGGCGAAGTCCTGCTCGATCTGCTGCTCGGCGTCGTCGGGGATGCGCTGCTCGACGTCGGCGATCGGCGCAAACGCGGCACAGCCACGGAGTCGCGGCTCGTGTGCCGCGAACAGCAGCGCCAGCGTGCCGGCCGAACTGTGGCCGGCGCAGAAGATGCGCTTGGGATCGATCGCGGGCACCTTGGCCAGCGCGTACTCGAGCGCGAGGCGCGCATCCTGCAGGCCGGCCTCGCAGTCGAGGAAGCGGCGCATCTGGCGCAACACGTTCGCGTCGCTCTGTTGGTCTTCTACGGGCATGACGCCTTCGATCTCGAACGCGATCACGGCGAAGCCCTGCTTGCAGTACGGCAGGTGTTCGTCGCGATCGCCATCGCCGAGGTCCATGCCGAACAGCAGGTTGCTGCCGGCCGGCGGCACGAGCACGCACGGCAGCGACTTGGGCAGGTTGTCGCTGTCGGGCAGGTAGATCCACAGCTTGCTCGTCCCGCGCGGCCACTTCACCTCGACCTCGCCGAAGAACACACCGTCGTCGCGCCGGGTCAGCGCCGGCAGGTCGGGCAGCGGCGGCAGCTTCATCGACGCGAGCGGGAACGGCTGCTTGCTCTGCGCCTCGTCGCAGACGGGTTGGCCGCGAGCGCCGGGCTTCCTGGTTGGACCCTGCTGCGCGGGCGCGGGCCGCGCGGCGAGGCACGAGAGCAGCGAGATGACGAGCAATGGGCAGCGCATGCGGACCGCATCATGGCTCGCGACGCGCGGGGGACAAGGGAGTCGCCGGCTGCTCGCGCACGGGCTACCTGGGCTGAGCCGCTGCTTTCGCGCCGGGCGCAGGCGGCCGAGATCGACCGCGTCGGTGCGATGCGCACCTCGCCTCGTGGAGCGTGCTGCTTGACCAGTTCGCGGAAGGGCAGGAGTTCGTGCAGTGGCGCGAAGTCCGGGTCGGCGAGCGGTACAGCGCACAAAGACTACGCCTGAGCCGCCCGGAGCGCCGATGGGACGGCACATGCAGGCACAGCACGAACCCCAGCGTCACGGCCAGCGCGTGTTCGTGCTGTGGGTCTGTTGGGTGCTGCTCGCCGCGTTCCTGTTCGCGGCCGGCGTGGTCGCACTGCGCTGACGCGGCGCCGTGGCGCGCAGGCTCGCCGCGGCGTCGTCGGGCGGGTTCGCAGCCTGGTGTCAGCGATACACGACCACGACCTGATCGACGATCACGCTGCTCGCCACCGCGCGATCGATGACCAGCTGGAAGCGGTAGCCGTTGCCGCCGTCGGCGGCGATGCCGATTCGACCCGGTTGATTGCCGACTGCCTCGCGCCATGGACCAGTGCCCAGCACTTCGCCCGTGACGAGGTCGATGTTGCCCGCCTGGAACCGGGCGCGCAGCGGCGCACCGGCAATGGCTTGCATGGTCGAAACCGTCGGGTCGTCGCTGAACACGAACGGCGTGCCACCGACCGACGCATGGATCTCGTAGCGAAGGAACTCGCCGACGCAGCCGAGACCGGTCGCGTAGAACTTCGAACGCATCGCGACCAGGTCGTCGACTTCGTTGAGTGGCCCGACGTTGTTGGCCGTCGCCGGTGGAGTCATCGTGGCGAGAGCAGCCACCGTGGGCGACAGCGGCGTCTCGAGCCGCACGAAGCCCGGTCCGCCGTTGCCACCCTGGATCTCGATGATGCCGCCGTTCGGGCCGATGCCGCTGCCGCCGGTCTTGCGGAAGAAGCCACCGCGGCCGCCGTTGACGTCGATCGGGCCGAACAGCCCGGCGAGGCCGCCCGACTGCAGCACGATGGAGCCACCGGAGCCGCCGCCGGCGGGTGCGACCTGAGGCACACCGCCGATGCCGAGGTTGTCTGCCGCGTTGCCGCCGCGCGCGAGCAGGCTGCCGGTCGGGCTCAGCACCAGCAGGCCGCCGGCGCGCAGCGCCATCGCGCCGCCGCCACCGCCGCCGCCGGCCCCGGGCGCCCAGGCTGACGCCGGGACCAGGTTGAGCGAGAACGTCGAATTGCTGGCCGAACCGCCGCCGCCGGCTCCGCCGACCAGGAAGTGCAACGAACTGCGCTGCGTACCAACCGCCGGGAACGGGAACAGCTGCACGGCGGTGCCACCGGGCGCCATCGGTCCCATGAACGTGCTCTGGTTCGGCAATGGCGTGGTGCCGCTGTACACGCCGAGCACGCGACCGATCTGGCCAGGGGCCGACAGGCCACCACCGCCGCCGCCGGCGGCTGCCGACAGGCAATAGTAGATTCCGGGGAACGGCGGACTGGCGCCGAACTGCAGGTCTGCGGCCAGGCCCGAGGCCGGGTAGAGCACCGAGCCGCGCCCGCCCGTGCCGACCGCCGAAGCAGCGTAGGCGTGGCCGGCGACGAGTCGGGCGCCTTCGCCGTTCCTGCCGTCGAACGGGTTGCCCACGCCAGGACCGACGCCCAGGCACCGGTCGCCGCCGTTGCCGCCGCGGCCGCCGCCGATGCCGCCGCTCGCGCCCGCCTGTCCCGCGAGCTGGATGGACGAGGGCACGGTCTCGTTGGAGCCACCGAGCACCTCGATGTCGCCGAGGATCTCGAGCGTGCCCGAGACCGTGATCACGGGCGCCGACGAGCCGGTGAAGCGCAGGCGCTGGTTGCTGGCGAGCGCCATCGACGAGAAGAAGAAGCGGCCGTCGGTGACCGTGAGCGCCGTGCCCGTGGTCGTGTTGGCAGCGGGCACGATCGTATGGTCGCAGTCGAGTTCGTAGACGCGCTTGCCGCCGACGATCTGGCCGGTGTCGACCGCGAGCGAGATGTCGAACGCGCCGTGGCGGCCGTCGCCGCCGATCGACCCGAAGTAGCCAAAGCCCCCGGTCCACGACCCGGCGGAAGCGCCCACGTCGAGCTGCAGCGCATCGTTGAAGTCCTCGACGAGTTGTTGCGCGGTGCCGAGTGGGCAGCCGATCGTCCAATCGAGGCCGTTGCTGACGACGACCTGCAGCGGGTTCTGTCCCGGTGCCAGGGCGTAGGCCTGCAGGTACAGATGTGCGCCAACCAGGCCGAGTTGGTTCGGGATCTGCAGCGGCACCGAGAGGGTCGTCGCGGTCAGCGGGCTGGCGGACAGGCCGACCAGTTCCGCCGACTGCAGCAGATCACAGCCCGGCATGCCGATGCTCGCGAGGGTCACCGGCAGCGGGAACGGGCCGAAGAAGTCGCGGCTCGCGCCCAGTGAGACTGCGGCGAGCAGGGTCGGCGCATCGACGATGGTCGCGCGAGCGACCTGTCCCAACGACGGTGGGGCGGCGGGATCGGGTTGCAGCCCGAGCGGCGGTGCGCCACAGCCGATTCCGTACGTGAGTGCGCCCGGATTCGAGATCCAGGTGTCGCCGAGGTTGCCGCCGTTCTCGCCGCCGAACATCACGACGCCGTTGCCGTCGGAAGCCATGCCGTGGCCTTGGCGCGGGCATGGCACGCTGGCTGGCAGCAGCTGGCTCCAGTTGCTGCCGTTCCATCGCCACGTGTCCGACAGGTTCTGGCTGTCCCTGCCGCCGAACAGCAGCGTGAACCCCGAAGTCGCGTCGTAGGTCATCGCGTGCCCGCTGCGCGCGCTCGGGAAGGTCGCGGAGAAGGCGGCCAGCCAGCTGCTGCCGTTCCATTCCCAGGTGTCGCCGAGGTTGCCCAGCGCTGCGCTCTTGCCGCCGAACATCACGACGCGCTGGCGCACCGGGTCGTAGGCCATCGCGTGGTCGAAGCGGGCGACGGGGCTCGCGGCGGGGGATGCGAGCGACCAGTTGCTGCCGTTCCACGTCCACGTGTCGCCGAGTTGCCCCGCACCGAGGCCGCCGAACAGCACGACGCGCTGGTTCGCCGCGTCGTAGGCCATCGCGTGGCCTTCGCGCGCTTGCGGCGAGGTCGCCGGCAGCCGCTGGGTCCAGGTGCTGCCGTCCCACTCCCAGGTGTCGCCGAGCTGGGAGAGCCCCGCGTCGACGCCGCCGAACAGGATCACCCGCTGTCGCGCGGCGTCGTACGCCATCGTGTGGTGCCGCCGCGCCGACGGACTCGTCGCGGGCGACTGCTGCAGCCAACCGGCCGCGCTGCGTAGCCAGGTGTCACCGAACGTCTGGCCGTCGCTGCCGCCGAACAGCACGATCCGTTGGCGAATCGAGTCGTAGGCCATCGCCAGGTCCCGTCGCACCGACGGCGCTGTCGAGCCGGCGACGTGCAGCCAGGGGTAACCCTGGGCCGGTGTGGGCGCGGCGAAGAGGGACACGACGAGTGCGGGCGTCGCGATCTGCCATGGCCACGAGGCGAGGGTGCGGCGTTGCCGCGGCGGGAGGGTGCTGGTCACCGTGTTCCTCCAAGGGTCTTGACCACAATGGGTTCGAAGGCGGGTCCGGGGCCACGTCGCGAACCTCGGTGGACGCCGGAGCGCGGCAGGCGCGCGCGCAGCGCCGGCCGGAGAGCTGACTGGCTGTAGTCTGCGGCCGGTCGGGGGTCACGCGGGCACGCGACGCCGCGCGCCCGGGGCGCGGTGCGGCGTCGCTACCGCTTCTCTTGCTGGAGCTTTGCCAGCGCAGCGACCTGCGCCGGGGTCAACCAGACCTTGGCATCCGTGCCGAGCGTCAGCGCGCTGTGCACCTTCGTGCGCTGCATCGGCGAGAGGTCGAGCTTGCCGTACGGCGTGCCACCGAGCGCGTGCTGCTGGTCGCTGGCCGGCGCCTGCTTCAGCACGCCGCCCGTCACGGTCTTGCAGCTCTTCGCCTGCGCGCGCTCCGTGAGCGCCGCCTCGCTCAGCACCGCTGGCCGGAACGTGACCTCGACGACCTCGGCGTTGCCCGCGAACGCCGACCTCGTCGCCGTGACACCGTCGAGCGCGCCGAGCACGGCCTCACCTTCCCAGAAGCAGTGCATCGCGAACACGGCCTTCGCCGTGTCCGGGTCGCTCTCGGCGTGCGCGATGCGCAGGTAGCCCGGCACCGGCACCTTGGCCTTCTCGAGCGCTGCGATCATGCGCGCGGCGATGCCGTGCGCGTCCCACACGCCGTCCTTGCGCGGCAGCAGGTCGTTGCCCGCGGCGTCGACGAAGCGCACGACCGGGTTGTTCGAGGCCGGCTCGTCGTAGCGCTGCAGGACCTGCTGCTCCTTGCCCTCGACGTTGTTTCGCACGGCGACGGGCACGAAGCACTGTTCGATCGCCGCGGCGAGCAGCGGGTGGCTCAGCACGTCCTTGCCGAAGCCCGTGCAGGTCGAACAGCCAGGGATTTCCTGAAACAGCAGGAACACGGGCCTGTGCTGCGCGGCCGAGGTCGCGAGCGCCGCGTCGAAGTCGCGTTGCCATGCGACGCTGCCCAGTTCGGGAGTTGCAGCGACGCTGCCTTGGCCAGGGATCTTCACGGCAGGAGTCTGTGCGCACACGGGGGCAGCCAACAGGGCGAAGCCGAGGAGGCGGTACATGTCCGGCATGCTAGCGTAAGATCCGAACCACGTGACCTCCTACCGCGACTACGACTCGCCGCTCATGCAGCTGCTGCGCGTGCTCTCGCGCAGCTTCGGCATCGGCACCTTCTTCGGCGTGCATCTGCGCATGTACTGGGCCGCGGCGATCCTGATGCCGCTGCTGTTCCTGCGCTGGATCGGGCCGGCCAGCGGAACCACGCTCGAGGCGCTGCTGCTGACGACGGTCTGCACGCTGCTGCTGTTCGTGGTCATCTGGACGCACGAGATGGGCCACATCGCCTGTGGCTGGCGCTTCGGCATCCGCACCGACCTCATCACGCTGTCGCCGCTCGGCGGGGTCGCGCACATGAACGCGCCGGCGCGCACGCCGCGCGA
>DASUFY010000308.1:0-56868 GCA_036274315.1 Planctomycetota bacterium | reverse complement strand
GCTTGATGATTGCCTTCACTCGAAACGCCCCTCCCAGGGCTCGATGGTTGTTGTGGCAAACGCCATCTTCGCGCGCGGAGGGCGCGTTTCGAGCGCTTTCTTGACCAGCAACCTCAGCGGTCACCCTGGTTCAAGGACTAGGGGCGCAGGTCGTCTAGCAGCCGTTTGATCATCTTCTGACGGTTGCTAATCGCATCGGCGGTCGTTAGGGGCGAAACCCACATTGCAGTGAGGCCGCTCCGCGCCAAGTCGTGGAGGCGAATCAGGGCCTGCTCCCTCACATCGAACCCGAGACTTGAATTGATCGCAGTTGAGGCAGCCTCGGTGAGGCTCATGTCGATTACTTGGGGTGGCACGTTGGGTCCGTTCGTCATCAGATCTACGAGATCGTGACGGATACGCTGTGCCTCGCTCGCCAGCATCCTCTGCGGCTCGTTGGCGAGGGGTGAATCGCCCTGGGCGACAAGTTGCAGCAGGGTATCGACGGCGTCGCCACACTCTCTTGCGATGATGCCCAGTGCGCTCAGGTGTGCCTGGTCGTTGCGATTGGGCTCGGTGGCCAAATCGACCGCCATTGCGTAGTCGAGTCTGCTCGGGGCATCCTGCTGCTCAGGCCATATCAGCTTCGCAGCCACCCACGCCGCCGACGCCACCGACACCACAACCAACGCCGCGAGCAACATCCGCCGTGGCCCACCCCACGCTCCGCGCACCCCCTTCGCCGTCGCCCGCGCGACCAACCGCTCCACCGCCATCGGCGCCATCTTCTCGACCCCACCCTGGCGCCGCTGCAGCGACGCCTCCAACGCGCGCAGTTCCGCCTCTTCGGCGCGCATCTCGGCGGCACTCGGTGTCTCGGCATCGACGAGCGCGTTCCAGAATGGGTCCGGCATCGGAGATCGGGTGGTGGGTTTCATGCCGGTTCGGCTCCTGCGTCCTGCTCACGAATGTTGCGGTTCGGCGCGTCCTGCGCGAAGTGCCCGAGGCCCTGCAGCGCAGCGCGCAGCGAGCGGCGACCCTTGAGGCGGGACACGTAGATGGAGTTGGTGCTCGTGCCGAGCCGCTGCGCGAGCTCGTCCGCGGGCACCGCGTCGCCGGCGTCGAGGTCGGCGCGCAGCACCGCGCGCTGCATCGCCGGCAGGCGGTTGAGGCAGCGCGTGACGTCGACGATGAGCCGTTGCCGTTCGGCGCTCGGGGCCTCGACCTCGAGCGGCTGTGGCATCACGTAGTCGACCTTGCCCTGCGGCTCGAGCGGGCTGCGGCGGCGGCCCTCGAGCAGCCGCAGCGCGCAGTTGCGCGCGATGACCGACAGCCAGGCACGCAGCGTGCCGCGGGTTTCGTCGAAGCGGGCGGCAGCCTGCCACGCACGAATGCTGGCCAGGCTCATCACCTCATCGAGTTCCGAATCGTCGAGCATCTTGCCGAACCCCAGACGCAGCCGTGACCGCACGAGGCCTCCGTGGTCCTCGAGGAGCCAGCGAAGGCCCTCGGCTTCTCCGGCGCGAAGCAGCGCGACCGTTTGCGGGTCGCGATCCGATTCGGCACCGGACGCCGTGCTGTCGTCACGTGCTGTCACAGGTAGTACCCGGGGATCTTAACCAGGACCCGTACAGGAGCCCTTTCACGGCGCCCCGGCCAGCCGCAAGGTCGTCTGGCCCGCGCCTTTCAGGATTTCACGGCAGCGGGAAGGCTTCGCAGAGTCCCTGCACGATCGGGCGGAAGCGCTCCGGGTCGCTGCCGCGCACGATGCCACCGAGGACCTCCGCGATTGTCGCAATTTGGTCGCGGCCGAGGCCGCGTGTGGTCACCGCCGCCGTGCCGACGCGCAGGCCCGACGTCACCATCGGCGGCCGCGCGTCGCCGGGGATCGCGTTCTTGTTGACCGACAGGCCCGCCACCAGGGCGCGTTCCTCGACCTCTGCGCCCGTCGCGCTGGTCTTGCGCAGGTCGACGAGCACGATGTGGTTGTCGGTGCCACCCGTGACGAGGTCGAGCCCCTGCTCGACGAGGCACTGCGCCAACCAGGAAGCGTTCTCCTTGACGCGCTGCTGGTAGGTGCGGAACTCGGGCCGCAGCGCTTCGCCGAAGGCCACCGCCTTGCCGGCGATCTGCTGCACGAGCGGACCACCCTGCGAACCCGGGAAGACCGCCGAGTTGATGAGCTTCGTGCAGTGCTTCTGGCTCAGGATCATGCCGCCGCGTGGACCGCGCAGCGTCTTGTGCGTCGTCATCGTCACCACGTCGGCGATGCCGATCGGGGTCGGTACGACGCCGGCTGCCATCAGGCCGGCCGGGTGGGCGATGTCGGCGAGCAGGAAGGCGCCGACCTCGCGCGCGATCGCTGCGAAGCCCTGGTAGTCGATGTCGCGGCAGTAGCTGCTGCCGCCCGCGATGAGGACCTTGGGCTGGTGTTCGCGCGCGATCGTACGCACTTCGTCGAGGTCGATGCGGCCCGTGCCGTCGACGCCGTACTGGCGGGCGGCGAAGATCATGCCCGTGTGGCTCTTCTGATGGCCGTGGCTCAGGTGGCCGCCCGCCTTGAGCGCCATGCCGACGATGCGTCCGCCGGGGCCCGCGAGCGCCAGCAGCGCCGCCAGGTTGGCCGTCGTGCCCGAGTGCGGCTGCACGTTCGCGTCGTCGGCGCCCGCGAACAGCTGCAGGGCCCGCTGCCGCGCCAGCTCCTCGATGCCGTCGGCGACCTCGCAACCGCCGTAGTAACGCCGGTTGGGGTAACCCTCCGCGTACTTGTCCGTGATGCGGCTGCTGCAGGCTTCGCGCACCGCGGCCGAGCAGTGGTTCTCGGACGCGATCAGCGTCAGGGTGTTGCTCTGGCGGCGTTCTTCGCGCTGCAGCCAGGCGGCGAGATCTGGATCCTGCAGGCGAAGGCGACTCGGTTGCATGTCGGCGTTGCTCACGCGGAGACCTTACGCGCGCGCCCCGTCGCGGGCCAGAGGAGGAGCGCGGTGGAGGCTGCCCGCGAAGCGGCCGGAGGCGCGATCGCGGTCGCCGCGGCGAAAAAAGAGCCGCTTGGTCCTGCATGTTCGCCCCGCGTCGTGTTCAATCCGCGCGCGAGAAGCGGGCGTTCGGCTGGCTGCAAGGTGTGGCCTCGCCGCGCCGGCTCTCGCATCCGAGGCCTCCCGAATTGAGCACACCGCAGAAAGAACTTCGTGCCTGGACCGTCCGCGACAGTGTCGAGCTCTACCAGCTGGGAGCCTGGGGTGGCCAGTCGTATGCGATCAACGATCGCGGCGAACTGATGGTGCAACCGATGGGGCCGACCGGGCCCAAGTTCTCGCTGCCCGAGCTCGTCGAGGATCTGCGCAGCCGCGGCATCGAGCTGCCCGTGCTGCTGCGCATCTCCGACATCCTGCAGCTGCGCGTGGCCGCGCTGGCCGGCGCGTTCCGCAAGGCCATCGACGAGTGCGGCTACAAGGGCCTCTACCGGCCCGTGTTCCCGATCAAGGTCAACCAGCAGCGCGACGTCGTCGAGGAGCTGGTCGACTTCGGCAAGGAGTACTCGCTGGGCCTCGAGGCCGGCAGCAAACCCGAACTGCTCGTCGTGCTCGCGCACATGACGAATCCGGACGGACTCATCATCTGCAACGGCTACAAGGACGCGAGCTTCATCGAGACCGCGATGTTGGCCCAGAAGATGGGCCTGTACACGATCATCGTCGTCGATCGCTTCGAGGAGCTCGAGACGGTGCTCAAGGTCAGCAAGCGCTTCGATCTGCGGCCGCACATCGGCGTGCGGGCCAAGCTCGCGAGTCGCGGTGCCGGCAAGTGGCAGGAGTCCGGCGGCGAGAAATCGAAGTTCGGCCTGACGGCGGGCGAGATCGTGGCGGTGACCGAACGCCTGCGCGATGTCGGCATGCTCGATTGCCTCGAGCTGCTGCACTTCCACATCGGCAGCCAGATCACGGCGATCCGCGCCATCAAGGACGCGCTCAAGGAGGCGACGCGTTTCTACGCCGAACTGCACGACCTCGGCGCGGGGCTGCGCTTCATCGACGTCGGCGGCGGCCTGGCCGTCGACTACGACGGCTCGCAGACCAACTTCCACAGTTCGGCCAACTACTCGCTGCAGGAATATGCCAACGACGTCGTGTTCGCGGTGCAGCAGGCGTGCGACGAGAAGGGCATCGCGCATCCGGGCATCATCAGCGAGTCGGGCCGCGCGCTGACGGCCCACCACGCGATCCTCGTCTTCGACGTGCTCGGTGTGTCGAGGCAGCAGGTCGAGGCGCCCCAGGGCGCCGACAAGCACGAGGACAGCACCATCGCCAACATGGTGCAGATCCTGAAGGACATCTCGCTGAAGAACTTCCAGGAGGGCTACCACGACGCGCTGCAGCTCAAGGAAGAGGCGATCAGCCTGTTCAACCTGGGCTACCTCGATCTCAAGGGGCGCGCGATCGCCGAGAACCTGTTCTGGGCGATCTGCGATCGCATCCGGCTGATCGTCAACACGCTCGACTACGTGCCCGACGAGCTGCAGGGCCTCGAGCGCGCGCTCGCGGACACCTACTACTGCAACTTCTCCGTGTTCCAGTCGGCGCCCGACCACTGGGCCGTCAAGCAGCTGTTCCCGACGATGCCGATCCAGCGGCTGCAGGAACGCCCGACGCGCCGCGCGATCCTGGCGGACCTCACCTGCGACAGCGACGGCAAGGTCGACAAGTTCATCGACCTGCGCGACGTCAAGAGCGTGCTCGAGGTGCACGCGACCACGCCCGGCAAGCCGTACTACATCGGCATGTTCCTCGTCGGCGCCTACCAGGAGATCCTCGGCGACCTGCACAACCTGTTCGGCGACACCAACGCGATCCACATCTCGATGGACGAGGAGCACGGCTATCGCATCGAGCGCGTCATCGAGGGCGACTCCGTGACCGAAGTGCTGAGCTACGTGCAGTACGACAAGCAGGACCTCATCCGGAGGATGCGCGGGCGGCTCGAAGCGGCGGTGCGCGCCGGCAAGGTCAACATGAAGGACTCGGCGCTGCTCATGCGCCGCTACGAGGAAGGTCTCGCCGCCTACACCTACCTCGCCGACGACGACCTCGAGAGCAACGGCAACGACGCGATCCCATCGATTCCGGCGGCGTTGCCCGCCGCGGACGAACCGTCGACCCGCGCGACGATTCACGACACCTCGTTGCCGCCAGCCTGAGCTCGGTCGGTATGCTCGCGGTCCGGCGATGGTCGTCGAATTGCACCGCGTACCGGCGAGGGCTCGAGGATCCGCCGCCTGTCGGTCTCGTTCGTGCGTTCCACTGTTCTCGGTCGACTGTGCGTTCCGCAACGCCAACTGTAGTGATTCAGCATGCATGCCGCTGTCTTCGTCGATTTCGAAAACCTGTTCCTGTCGCTCAAGAACCGCGAGGAGCTGAGCGGACACCGCATTCGCGACCTGTGCCTGGGCATCCTCGAACATCTCAAGGCGCGGTTGCAGGCCGACAAGGCGCCGATGGTCATCGGGCGGTCCTACGCCGCGTTCGACACGTACCCGGGCCTCGAGGTCGCGCACGACCTCGCCCTCATGGGCTTCGACCCGCAGTACGTGCTGGTCGGGCACGCCGGCAAGAACTCGGCCGACGTGCAGCTCGCGTGCGACGTCTGCCGCGTGCTCTACCGCCGGCCGGACATCGACGCGATCGTCATCGTCTCCGGTGACCGCGACTTCATCCCGATCGCGCGGCAGGTGCTCGAGGAGAATCGGGAACTGCGCGTCGTCGCCATCCCCGACACGACGAGCGGCGACCTGCGCATGCGCGTCGGCGGCGAACGCTTCTGGAACGCGCTCGACCTGATGGGCGTCGAAGGGCGCGCCGATCGCGGGCGGGCCGTGCCCGCGAGCGAGGACGTCGTCGCCGCGGCCGACGACGACGTGTCGTTGGTCGGCGACGGGTCGATGCCCGAGGCGGCCTCCGGCGACGGCCCGTTGTTCCACGACGGCGAGAACGGCCGGCTGGCGGCCGATCGGGGCCGGTCGCGCGCCGCGATCGTCGGCCACATCCCCGTCACGTGGCGAACGGCCGACGTGCTGCCCCAGGACGACCTGCTCGGCGAACGCCTGCAGCAGTGCCTCGATCTCGTGCTGCGGGCGCAGGTGCGTCACGGCAGCCAGGAGGTCTGGCTGTCGCCGTTCCTCAAGGGTCCCATGAGCCAGCACTTCAGCGGGCTCGTGCATCCCGAGCGTCGCGCCCTGATCAACGAGCTGCGCCATCGCGGCGTCATTCGCATCGAGGAGCGCGCGAACCAGTACGCCGATCACCCGTACTCCGTGATCGTGCTCGACCCCGCGCATCCGATGGCGCTCGCCGCGTGCGAGCGCGCGAAGAAGCGCGACGAGGGCAAGTGACCGGCGTGCCGTCTTCCCCTGCTGCGCCGCGCGAGGCGTCCCGATCCATGAATCACCCGATCCTGCGACTCGTCTTGGCCTGTTCCGCCGGCGTGCCGCTCGCGGCGCAGTCGTTCGTCGACCTCACCGAGGCTCGCAATCCACCGCACGGCTACAGCTCGGTGCTCCTGGTCGAGGCCGGCGCCATCGGCACCGAGGCGACGCCGCCGCGCATGGATCCGGGCGGCTCGGGTGGGCTCGACCCGTCGAGCGGTGCCGTCGGCAACTTCGGACTCATCGACGACATCAGCTGGGACGGCAAGGCCTACTACCGCAACGAGGAATTCAGCAGCCGTCGGGGCACGCTCGAGGCCTACGCGGGTCGCGACGGCATCTTCGCCGCGTTCACCGATGGCAAGCTGGTCGGCGACGACACGGTGACGCGCTTCGAGGCGCGCGCGCGGCCGTGGCAGTTCTACCGCGACGGGTTCTACAACCGCGACGACACGCTGGTGCCGAACGGCTTCTACGACGGCGCCGACTACGAAGGCTACATCGGCTTCGGCCGCGAGGCGCAGCAGGGTCTCTACGTCGAACTGGGGCCCTACTACAAGAAGCTCATGTTCGGCAAGTCGAAGCTCACGCCGCCGCAGTTCAGCATCCCGGACGACTTCAGCGCCTACGGCGCCCGCATCTACGTCGAACAGAACACGGTCCAGATGGACCGTCGCCGCGGCCTTCCGCGCGACGGCTACATGTTCACGTTGGTCGGCGAACGCGAGTGGAACGACAGCCGCGGCGAGATCGGCATCGTCAACGGCTTCACGACGGAACTGCCGTCGGCCGTGTGGCGCCTGCGCGGCCGACTCGAGTGGTACATCCCTGCCTCAGAGCAGGCGACGTGGGAGGTCTACGCCTACGGTGGATGGAACGACGAGAAGGATCGCGTCGAGAACTTCGAGGCGGAGCATCCGATCGGCAACCAGTGGGCCGACGCACAGCTGCGCATGCGCTTCAACCTGGGCTCGTCGATGACGCTGTCGCCGTTCTTCCAGCTGCAGTACTCGCGCGTGCTGTCGGAGGACGGCGGTTCGGCGTCGCAGAACTTCTTCTACGGTGGTGGCGCCGAGACCTACATCCACTTCAGCGAGGCGCTGTCGCTGCACGGTTGGTACTCGTACGTCGACAACGAGAACCGCCCGTCGATCCGCGTCAACAACGACGTGCACGGCCAGCAGATGTTCTACCTGGGCATGGTGTTGCGGCTCGGCAAGACGCGGCGCTGAACTATTGCGTCGACAGACCTTGCATCTGCCAGCTTTCTCCGGATAGAAGGCTGGCATGACTGCCTATCGGCTCGGCCAAGCCGCGCGGCTGCTCGGGGTCAGCGTCGACACGGTGCGGCGCCTCGTCGACAGCGGGCGCCTCGAGAGCGTGCGCACGAGTGGCCAGCAGCGGCTCGTCGACGGCGTCGAGTTGGCGAAACTGGCCTGCGAACTCGACACGGGGCCCGGCGAGCACGGCTCGTCGGCGCGCAACCACCTGCTCGGCATCGTCACGCACGTCAAGAAGGACACCGTCGCGGCGCAGGTCGAACTGCGCTGCGGACCGTTCCGCATCGTCTCGTTGTTGACGCGCGAGTCGGTCGATGCACTCGGCCTCGCGCCCGGCGTCATCGCCTACGCGGTGGTCAAGGCGACCAACGTCGTCGTCGAACTCGCGGCCGAACCCGGCGTCGCGCGCCCGTCGGATGCCGCGACCCAGGCGGGGTCATGAGCAGGCCGCGGTCGGGCGCCGCGGTGGCGGCGTCGGTCGCGCTGCTCGCAGCGGCCTGCCGCGACGACGCCGGCGCGCCGGCGCGCGTGTTCGCGGCCGCATCGCTGACCGCGCCGTTCGAGGCGCTCGCGCGGGCGTTCGAGCGCGCGAACCCCGGTCGCGAGCTCGCGCTGCACTTCGCGGGCACGCCGCAGCTCGTGGTGCAACTGCGCGAAGGAGCGGCCGCCTCGGTGTTCGCCGCGGCCGACGAAGTCAACATGCAGCGCGTCACGGCGCTCGGCACGACGATCGGACCCGTGCGCGTCTTCGCGCGCAACCGGCTCGCGATCGTCGTGCGCGAAGGCAATCCGCGCGGCATCGCGGGGCTCGCCGACCTGGCCCGCGCCGGCTGCAAGGTGGCGCTGTGCGGGCCGGACGTGCCGGCTGGCCGCTATGCCCGGCAGTCGCTGGCCAAGGCGAACGTGGTCGTGCACTCGCTGTCCGACGAGCCGAGCGTCAAGTCGCTCGTCACCAAGGTCCGCCTCGGCGAACTCGATGCGGGCATCGTCTATGCCACCGACGTGCTCACGGCCGGAGTCGCGGGCGTGGCCGTCGCACCCGAACACGACGTCGTCGCGAGCTACCCCATCTGCGTGCTCGGCACCGGCGGCGACCGCGAGCGCGGCGAGGCGTTCGTACAGTTCGTGCTGTCGCCAGCCGGCCAGCGCCTGCTCGCCGAACACGGCTTCCTGCCACCATGAGCACGCGGCAGCGATGGTCCGGTCTCTGGGCGGTGCCAGCGGCCATCGCGGTGGCGCTGTTCCTGCTGCCGCTGGCGGCGATCGTGCTGCGCGCGCCGTGGGGGCGGCTGTTCGAGCAGTTGGCCGACGCCGACGTGCACGACGCGATGCGCCTGTCGCTGGTCAGTTCGGTCGGCGCCACGGTGCTCGCGACCGTGCTCGGCCTGCCGCTCGCGGTGTGGCTCGCCGGCGGCCGGTCGGCGTTGCGCACGGCGGCGCGCATCGTCGTGATGCTGCCGGTCGTGCTGCCGCCCGTCGTCGGCGGCGTCGCGCTGCTGCTCGCGTTCGGCCGGAACGGCATCGTCGGCGCCGTGCTCGACCGCTGGTTCGGCCTGTCCCTGCCGTTCACGACCGCGGGTGCGGTCGCGGCCGCGACCTACATGGGCATGCCGTTCTTCGTGCTCAGCGCCGAGGCGGGGCTGCGCTCGTTCGACCGGCGCTTCCTCGAAGCCGCGGCGACGCTCGGTGCAGGGCGCTGGCGCCGCTTCCGTCTCGTGGTGCTGCCGATGGTCCGGCCGTCGCTGCGCACGGGCATGCTGCTGTGCTGGGCGCGCGCGCTCGGCGAGTTCTGCGCGACGCAGACCTTCGCCGGCAATCTGGCGGGCACGACGCGCACGATGCCGCTCGCCTGTGCGCTGGCCATGGAGACCGAGCCGGACCTGGCGATCGTGCTGAGTCTGCTGCTGGCCACCGCGTCGGTCGTCGTGCTGTTCCTGCTTCGCCGCACATGGTTCCCGTCGCGATGAACCTCGAGGCCGACTTCTCGCTCGCGCGCGGCTCGCTGCAGCTCGACGTGGAACTGCAGGCGTTGGCGGGTCGCACGCTGGCGCTCGTGGGGCCGAACGGGGCCGGCAAGTCGACCTGCCTGCACGTGCTGGCCGGACTGCTGCGCATCGCGCGCGGCCGCGTCGCCCTCGGCGAGACGGTCCTCGACGGCGGCCCCGGCGGTCCCTTCGTCGAGCCCGAGCACCGCGGCGCCGGCGTCGTCTTCCAGGAGCATCTGTTGTTCCCGCACCTGCGTGTCGTCGACAACGTCGCGTTCGGCCTCGGCGCACGCGGCGTCGAACGGAGCACGGCGCAAGCGGCCGCGCGCGAGTGGTTGGAACGCGTCGGGCTGCTGGCCCACGCCGAGTCGCTGCCGCGAGAACTGTCCGGCGGGCAGGCGCAGCGCGTGGCGCTCGCGCGCGCCCTCGCGAGCGCGCGACACCTGCTGCTGCTCGACGAACCGCTGTCGGCCGTCGACGCCTCGGCCCGGCTCGAACTGCGCGCCGAGCTGCGGCGGCAGCTCGACGCGTTCGCCGGCGTGCGCCTCGTCGTCGTGCACGATGCGATCGACGCGTTCGCGCTGGCGGATCGCATCGCCGTGCTCGAGCGCGGGCGCATCGTGCAGCAGGGCACGACGGCCGAGATCTGCAGCCGGCCGCGTTCGCGCTACGTGGCCGACCTCGTCGGCCTCAACCTGTTCTTCGGCGCCGTGCGCGCCGGGGTCCTGACACTGGCCGGCGGCGGCAGCCTGGTCGTGCCGCCGGGCCCGGACGGCGACGTGATCGCGACGGTGCATCCGCGCGCGGTCGCGCTCTACCGGGTCCGCCCGGACGGCACACCGCGCAACGTCTGGGCGGCGCCGATCATGTCGATCGAGGGCGCCGCGGACCGCATGCGCGTCCAGATCGGCGGCCGCGTGCCGCTCGTGGCCGAGGTCACGCCGATCGCCGTGGCCGAACTCGGGCTCGGCAAGGGCGGCGAGGTCTGGGTCGCGCTCAAGGCGACCGAGATCGTCGTCTATCCCGCCTGACCCGCCCGCCGCGTCAGCTGCCCGCGCGCAGCGGTTCCCAGCGCGTGAACACGGCCTCGACGCGGTTCTGGCCGTCGTCCTGGGTCGTGATGCGGCGGAACGGCGCGCGCAGGCCGCGCGTGCTGCGATAGTCGGACCAGGCGTCCTCGAGGTACACGACCGTGCCGTCGGGCATCGTCTCCCAGACCTCGACGACACGCACGAGGTGCGAGACGGTGTCGATGTGCACGCGCAGCCGGTCGAACCGCGTGCCGAGCGCTTCGAGCACCATGAAGTCGCGGTCGCCGACGTTGCGCTGCGCGATCGGCCGGAAGGTCAGGGCACCGCGCGCGTAGGCCGCGAGCAGCGCCAGCGGATGGCGTTCCATCTCGCGCCGCAGCAGCCCGGCTTCGCGCGAGTTCAGCGTCTGCTTCTCGGTGTCGAGCGACTCGACCCACTTGTCGGGCTGCAGCTCGGTCACGATCCTGGCGCCGAGCACCTCGCGCGTGCGAAACAGCGTGCCGTCGATCTTCCAGCGCACCTGCTCGGTCGCCGGCGGCGCCCGGTCGGTGGCGAGGCGCGCGTCGGCCTCGAAGCCCTCGAACTGGCGCAGCAGGGCCGGGCCGCCGACCGCCTCCGCCGCCTGCTCGAGCCACGGGTTCGCGGCGGCGGCCTGGCTCGTCGCATCGGCAGCCGCTGGCGGCTCCGCGAGCGATGGCGGCAGCGTCTGGAAGCGGCGAACGCCCTCGAGGTCCGCCGGCAACCGTCCGCCGATCACCACCATCGCCGCGGGCAGCGCATCGAGATAGGCCTCGGCGATGCCCGGGCGCAGCGCACCGGGTTGCGCGAGCTCCGCGAGCCGGCGATCGAGCAGGCTCGTGCTGCCGCCGCGCAACGCGAGGATCGTGCGCAGGCGCAGGCGCGAACTCGCATCCATCTCAGCGAGGTGCGCGGTCAGCGCGGCGCGGCGCCGCGCGAGCTCGAGTTCCGAACGGTTGAGCGGCACGCCGACCAGCGACTGGCGCGCGCTCTGCAGCGCGCGCCACGACCCGACCGCATCGGCGGCGCTCGCGGTGGTCGTCAGCACGAGGGCCGTGGCGTCGGCGGTCTGCACGACTTCGCTGCGCCAGCGCAAGTGGCCCAGGCCGCGTGTGCGCTGCATCTGTTCGAAGCGTCCGCCGGTGCCGTCGAGCGTCACGCATGCGTGCAGCACGAGCAGGTCGGCGGCATCGAGGCGCGCCGGATCGGGCAGGAACAGCACCATCGCCACGCGACAGGTCTCGACCGCATCGTCGGGTGCCCAATAGACGCCGGATTGGAAGCGGCGATCGAGCAGCTGCATCGAGCCGGCCACGGTCGCCGGCGGCGACCAGCTCGCGATGTCGGCGTTGCTGCTGCCGATCCTCTTCAGCGCCTGCTGCGGCGGCTCGGGCACCTGCAGCGCCAGCACGCCGCGATCCGGCCGGTAGAGGCGCGACAGGAACAGGCTGATCTCGCTCGGGTCCCGATCCAACAGCGAGGTGATGTAGGTCGCGGTGCCGGTCTCGCCGAGCAACAGCGCGCGCGCCATCGCACGCAGCGGGTCCCGGCGGATCTCGGCACATCGCGTGGCGACCAGTTCGTCGCGGATGCGCTCGATCTGCGTGCGCGACAGGGCCGGCGCGGCGAGCGCCGTGCGCAGGGCGGCCTGCGCCTCGGACCAGCGCGAGGCCGGCACGCGCAGGCCGATCCACGTCGTCAGCGGACCGATCGCACACTGCAGACTGCCGCCGTAGCTCGCGATCAGCTGCTCGAGGCTCGGCCGCCCCTGGCTGACGTCGGAGTTCTCGACGAGCATCTGCGCCGCGAGTTCGGCGAGGCCCGGCGCCACGAACATGGAACCAGCGAAGATCCCGAGCTGCAGCTGCGCCTCGGTCCCGGGTGTGCTCGTCGTGATCGCGACCGGCAGGCCATTGGCGAGCTTCGCGACGAGCGAGTCTCGGCCGCCCTGCAGCGGCGGCACCGCCGGCGGCGGCGCATCGGGCGCCACTGGCGCTCCGGCGGCGGCGGGCGGCGGCACACCACCACACGCGGCGAGCAGCAATGCGGCGCCGGCGGCGAGCCGATCGAGCCGGACCCTCATCGGCGTCCCTCGACGAGCACGGGTTGGCCGGAGAAGACGCTGCTCAGCAGCGTCTGCACGGCCTTGGCGTCGATGCGATCGGGGCACTGCGTGCTGACGCCGTTGTCCGGCCACGACAGGGCCGAGCTCGCGATCTCGGCCGCCAGTTCGCGCGGGTTCGCGGTGAGTGCGCTCCAACGGCGCTGCATCGCCGCCGCGACCGTTTGCATCGAGGCCTGCGACGGCGGCACCTTGCCCAGTTCCTTGCACGCCTCGAGCACGAGATCGGCGAGCTTGTCGGTGCCGTTCGGATCGCGGATCTCGAGCAGCATCAGGGCGTGGCCGCCGGCCTCGTACGGCCACGGCGCCGCGCAGCTCACCGTCGCGCTCGTGCGCCCCGCGCGCTGCAGCAGCTGGCCGAGACGGCTGTCGGTGCCGCGACCCAGCGACCAGGCGGCCGCCTCGAGCACGAAGCGGTCGGCGGTGGGCGGCAGCATCCAGGCGATCGTCAGCACGGGAACGGGCGAGCCGGACACGATCGAGCGACGCATGCCGGTGATGGGGCGCACGGGCGGAGCCGGCGGAGCTGGCGTCCGCGGCAACGACGTCGCCGCGAACGTGCGCCGCAGGACCGGCTCGGCGGCGGCCGGATCGAAGCCGCCCAACAGCACGTGCACTGTACGGTCCGGTCGCTGCGTGGCGTTCCACACGGCGAACGCCTGCTCGCGCGTGGGCGCATGGTAGGAAGGTGGTTCGAACGAGCGCACGGCCGGGTGGCTCGGCATCGCGAGCGTGAGCAGTTCGGCGTGCACACCGCGCGTCGTGTCGGCGCCGCGCTTCTGGATGCGTTCGATGAGGTCGTGCATCCAGATCTGCGGCAGGTCGCGCAGCGCCTGTTGCTCGCGGCGTTCGACGAGCAGGTTGCCGACGTCGCCGATGGCCTCGGCGACGGTGGTCAACAGCAGCACCGACGCGGGGCCGCGATCGAGGATCTCGGGGCGGTGGGCGGGTGCTGCCGCGAGCACGCGCAGGAACGCCGAGTCGTCGCAGAGCGCGCGCGCGGCGTCGTCGCAGCTGCGCACCCTGGCGCTCGCTTCGGGGCTCGGCTGCCGCATCGTCGCCTGCCAGGCCTCGTCGAGCGCGGCGAGCGCCTGCTGCTCGCGCGCGGCGTCGACGCTGCCGGTGCGCCACGTGCCGCCCAGCGAGGCCCGCATGGTCGCGAGCGCGAGGCCTTCGAGCCCCGGCGGATCCTGCGCGGGGTCCGCGAACGTCGCCACGGCCCAGTGCACGAGCGGCAGCGACGGGTCGGCGAGCAGCACGAAGCGGCTGCCGTCGGGCGCCGTGAAGGTGACCGGCTCGGGCGGGGCCGCGACCTCGTTCGCGGGGCCGGGTTTCGGCGCGGGGGCCTGCGCCGTTCCGGCGGCGGCGCAGAGCGCGCCCAGGCCGAGCGCGGCGAACACGGGACGCGGACGTCGCGCCGGCGACGCTCCGCTGCCGTTGGACCGCGAGGGGGCGATCCTACGCAATCGAACCATCACCGCTGGCTTCGAGCACCTCGGCATGCTGCTGGCGGCCCGAACGCGGGCTCGAGACGCCGCGGCGACTCTCGGCGACGAAGTCGACGATCTCGCGACAGAGCGGATTGCGATGCAGCGGGCTGGCTCGCACGAGTTCGAGCCGTTGATGCAGGGTTCCGGCACGCCAGAACAGTAGTCGGAACACGCGCTTCACGAGAGCCTTCTGTTCGGCCGTGTAGCCGTTGCGATGCATGCCGACGAGGTTGACCGCGACCAGCTTGGCGCGGTCGCCCTGAACGGTCGCGAACGGCGGCGCGTCGTGCGAGACCATCGCCCCGGCGCCGACCATCGCGAGCTTGCCGACGCGCGCGAACTGGTGGATGCCGACCATGGCGCCCAGGATGGCGCGGTCGCCGATCCAGGTGTGACCGGCGGCCATGGCGCCGTTGGTGAACACGACGTGGTCGCCGACCGTGGCGTCGTGGCCGATGTGCGAGCCGACCAGCAGCATGTTGTGGTCGCCGATCGTGGTCACCCCCGCGCCGTAGACCGTGCCGCCGTGGATCGTGACGTGTTCGCGGATGCGATTGTGCTTGCCGATGCGGAGCTTGCCGCTCGGGTCGCTGGCCCGCAGCTTCTTGTCCTGCGGCTGGCAGCCGACCACGCAGAACGGGAACAGCTCGCAGTCGTCGCCGATCCAGGTGTCGCCGTCGACGACCACGTGGGCGACGAGTCGCGTGCGCGCGCCGAGACGCACGCCGGCACCGACGGTGCAGTACGGACCGATCTCGACGTCTTCGCCGAGATGGGCGCCGGGTGCGACGATCGCGGTGGGATGGATGCCCATCGACGGGTGGTTTGGTTCGGGCGCGGTAGGGGGACCGGTGTGGCGTTCTATGTCTACCCGAGGCCCGGTGACGGCGCTACCCTTGCCTTCCCGCCGTGGCGCCGTCTCCCGCGGGGCGGTGTCGTCGTTGCCGACGGCGGTTCCGCCGCGGTCCGGGGCGGCCGAAGAATCTGCCGAGCTCTCCATCTTTCATGACCTGCGACACCCTGCGCCCAGCCAGTCCCCCCCGAACCGGTCCCGTGCTCGCCGGGGGCGGGTCGTGACCCGGGTACGCGGCGAATCCGTCGCCCCGGGCATCGCGGTCGGGCAGGTGTTCCTGCGCGGGTTTGCGGCCGACAACACGGGTCGGCGCATCGCTGCCGACGAGATCGAGGCCGAACTCAATCGCCTGCGCGAGGCCCTGCAGCGCAGCCGCGCGCAGGTCGAGGAGATCAAACACAAGCAGGCCGGCAACCTCGGCGAGGCCGAACTGCGCATCTTCGACGCGCACCTGGCCTACCTCGGCGACGCGATGTTCGTGACCGAGATCGAGTCGCAGGTCATGCAGGAACGGCTGTCGGTGCGCGAGGCCGTGCAGCTCGTGTTCGCCAAGTACGATCGCATCTTCCAGCTCGTCGAGAGCGACCTGCTGCGCCGCCGCGCGAGCGACCTGCGCGACGTCGCGACGCGCCTCCTGCGCAACCTCGACGCCGACCTCGTGCGCGGCGCCGCGTCGCCGACCGGCCCCTACATCCTGGCCGCGCGCAAACTGACGACGGCCGACATGTTCAACCTCGACAACGAGAAGGTCGACGGCATCGTCGCCGAAGAGGGTGGCATGAGTTCGCACGCGGCCATCCTCGCGCGCGGCATGGGCATCCCGACGGTCACCGGCATCCGCGACCTGCCGCGCCTGCTGCGCGACGGCGACCTCGTCGTGCTCAACGCGACGGCCGGCGAACTCGTGACCTCGCCCGACGAACGCATGCTCGCCGACGCGACGAGCGAAGCCCAGCGCTGGAAGGCGAGCCGCACGGCGACGGCCGCGCCGTCGGAGCTGTCGCGCCACCAGACGCGCGACGGCGCGCCGGTTTGCCTGATGGGTTCGTGCGGCAGTGCCGGCGAAGCCGACCTCGTGCGCACGTTCGGCATGGAGGGCATCGGCGTCTACCGCACGGAGCTGCAGTTCCTCGTCGAGAAGGGCGCGCCGAGCGAGGAGGCGCTCGTCGACGTCTACGGCCACGTGCTCGCCTCCCAGGGCGGTCGGCCGGTGTCGTTCCGCCTGCTCGACGTCACGGCCGCGACGCTCGACGTGGGGCAGCGCAACCAGGAGCGCAACCCGGCGATGGGGCAGCGCGGCGTGCGCGGCCTGCTCGGCCGGCAGGACGTGATGCGCATGCAGCTGCGCGCCATCCTGCGCAGCGCGGTCGATGCCAAGGGCGTCGCCGTGCTGATCCCGTTCGTGACGAGCACCGCGGAGCTGCAGCGCGTCAAGTCGGCCCTGCTCGAGGAACGCATCGCGCTCAAGAAGGCCCGCGTGCCGTGCTCCGAGGACGTCGCGGTGGCGCCGATCATCGAGGTCCCGGCGGCGGCGCTGTCGATCGGGCCGCTGCTCAACGAGAGCGACTTCGCGGTCGTCGCGATCGACGACCTGCAGGCCCACCTGCTGGCGGCCGATCGCGACAACGCGGTCGTGCGCGAGTACCACGAGATGGTGCACCCCGCCGTGTTCGAGACGCTGGCGCGCATGGCCAAGGACGCCGAGCGCCGCGAGAAGCAGCTGATCCTGTTCGGCGAGAGCGCCGCCGATCCGGTGCGCGTGCCGTTCTACCTCGGCGTCGGCTACCGCAGCTTCTCGATCGCGCCGGTGCGGCTGCGCAGCATGCTCAGGGTCATGGCGCACTACTCGCTCGACGAGTGCCGCCGCATCGCGGCCCGCATCCTCGAGGCACCGCGCACGCTCGACGTGCAGAAGGTGCTCGTCAACATCGAGACGGGCTGACGCCGCTCGGCGTCACGCGTCGGGCGCTGGCTCCTGTTCGCCTGCGCGCGGAGCCGTCGGGCGCCGCAGCAGTGCGGTGTGGATCGGACCGCTGCGCCGCAGCTCGCTGCTGTAGAGCACGAGCCCGGTCGGCGCGAACGGCTTGTCGCGCAGCGTCTGCCCGACGGTCTGCAGCTGGTCGATGAGCGCCAGCGCACCGAAGGGACTGCGCACGCGGCCGAGCGTGACGTGCGGCACGAAGCCGCGCTTCTCGTTCGGCACGCCGTGGCGCTCGGCGCGTTCGGCCAGTTCGGCCTGCAGCGCGGTCAGCTGCCCGACGTCGCCACCGAGCCCGGCCCAGAGCACGCGCGGTTCGCCGCGCGGCGGGAAGTGGCCGAGCCCGGCCAGCGAGAGCGACAGCGGCGGCACGGTGATCGTGCGCACCTCCTCACGCAGGCCTTCGACGCTCTCGGGCGGCAGGTCGCTCGCGAACACGAGCGTGCAGTGCAGCTGTCCGGCCGGCACCCACTTGACGTCGCCCTTCTTCTGGAAGAGCGGGTAGAGCGAGGCCAGGTAGTTGCACACCGGCTGCGGGAGATCGAGGGCGACGAAGCAGCGCACGGCGGCATGGTAGGGCGGTGCGGCGGCGGTTGCTCGTGCTTCTGCTGCGCGCGGTGATCAGGTGTCGACAATCGCTCGTCGACGGGCGCTCGGTCCACTTCCCTTCCACGGGCACGACGTGGTGCCCGTGTCCGACGATGTAGTCGACCTCGGCGCCGTCCTTGGTGCGCAGGTGTGCAGTGCGCCCTTGCCCGAGGTGCCGCCGCGGTGTTGCAGGCGCTTCCACAGCTCGATGCCGCCCCATTGTTCGAAGATGGGGCCTGGGTTCGCTTCGACCGTGACACGGCTCGGCTCCAGACCAGCAGCGGCGTGGCGCACGCCGACATCGAAGAGGAAGAACCGCGGCGTCGAGGGCACTCCCTTGCGCGGGCTCTTCGACCAGGCAGGCACGCGGAACCCGACCAACATGTCCTCGAGCACCTGGTAGTGGTTCTTGATCACCGGCTGCGGGACGCCGGCCTCTCGCGAGATGCTGGCGTGGTTACGAGTCCGCCCGACTCGCGCGCTGCAAGATGCAGAAAGCGCAGGAAGGCCGCCCAGTCGCGCCTCGCGCCGGATCGCCTCTTCGAGGGATCCTGGGCGAGGAATGTGAAGCAGACTTTGGATTCCTCGCCCTTTTCCAAAGTGACGGCGCGCGATCCTCGGCGGCGATTCTCGTCGAGCAGGCCCTGGCCGGGGCGCGAGTTGGTTGCTGAGTTGGCAGTGCGCCGTCATGCCCGTCGGCGCCTTGCCGTGGCATGGATGCAGGGCCTGACGGAGTGGGGCACGAAGGCGCAGCGACTGTTCTCCCCCGGCGGACACGAGGGGTGGCGATGCGGGAGCGCGACGGTGGTGTCGCAGGAACCACGCCAAGGGGCGGGGATCGAGGGAGCAGTTGGTCGGTGCCCAACGCTCGCGCATCTGGGTCCCTTGGCCCAGGTTGGTGGTCGTGGTGTCGCGCGGGTGTTACGCCTTCGGCGGATAGACGCCACACACCAGCGAGAGTAGACGTCTCTGTGCGCGAGAAGTTCGGCCTGCCCTGATGCCCGGCAAAGAGGTCGTTGCGATGCCGGATTGGAGCTCCGTTGGCAGTCCGGCCTTGTTTCTCGACTACTGAGCCCCGGAGCCCACATGAGACCACGACCGACGCGGAAGTTCCATGTTGCGACGACGCTGCTCGATGCGCTCGTCCTGACCATGCTGGGCACCGCGGGCGTGGCCCAGGATCAGGTGAGGGCGTGGGGCCCGTTGGCGAGCGATTCGGAGGTCTATCAGACCGCCGTGGTGAGCATCTCCGCGTCGACCGCCGCGGACGTGTTCATGGTCGTGACTGCCGACGGACGCATCCTCGCCAACGGCGTCAACTCGTGGGGCATGGCCCTGCCACCGTTGCCACCGGCGGGGACCACATACGTGGAGGTCTCGGCCGGTACCGCACCGCTCGGGCTGTTGTCCGACGGCACGCTCGTGCAGTGGGGCCAGTTCGCCACCCCGCCGGTGACGCCGCTGCCGCCGCCGTTGCCACCAGGGGTGTCGTGGCGGCAGTTCTTCTCAAGCGATTACCAATCGTACGCGGTGCGGTCGGACGGCATCTTGGTTTCGTGGGGCACCAACACCCCCTCGGTCGGGACCATTCCGACCCTGGCGCCGGGCCTGACGTACGAGTCCGTGACGGTGGGCTTCCTCTTCGAAGCGGCCCTCGTGTCGGACGGTACGCTGCGCGTCTGGGGCACCAACCTGAACGGCGTGTTCGGCATCCCGGCACTGCCGCCCGGTGTGACTTACACGAAGGTGCAGGCCAGCGGGCATCTCGTGGCGCTGCGCTCGGACGGTCAGCTCGTCGCCTGGGGCAACAACGCACTCGGTCAGTGCAACGTGCCACCCTTGCCGGCCGGCATGTTCTACACCGACGTCGTTGCTGGCGGCGGCCACACCGTCGCGCAGCGCAGCGATGGACAGTGGCTCGCGTGGGGCAACAACAACTACGGGCAGTGCAACATCCCGGCAAGGCCACCTGGCACCGTCTACCTGCGGATGGCCGCAGGGAGCCGGCACACGGTTGCCCTGCGCTCCGATGGGCGGGTCGAGTCCTGGGGTCTCTTGCCACAGGCGCACTCGTTGCCTCCGGGGCAGCGCTATCGGGAGCTCGACTCTGAAGTCGGCACCGCACTGACGCTGACAACAGGCGGCGCTCTCATGCTCTCGCCACTTGCTCACACAGCCGTCCCGGTCCTGCCGAACGGACTCGTCTACGAGGGTTGCAGTGTGGGCTGGAACTTCTATCTCGGTCGCGTTTCGGACGGCACGCTGCGCGCGTGGGGCGACAACACCCATGGGCAGATCGTGGTGCCGCCGCTGCCACCCGGGGTCAACTACGTGAGCGCCGACGCGAACCTCCAGAGCGCCATCGCGCTGCGGTCGGACGGCACCGCGGTCGCGTGGGGCGACAACCAGTTCAACCAGAACCTGATCCCAGCGCTGCCGCCCGGCACCACGTACGTCGATGCCGCGGAGGGTGGACAGAACGCCGTGCTGCTGCGATCGGACGGAGCCGTGATCGTCACGGGGGTGGGGAATCCGGGCATGACCAACGTGCCTGCGTTGCCACCCGGCTTGCGCTACACACAGGTCGCATGCGGCCAGAACCTCGCGGTGGCGCTGCGGTCCGACGGCACGCTGGTGCGGTGGGGCGGCAGCACGGCAGCTCTGCCGACATTGCCCGCCGGCCTCAGCTATGTCGAGGTCGAGTGCGGACAGCAACAGGCGGTCGCGCGGCGTTCGGACGGGGCCGTCGTCTCGTGGGGAGGTCCATACGGCTACTCGACCGTGCCGCAGCTGCCGGCCGGCCGCTCGTTCCTGCGGATCGGCGCCAACTACGAGAGCAGTGCCGCCCTGATCGGCAGCACGAGCCGCTACGTGCCGATCGGCAGCGGCTGCAGCGGTTCGCTGCCGGCGACGCGCCTCGTGCCGCGCGACACGCCGCAGCTCGGCCGCACGCTGCCGGTGCTGCTCGACAACCTGCCGCTCGATTCGGCCCTCATGGTGTTCGGCTGGGACCAGCTGTTGCCCGGCATCCCGCTCGCGGCGATCGGCATGCCGGGTTGCACCGCCCACGTCTCGCTCGACGCGGCGGCCGTCATCGTCGGCAGCGGCGGCAACGCGCGGTTCGAGCTGGCGATCCCGTACGACCCGCTGCTGCTCGGGCTGCAGTTCTACAACCAGGCGCTCGTGTTCGATCCCGGTGCCGGCAACCCGTTCTCGGCCGTGGTGTCCGAGGCGATGGAGGGCGTCATCGGCGGCTGAGACGTTCGTGTGGCCGACAGCCCCGTGCGCGGCCCGACCGTCAACGGTGGCTTATCATCGAGACGAACCCGTCCGGATCGACCACACGGAACTCTCCACCCGGTGCCCAGAACGGATACTGCATCGGCCCGACCGCGATGCCTCGCGCCACGAGGTCGTTGCGGCACGCGTCGATGTTGTCGCTGTAGAAATAGAGCACGATCGCCTGCAACTCGGCCTGCACCGGTTCACCGGCCTTGCTCAGCATCAAGCGCGCCTCGCCGTTCTCCATCGACGCCCAGTGCGTCTCGCTCGCGCCGGGCGGCGTGTAGCTGTTGTCGCCCTCGACGAGGCCGAGATGCCGGTAGAACTCGATCGATCGTGGCACGCTCGCCACGAACAGCATCGGTACGAGGATGGTCGGATGAGCCATGCAGTTGGTCGTGCTCGCCGACGGGCAGCGCGAACATTCTCGCCGCGCCGCGATGACATGGGTAGCCGCCTGGCCCTCGACGACCGCGACGGATCAGATCCGGAGCAGCAACCAGAGATAGGCGCGCAGCACGTAGTGGCTGCCGAGCGACAGCAAGACGAGCGCAGCCAGGACGCGCAGCACGACCAGCACGTGCGGCCACGCCCGTCGCGTCGCGGGGCGCTGCCAGCCCCAGAGCGCCCACGCGAGGTAGAGCGTGAACACCCAGCCGTCGATCGCGTTCAGCCAGCTGCCCCAAGCCGGCCGGAAGAACGCCGTGCCGGCGAGTGCGGCACGGAACAGGAAGACGTGGCCGCAGGCGAACTGCAGCAGCACCAGGTGTTCGGCATAGCGGCTGCGGCTGCCGAGGAACGCGAGCCACGGGGCCATGGCGAGCGGGGGCAGCATGGCCAGATTGAGCAGCTGGCCGTAGGTCAGCATGATGCGCTGGCCCGCCGGCAGGCTCGAGAGCACCGAGCGGTCGGGCAGCTGCAGCGCCACGGCGAGCCACCACAGTCCCGCGGTGAGCAACGCGTAGCGGAACGGGTGCACGTAGCGGGCGCGCGCTCCGGCCACGTACCGGCGCACCAGGCCCCCCGGGTTCCGGCTCAGCTCACGCAGCGTGCATCGCAGGCGCGAGTCGAAGCCGAGCACCGCCTCGAACGTGTCGGCGATCTGGCTCAGCAGCGCCAGTCCGTCGCGCCGGTTGTCCTGCCCGCACGTCGCGCAGTAGCGGCCGATCTGCGCGGCCCCGCAGTTGGGGCAGTCGGCCTGCCGGGGTGGGGTGGTCATTGGCCGCGGCATGCTACCTCGCGGGGCGCCGCACCACGCGTCGGGGCGCGTGCGGAGGTTCCCGGGATCCGGGGCGTGCGTCGCGTGCCCGAGCCGGTAGAACGCGCCGCATGAAGACGATCCCGTGCTTCCACGTCGACGCGTTCACCGACGTTCCGTTCCGCGGCAACCCCGCCGCCGTGTGCCTGCTCGACGCCGCGCGACCGGCGCGCTGGATGCAGGCCACCGCCGCCGAGATGAACCTGTCCGAGACGGCGTTCGTGCGACCGACGGCGAAGGGCTTCTCGCTGCGTTGGTTCACGCCCGAGATCGAGGTCGACCTGTGCGGGCACGCGACGCTGGCCACCGCCCACGTGCTGTGGCAGGAACGCATCGTTGCCGGCCCGCAGGAACTGGTCTTCCAGACCAACAGCGGGCGCCTCACGGCGAACCGCGCCGGCAAGGCGATCGAACTCGACTTCCCGCAGCGCCTGGCGCGGCCGTGCGCGCGGCCGGCCGGCCTCGCGCGCGCGCTCGGCTGCGCGCCGCGGGCCGTGGCGCGCAGCGAGGACGACCTGCTGGTCGAGGTCGCTTCCGAACGGCTCGTGCGCGAGCTGCAGCCCGACCTCGCCATGCTGCGGCGCCTGCCCGTGCGCGGCGTGATCGTCACCGCGAAGGCCGCGCAGAAGTGGGACTTCGTGTCGCGCTTCTTCGCGCCACGCGTCGGCGTCGACGAGGATCCCGTGACCGGTTCGGCGCACTGCTCGTTGGCGCCGTACTGGGCGCAGCGCCTGGGCGCGACCCGCATGCGCGGCTTCCAGGCGTCGGCGCGCGGTGGTGTCGTCGAGGTCGAGGTCAGGGATGACCGCGTGCTGCTGCGCGGTGCCGCGGTCACCGTCGTGCGCGGGGAGCTGGTGGCGCGCTGAGTCGGCGGTACGTTCTGGGTTCCGCGGACCCCGACCAAAGCTGCCGATGAGAACCAGACTCCTGCTCGCCGCCGTGATCGGTTCGACCTGTGTCACGGCCCAGAACGCGGTCTATCCACCGTTGGTGACCAAGGTCGTGCACGAGGCGGTGCAGCGCGGTCTCGACTGGCTCGCGCGCAACCAGGCGAGCGACGGCAGCTGGCGCAACGCGGGTGGCTACGGCGGCTACCCCGTCGCGATGACGGCGCTCGCCGGCATGGCGTTCGTCGCGTCGGGGTCGACCCCGACGCGCGGTGAGCATTGGCGCGAGGTGCGGCAGGCCGTCGACTTCCTCGTGCGGCAGGCGAATCCCGACACGGGCCTCATCGCGGTGCTCGGCGAAGAGCACCACTGCATGTACGGGCACGGCTTCGCGACGCTGTTCCTCGCCTCCGTGTTCGGCATGGAGGAGGACGTGCAGAAGCAGCAGAAGCTCAAGCACGTGCTCGACAAGGCCGTCGCGTTGATCGGCTCCGCGCAGTCCACGGCCGGCGGCTGGACCTATCAGCCCGACATCAACGACGACGAGGGCAGCGTCACCGTGACGCAGGTCCAGGCGCTGCGCGCGTGCCGCATGGCCGGCATCGTCGTCGACAAGAAGACCATCGATCGTGCGGTCGACTACATCAAGCGCTGCCAGACCGCCGACGGCAGCATCCGCTACAGCCTGCGCTCGGGCGGCGAGGGGCGCGCCGCGATCACGGCGGCCGGCGTCGCGGTGCTCTACAACGCGGGCCTCTACGACGACCAGCCGTTCGTCGAGAAGGCGGTCTCGTACTGCAAGCAGCGCATCCAGGTGTCGGTCGACAACACGGGCCACCCGCTCTACGCGCATCTGTACTGGAGCCAGGCGCTCTACCAGCGCGGCGGCGACGACTGGGCCGACTACTACGGCAAGCAGTCGGCCTACCAGCTCGAGAAGCAGAAGCAGGACGGCAGTTGGGCCGGCGATGATGTCGGCTCGGTCTACGGCACGGCCGTGGTGCTCACGATCCTGCAGCTGCCCTACGCGCTCGTGCCGATCTACCAGCGCTAGGTCGGCGACCACGGCGGGTCAGCCCGCCGCGCCTTCGCCGTGCCACTCGGCGGTCAGGTCCAGCCACAGTGCCAGCCCCTGGTACGGCGCGAACGGTGCGTAGCGGCGTTCGACCGTGCGGTCGGCCGGCGGCTTCTTGCGGCCGCTCGTCTCGGCGAGGCGCGCCCGGCACCAGCTGTCGAGCGCGAGCTTGTCGAAGTGGCCGAGCAGTCGCATCGCCTGCCCCGCCGCGTAGGGGCCGAAGCCGCGCAGCGCGAGCAGGCGCTGCCAGAGTTCGTCCGCACCCTGCGGCATGAAGAACGTCGCGTCCGTGAGGCGGCCGTGCGCGAAGGCGGCGGCCAGTTCGACCGCGGCCTCGGCGCGGTAGCCGGCGCGCACGACGTCGCGGTAGAACGCCGCGTCGCGCAGGCACTGCTGCGGCGACGGGAACGCGCGCGCCCCGCTCGGCGCCGCCGACCCCGCGGCCGCGACGAGGTTCTTCGTCATCGCCACGGTGCCCGACCACGTCGTGTTGGTCGTGAACAGCAGCTTCATGAGGTCCTCGAAGACGTTCGCGGAACGCAGCAGGCGACCGGCGCCGCGGCGCGCCGCCCAGCGCAGGCGGCCTTCGCGGCGGCACATCGCGTGGAACGCGCCGAGGTCGTCGTCGAGCCGCAGCATGTGCGCGATCTGCCGCGCCGCGAGCTTCGTCATGGCGGCCGACAGCGGCTTCGCGCTGACGAGCCGCAGCTCCAGGCCCGCGCGCCGCGCCGCACGCAACGTCGCGTCGACCGCCGCGTCGCCGAGCCGCAGCACGGTGGTGAACGTCCGGCTCGCTTCGTCGAAGCCGTGCGGCGCCAGCGCGATCCAGCCGTGTCCGAACAGGCAGAGCCGCAGGTCGAACGGCTCGGGCGTCGGCACCAGGACCGTTCGCGTCGGCATGGCGCAGAGTGGAGCGCGCGGTCGGGCGCTTGCCAAGCGCCGCTGCCATCGCTGCTGTGCGCCCGGCATCCAGCCGCACGCGCCGGCGGCTCGATGCACCGGCCATGACGTCCTGCGGAACTTGAAGCGGTCAGGTGCCCGCGCTCGTGATGCGCGGCGTCGACATGGCGGTGCTGGGCAAGATGCTGCAGCAGCAGAAGCGCGAGGGCCGCGCCGAGGCCGAGCTGATCGAGGCCGCGGCGCTGCCCACGAAGGGCGCGCCCGAGCCCGGCAAGGGCACCGTCGTCGACGTCGTCGCCTGAGATCCGTCGCCTGAGCCCCGTCGCCTGAGACCCGTCGCCTGAGCGACGACGACGTCAGGTCGCGATCGGCCGCGACGAGACCGTGCCTTCCGCCGTGACGAGCACCATCGAGTTGCGCGAGATCGGCTGCCAGCCGTAGTCCTCGCTGAGCGGTTCGCTGCTGACGAGCACGCAACCGCGGCCGCGTTCGGGCGCGAGCATGCGGCACTCGCCGTCGCGGCAGACGTAGACGCGACCCGTGTGCACGAACAGGCTCTCGCCGTCGTAGTCGGGTTCCGTCGTGTAGCGACAGGCCACCGCCGACTCGCCGTCGCTGAGCGCGAGGTTGAGGTAGGACTGCGCACCCTTGCCGTGTGCCGCGCCGAGCGCCGTGATGCGCGCCACCGCCGCCTGCATCGCGCCGGCGAGCCGTTCGACGCCCGTGCCGGTCGACCGGTCGAGCTCGTCGACGACGACGCCGAACAGGTGCTCCGAATCGGTGTTGCCCTGGATGCCCTGGAAGGCGCGGTCCGACAGCGACTCGATCAGCGGCCGCCGCAGGTGCACGAAGTCGCCGATGTCGCCGTTGTGCATGAACGCGTACCTGCCGCTCTTGAACGGGTGGCAGTTCGCCTCGCTCTGGCCGCCGTGCTTCGTCGCGGCGCGCACGTGCGCGAAGATCACGTGGCTCTCGACGACGCGCGCGAGTTCGAGCAGGTTCGCGTTGTTCCACGCCGGCGTGACCGAGCGGAACAGCGCCGGCTCCTCGCTCATCGCCGGCGCGTACCAGGCGACGCCGAAACCGTCGCCGTTGAGCGGTTCCTCCTGGCCGTGGCTGTGGAAGCTCTGGTCGATGATCGAGTGCTTGGGCTCCACGACGAGCGAGGCGAGCCGGATCGTCGGGCCGAGGTAGAGCGTGAAGCGGCACATGGCCACGTGTTGTAGGCGACGGCGGCCGCCGGCGCAGGGGGTGGCTTCGGGCCGCATTCGTCGGCTCGGCGTCGCGCGCGCCTTCCCCCCTCGGGAAACGACCGTAGCATTGCGCCGATGTCGTTGCTGCGTTGTTCGCTGCCCGTGTTGCTGGCGCTGCCCATCGCCGCGCAACAGGCCTGGCGCCTGCCCGAGCGCGGCGCCGTGGAGTATCGGCGCACGGCGACGGCGAGCGGTGCGACCGCCGAATCGATCGCCGCGGTGCGCAAGCTCGAGGCCCGCGACAAGGCGCCCGACGGCGTGCTGCCGCGGCTCGAACCCGCGGCCTGGTTGTGCCACGGCGAGCTGACGCCGGACCAGCGCGCGATCGCCGACGAGCCGCGCGACCTGCGCGACGTGCTGCGCGCGGCCGCCTGCGACCTGAGCCTGCGCGGCGGCGCGCGCGTGCGCTACCGGCGCCTCGTGCCGTTCGGCGACCTCGTCGTGACGGGGCGCGTCGACGGACCCGACGAGGCCGGGCGCCAGGGCTTCACGCTGGCGCTCACGACCGAGGAACCCGAAGTGCGCCCCGGCGAGACCAAGGCGGCGCTGGGGCGCTACATCCGGCCGCTGTGCAAGTACGCGGCGAGCGGCGAGCTGTCCGTGACGCGCCAGTTCGATGCGGAGGTCGGGGCGCTGCGTTCGTTCCGGGCCGAACTCACGCTCGTGTACGAGCAGGGCAGGCGCGACTGCAAGAAGCTCGTGTTGACCGAGCAGTGGGACCTCGTCGCGGTGCACGAGAACCAGGATGCCGCGTTCCGCGCCGACGTCGCCAAGGCGATCCGTTCCGGCGCGAAGTGGGTCCGCGCCCAGCTGTCGCAGTTCGACCGCCGCTACATGAAGGACCAGGCCAACGGCGAGCGCAGCTACGGCAGCGGTCGCCTCGCGTTGGCGCTGCTCACGCTGCTGCACGCGGACACGCCGGGCGACGATCCGGTCGTCGTCGGCAGCTTCGACGAACTGCGGCGCCGTGTGCTCGTCGACACGTACACGCTCGGCGTCGCGCTCATGGCGATGGCCGCGCGCTACGCGCCGCCCAACGAGGCCGACATGTTGCGCACGGGCGTGCTCGCGGCCCCCAAGCCGCGCGAGCTGAGTGCCGACGACCGGCAACTCGCGGCCGAGTGGCTCGCCAGGCTGCGGCAGAACCTCGACACGCGCGTCGACGAAGGCTACCGGCTGCGCTTCAACTACATCGCGGGCCCGCGCTTCGACAACTCCGTCAACCAGTACGGCCTGCTCGGCCTCTACGCGGCCAAGCTGTGCCAGCTCGACGTGCCGGCCAGCGTCTGGCGTTCGGCGGCCGCGCACCTGCTCGAGGTGCAGGCCGACGACGGCGGCCGGTCGCTGCGGCTCGAACTCGTGACCCACCGCGAACTGGCGGCGGCGGCGTCGGGCAACGGCAAGGGCACGCGCGCGGGCAGCGGCCTCGTGCCGACGCGCGGCTACGCCTACCAGGGACCCGAGAAGCCGGCCTACGGCTCGATGACGACGGCGGGCATCACGGGCCTCGTCATCGCACGTTCGGGCATGGTGCAGACGGGGCTCGCGAAGGCCGACGTGATGCCCAAGGTCGACGCGGCGATCCTCAGCGGCTTCGCCTGGCTCGCGGCCGAGTTCCACGTGCGCAGCAATCCGGGCTACATCGATCGCGCCGACGACAACTGGTACTACTACCTCTACGGGCTCGAGCGCGCGTGCGAGATCGCGGGCGTGGCGCTCGTGCAGGGGCGCGACTGGTACTTCGAGGGTGCGCTGCAGCTCATGCCGCAACAGGAGAAGAACGGCGCGTTCCGGCTCGAACGCGCGCAGGGTTGGGTCGTCGACTCGACCTGCTTCGCGGTGCTGTTCCTCAAGAAGGCGACGCTGCCGGCGATCACGGGCGGGTGAGTGGGCCGGGGGCCCGCGACCGCCCGCCGGTGACCAATGAAGGCCACGCGACGGGTGAGCTTCCGGCGCAATGTTCGCCTTCGTGACGCCGCGGCCTGACAGGGCCTTGCGCGAGTGCGCGCCGAACCCGCATCATCGACGCATGCTCCTCTCGCTGTTGGTGGCCGCGGTGGTCGTGCCGCAGCAGCCCGCGTCGCTGGCTGCGGCGCCGGCGCCGGAGCACCGCAGCGCCGGACCTGCGACCGCCGAGCCCCACCCCGCCGAACACTGGGCCTACACGCCGCCCGTGCGCCGCACGCCGCCCGTCGCGGCCGCGTCGCCGATCGACGGCTTCCTGCTGGCCCGGCAGCGCGCCGCGGGCCTGACCCCGAACGGCGAAGCCGACCGCCGCACGCTCGTGCGCCGCGTCTTCCTCGACCTCACAGGCCTGCCGCCGACGCCGGCCGAGGTGGAAGCGTTCGTCGCCGACGGCCGGCCCGACGCCTACGACCGACTCGTCGATCGCCTGCTCGCCTCGCCGCACTACGGCGAACGCTGGGCGTCACCGTGGCTCGACCTCGCGCGCTACGGCGACAGCGACGGCTTCAACTTCGACAAGCCGCGCTCGATGTGGCCGTGGCGCGACTGGGTCGTCGACGCGCTCAACCGCGACGTGCCGTTCGATCGCTTCACCGAAGAACAGCTCGCCGGCGACCTGCTGCCCGATGCCGACGAGAGCACGCGCATCGCGACGGGCTTCCACCGCAACACGCCGCTCAACGACGAAGGTGGCGTCGACGCCGACGAGGCGCGCTGGCAGCGCCTGCTCGACCGCGCCAGCACGACGGCGACCGTGTGGCTCGGCAGCACGCTGCAGTGCGCGCAGTGCCACGACCACAAGTACGACCCGATCTCGCAGCGCGACTTCTACGGCATGGTCGCCTTCTTCGAGACGCAGGACGAGGTCGATCTCACGCGCGCCGCGGACGGCGCGAAGACGCTCGTGCTGCGCGAACGCGACGATGCCGACGCGGCGACGTACCTGCGCCTGCGCGGCGCCTACGACAGCAAGGGCGAACTCGTCGCCGCGCACGTGCCGGCCGCGTTGCACGCCTGGCCCGACGGAGTGCCCAGGAATCGGCTCACGCTGGCGCGCTGGCTCTGTTCGCGCGACAACCCGCTGACCGCGCGCGTGGCCGTGAACCGGCTCTGGGACCAGCTGTTCGGTCGCGGTCTCGTCGACACGCCCGAGGACTTCGGCCGCCAGGCGCCGGTGCCGCAGCACCTCGACCTGCTCGACTGGCTGGCGACCGAGTTCGTGCGGCTCGGCTGGAGCCAGAAGCAGCTGCTGCGCACGATCGTGCGCTCGGCGGCCTACCGCCGCGACGCGGCATCGACGCCGCAGCAGCGTGAACTCGATCCGCAGAACCGCCTCTACGCGCACGGCACCCGCTTCCGGCTCGACGCCGAGCGCATCCGCGACACGTGGCTCGCTGTCGGCGGCTTGCTGTCGCCGAAGATGGGGGGACCCCCCGTCTACCCGCTGCAAGCCGACACGAGCGGCGTCGTGCCGATCAACAAGGTGTCGATGAAGTGGCCGACGAGCCCGGGCGAGGACCGCTGGCGGCGCGGCATCTACACCTACTGGCGGCGCACGGCGCCATTCGTCGCGTTCGCGCTGTTCGACGCACCGTCGCGCGAGCAGTGCCAGGTGCGCCGCCAGAGCACGAACACGCCGCTGCAGGCGCTCGCCGGCCTCAACGACCCGACCGCGCAGGCGGCGGCCGCGGCGCTCGGCGAGCGCATGGCCGGGCACGCCGGCGACGCGCGCGACCGGCTCGCGTTCGGTTTCGAGCTCTGCACGGCGCGGCCGCCGACCGCGACGGAGCTCGATCACCTCGCGGCGGCGTTCGCCGCCGAACCCGGCCCGAGCGCGTTCGTGCGCATCGCGACCGTGCTGCTCAACCTCGACGAGACCCTGTGCCGCCCATGAACGGTGCCTTCGATGCGCTGTCGCGCCGCGACCTGCTCGCCGCCGCCGGCGCGGCGCTCGGCGGGCGCCTCGTGCCGGCCGCCGGCGGCGAGGCGTCGCGCGGGCCGCACTTCGCCCCGCGCGCGCGGGCGATCATCCAGCTGTTCATGGCCGGTGCGCCGTCCTCGCTCGACCTGTTCGACGACAAGCCGATGCTGCGCCGGCACGATGGCCAACCCGTGCCCGAGCAGCTGCTGGCAGGCCAGCGCTTCGCGTTCCTCAAGGGCCGCCCTGACCTGCTCGCCTCGCCGTTCTCGTTCGCCCGCCACGGCGACAGCGGCGCCGAGATCAGCGAACTGCTGCCGCACACGGCGTCGATCGCCGACCGGCTTGCGATCGTGAAGTCGGTGCAGACGAACCACTTCAACCACGGGCCCGCGCAGGTCTTCGCCAACACGGGGCACATCATCGTCGGGCGGCCGAGTCTCGGCAGCTGGCTGCTGCACGGCCTCGGCGCCGAAACGCACGACCTGCCGGGCTTCGTCGTCATGGTCTCGGGCAAGATCGATCCCGGCGCGGGTTCGGCGTGCTGGTCGAGCGGGTTCCTGCCGACGACGCTGCAGGGCGTCGAATTGCGTTCGCGCGGCGAGATGGTGCCGTGCGTCGCCGATCCGCCGTCGTTCGATCGGCCGGCGCGGCGGCGCGGCATCGACCTGCTCGCCGACCTCAATCGCCTGCGCGCCGAGGTGCTCGGCGACCCCGAGATCGAGGCGCGCACGGCCGCCTACCAGCTCGCGTTCCGCATGCAGCAGAGCGTGCCCGAACTGGCCCTGCTGCGCGCCGAGCCCGAGCACGTGCACCGCCTCTACGGCAGCGATCCCGGCCACGGCTCGTTCGCCAACAACTGCCTGATGGCGCGGCGGCTCGTCGAACGCGGCGTGCGCTGCGTGCAGGTGATCCACCGCGGCTGGGATCACCACGGCACGGACGACAGCGACGACCTGCTGCACGGGCTGCCCAACATGTGCCGGCAGACCGATCGTGCGGTCGCAGCGCTCGTGCTCGATCTCGAGCAGCGCGGCCTGCTCGACGACACGCTGGTCGTGTGGGGCGGCGAGTTCGGCCGCACCGCGATGCGCGAGGTGCGCAACGAGGCGCACCTGGGCCGCGACCACAACCCGCGCGCGTTCACGATGTGGTTCGCGGGCGGCGGCGTGCGGCCCGGCATCACGTTCGGCGCGACGGACGAACTCGGCTACGACGTCGTCGAGGATCCCGTGCACCTGCACGACGTGCACGCGACCGTGCTGCACCTGCTCGGCATCGACCACGAACGGTTGACGTTCCGCTTCCAGGGGCGCGACTACCGGCTCACGGACGTCAGCGGGCGCGTCGTGCCGCAGCTGCTGGCGTAGCCGCGAGCTGTCAGCCGGTCGCGGGCAGATCGTGCACGGAGAGCAGCCCGTGCCGTCGCCAGCCGATCGTGAGCATCCAGGTGCGGGCGTCGGTGACGGGGCGAGGCATCGCTTCGACGCCTCGCACGGTCACCGTCTCCCGGAACCCATCGAACCAAGGCGCCGAGGTGAAGATGTCGATCGCCTGCGGCACGCTGACCTCGCGCCCCTCGGCCGCGTGCTTCTTCCCGTTCGCCAGCACGTAGCGCAACGCGTTCCGCACCTCGCGCGGCGTCTTCAAGATGCGGTCGTGGTATCGATCCGCGAACACGGTTCCCTTGCGAGCCCAGAGCCTGTTGAGCGCCTTGGCGATGCGGATCGCGAGGCCCTGCAGACCGCGCGTCAGGCGCTCGCGATCGCGCGCTTCGACGAGCAAGTGCAGGTGGTCGTTGAGCACGGCGTAGTGCGCGAGGCGGAAGCCGTTGCGGTCGCAGCCCGCGGCGAACGCGGCGCGCAGCGCCGCGTATTCGCGCGGGCTGCGCAGGCGCGGCAAGCCGCGCTGCAGCTTCAGCGTCACGTGGGCCGGGAAACGCGCCGCGAGCAGAGCTCGCGGCGCGTGGCTCACGCCGGCCTTGTCGCCGTTGGGCTTTCGACCGGCACCGGCGCGGCGGCCGCCGTTCTGGCGGAACGGCAGCACGCGCTGCTGCGGTTGGTTCTTCGGCCGCCTGGTCGTCATTCTGATTCGGCATATATTAGCGTCTGGAGCCTCGGCCGTCAAGCATCCATTCGTGAGAAACTCGGCGTGCGTCCGACGTGACGGCTGTTGGCGTAGGCCCAAGCCCTCCTACTTCGCCGCCTTGCGCTCGGCTTCGAAGACGCCGTTGGGCTGGCGGATGCGCACGCGCACGGCCCTGCCGTGCGCGTCCAGCACGAAGCGCACCGAGAAGCCGTGCAGGCCGATCAGGTCGAAGGTCAGGTTGCGCCGCGGTCCGAGCACGTAGAACTGGCCCGGCAGCTCCACCGTGAGCTGGTCGCCTTGCATCGCGAACTTCACGGTCTGGCCCGGCAGCTGGTAGTCGCCGACCAACGTCCGCAGGAACCCAGGGTCGCGCAGCTGCGCGTCGGCCTGGCGCGTGAAGACGATCGGGTCCGTGGCCGGTTCGAGCGCGGCGCGCAGCGCGTCGATGTCGCCGTCGAAGCTGGTCGTGAACTGCACCTTGGTGCCTTCGATGCCGGGCGCGGAGGCGTCCTTGCGGCAGCGGAAGACGTCGTAGTGCCAGTGCTCCATGGCGGCGCCGAGGCCGTGGAACGCGATGCGGAGCTCGTCGCCATCGTGCGTCACCGTGCACGCGCCGTAGCCGGGATGGCTGTAGCCGCCGACGTAGTCCGCCAGGTCGTGCGAGGGTCTCGTGCCCGAGTGTCGCTCTCCGGCCTCGTTCTTCTTGCCCTGCTCGACCTCGGCTTCGGTGCGTTCGATCTTGGCCAGCACCTTGCCGGCCCAGTCCTTGTCCTCGACGCCGAGCACCCGGTCGCTGAGCCGCCGCACGACCATCTCGGGCAACGGCGTGCCGTCGAGGTTGGTGAGCACGACGAAGCCCCAGTCCTTGTCGGGAAGGAACGCGACCAGGGCCGAGAAACCGTCGATGTTGCCGCCGTGGTGAACGCGGCGCGCGCCGCGATAGACGTCGACGAACCAGCCGAGCGCGTAGCCGACGCTGACGAGGTCCGGGCTCGCAGCGTCGTCGCCGATCGGCATGCGCACCGTGTGCAGCTCGTTCATGCTGCTCGGCTGCACGATCGCGGTGTCGCCGTGTTTGCCGTTCTGCAGGTGCAACGCGACCCAACGGGCCATCTCGCGCACGGAGCTGTTGATCGAGCCCGCGGGTCCGATCGCGGTCAGGTCGCGGAACGGGATGTGCTCGAGCTTGTCGTCGTCGTAGCGATACGGTTCCGCGTGGTCCTCGTCGGCGGCGCTCGCGACGACCTCGAAGTTGCTGCGGCTCATGCCGAGCGGCGCGAAGATGCGCTGCCGGACCAGCTCCTCCCACGTGCGGCCCGCGACGCGTTCGGCGAGGTAACCCGCCGTCAGGAACATCAGGTTGTTGTACTGGAACTCCGTGCGCAGGTCCTTGTTCAGCGGCAGCCAGCGCAGACGCCGCACCATCTCGGCGCGTGAGATCGTGGCGCCGTACCAGACCAGGTCGTGCCGCGGCATGCCGCTGCGATGGGTGACGAGATCGCGCGGTGTCAGGTGTTCGCCGGCGTCGTGCTCCTCGAGCGCGAACTCGGGGATCCACGTGCGAACGGGCCGGTCCCAGTCGAGCCTGCCCTCGTCGACGAGTGTCGCGAGCAGCAGCGTTGTGAAGGCCTTCGTGCTGCTGCCGATGGCGAACAGTGTGTCGGGCGTCACGGCCAGCCCGTGCTCGACGTCGCGTTCGCCGCTGACGATCGTCGTCACGACGTCGCCGCCCTCGACGACGGCGATCGCGCAGCCCGGCACGTGGAACTTCTGGCGCAGATCGTCGACGAATGCCTGCACGCCGTCGAACGAGACGCTGGGCGCCTGCTTCAGCGCGAACGGGAACGACTGTGCACCCTGCGTGAACGTGCCCGAGATCGCCGTGCCGTCCTGGCCGAGTTCCCCCGCGAACGTCGGTGCGCCAGGAACACCCGCGATCGCGAACGTCACCTTGCGGCCGTCGACGGCGATCTTCTCGAGCGGCAGGTTCTTCGCCGCCTGGGCGGGGATGTCGATGCTGCCCTGCCACGCGGAGTCGGAGCGCGTGAGCGTGACGTGCACCTCGAGCTTGTCGCCGGGCAGTTCGATCGCACCCGACCAGGCCCCGGCCGGCGCTGCTACCTGCGCGGGCACGAGCGACAGCGGAACGGCGAACGAGAGCGCGAGCGCGGCGAGTCGGGCGAGCATGGCGCGCAGTGTAGCCGGCTGTCGCGGCGCTCCTGTCGGATCACTTCGGGTGCGACGCAGTGCCGCGGCGCTGCCAAGGCGACGACGCAGCGGCGTCGGGGGGCTCAGTACATGACCGGCAACAGCACCGTCGCGAGCACCGTGACGATCAGCGTCAGCGGCAGGCCGAGGCGCAGGAAGTCCGCGAAGCGGTAGCCGCCGGGCCCGTGGATCAGCAGGTTCGTCTGGTACGCGATCGGCGTCAGGAACGCACAGCTCGCCCCGAACGCGACGGCCATGACGAACGGCATCGGCCCGATGCCGGGCAGCGCGGTGCCGGTCTCGAAGGCGAGCGGGGTCATGATCGCGGCGGCGGCGTTGTTCGACAGCACCTGCGTCAGGCAGGTCGTGGACGCGAAGACTCCGAACACGCACGCATGGTTGCCGAGCGGGCCGCACGCGTCGGCCAACCAGACCGCGCAGTCCGACGCCACGCCGGTCGCGCTCAGCGACTGGCCCACCGCGAGCGTGCCCGCGATCAGGAACAGCACGTCCCAGGCGAGCGATGCGTACGCCTCCGCGGTCGAGAGGCAGCGCCCGAGCACCATCACCACCGCGGCGATGACCGCTGCGATGTGGATGCTCTGCAGCCCCGTCACCGCGAGCACGACGAACAGGCCGATCGAGAGCAGCGCCACCGGCGCGCGGTCCGTGTGCGGGATCGCCGAGTGCACGCCTTCGACGACGATCAGGTCGGTCGACCGCTTGAGCACGTCGATGCTCTGTTGCGAGCCCTGCACGAGCAGCACGTCGCCGGCCTTGAGGCGCAGGTCCTCGACCTTGCGGCGGTGGTGGTCGCCGCGGCGCTGCACGGCGAAGACGCTGACGTCGTAGCGGCGGCCGAACGCGATGTTCTTGATGCGGCGGCCGATCAGCGGCGAGTTCGGCGGCACGATGACCTCGAACAGCGTCTGCTCGGTGCCGCGCACCGGTTCGCCGCCGGCTGGCTCCTCCTTGGCGTCCACGGCGACGCCCGCGCGCCGGCGGGCGGCGACGACGGCCTTCGGGTCGCCCTTGATGAGCAGCGCGTCGCCGGCCTCGAGCACGGTGTCCGGGCGCGCCGGGCGGATGACCTCGTTGCGGATCAGCTGCAGCAGCCGCACCTCGCTGCTCTCCTTGTCGAGCGCGAGCAGCTCGCGCGCCGTCTTGCCGACCGAGCGCGAACCGGGCGGCACTTCGATCTCGGTCATGTACTCGGTGGCGATGCCCTTGCCCGACAGCAGCGCCAGCGAGACCCGTTTCGGAAGCAGCCGCTTGCGGAACAGCAGGATGAACGCCACGCCGGCGATGGCGAGCACCGCGCCCGCGCGCGTGAAGTCGAACATGCCGATCTGGTGTTTGCCTTCGGACACCTTGGCGAGCGCACCCGCGACGACGAGGTTGGTCGAAGTGCCGACCAGCGTGCACATGCCGCCGAGGATCGACACGAACGACAGCGGGATCAGCAGCTTGCTCGGCGGCTCGCCCATGCGCTCGGTCAGCCCGAGCACGACGGGCAGGAACACGAGCACGATCGGCGTGTTGTTGACGAATGCCGACAGCACCAGCACGACGAGCAGCAGGCCCGTGTAGGCGGCCGTGGGGCTGCGTTCGCCGCCCGTGAACAGGTTGGCGACGTAGGTGATGGCGCCCGTGCGCTGGATGCCGGCGGAGATCACGAGCATGCCGGCGACCGCGACGACGGCCGGATCGACGAGTCCGGACAGGGCCTCTTCGGGCGTGAGCACACCGGGCAGCACGAGCGCCAGGATCATCAACAGGCCCGTGATCCCGGTGGGCAGCCACTCGGCGATCAGCACGACGAGCCCGACGACGAGCACGACGAGCGACCACACGGCGGCGAGACTCACGCGGCGCAGTATTGCCCTCTGGGTGCCCAGAACAAGCGCGCTCTTCGCGGCCGGTGAGCCGCGCGGCGCGGTGGCGCGCGGGGATCGGGGAATCGGCTGACCAGCTTCTGGAACGAGCAGGCACCGGGTAGCCTGCCGCCGACGCGTGACAGTCCTCGTTCAGGTGACGGGCAGGCCGTGACGACCGCGCCTCTCGACGTGCTGCGCGCGCGGTGTGGGGCAGGGCCGCGCGGGCCGCTCCTCGGTGGCCTCTTCGGTGGTCTCCTGGGTGGCCTGGTCGTCGCGTTCGTCGTGCTCGCCGTGTACTGGCCGATGCTCGGCAACGGCTTCCACTCCGACGATTTCGCGCTGCTCGTCAACAACCGCGACCTCGGCCTCGGCGGCTTCTTCCGCTTCCTGCTGGCTGCCGACTACGGCGGCCGCGACTGGGTCTACTGGCGGCCCGGCTGGGCGCTCGTGTGCTACCTCGTTCACGCGCTCGCGGGGCCCGAGCCGCGCGCGTTCATGGCCGTCGCGCTCGGCATGCACGTGGTCGTGTGCCTGATCGTGTTCGGCATCGCACTCGCCGCGCTGCGCGCCACCGTGCCGGCGACCGCCGCGGCCTTGTTGTTCGGCCTCGCGTCGGCGCACGCCGAAGCCGTCGTCTGGATCTCGGCCGCAACCAACGTCGTGCCGGCCGCCGCACTGCTGTTCGTCGGCGCGTGGCTGGTCTGGCGCTTCGCCGAACTCGGCGGTGAGTGGCGCCTGTGGTCGTGCTGTGTGCTCGTGACGGCGTCGCTGACGTTCAAGGAGGCCGCCTACGGCTTCCCGCTGGTCGCGCTCGCGGCGCTGGGCACCAACCGGCGCGCGTGGGGGCGGCGCGGTGCGATGCTCGGCTGCGTCGCGGTCTTCGTGGCCGGCGTCGTGGCGCTGCACTACGCCTGCCTCAGCAAGACCCACGGTCTGGTCGGCAGTGCCGCCGACGTGCTCGCCGTCGCGGTGCACCATGCCGCTGGCTTCGCGCGCCACCTCGTGCCCGTGTCGATCGCGGACGGCTGGGTGGTCGCGGTGCTGCTGGTGCTCTTCGCCGTCGCGCTCGCCCTGTGCAGCGCCACGGCGCGGTTCTTCCTGCTCTGGACCGCGGCGGCCACGTTTCCGTACGTGGTGCTCACGCACGGGGAACGGTTCGCGTACTTCTTCCACGGGCCGCTCGCGTTGTTCGTCGTGCAGGTGGCCGTCGACGTCGTGCGCCGCTGGCCGCACCGGCTCGTGCTCGCCGCGGCGAGCCTGACGATCGCCGCGATCGGCTGCTCCTTGGCGAAGGACACACGCAGCGTGATCGAGTCGTACCGCCGCGGCAGCGCCGCCGCCGAACACGTGTTCGCCTCGCTGCACGAGCGCGGCCTCGATCGGGCCGACACGCTGCTCGTCGACAACATCCCGCCGTACCTCACGAACGGCTTCGAGCAGATGCTCGAGCTGCGCACGGGCCGGCACGTCGAGGTCACGGTCTTGCAGCTGCTGCCGCAGCCGCCGTTCTTGATCTACGTCGACGAACGGACCGGCAGCCTCGCGCGCGACGCGACGATGCTGCACTACGACGCGCGTTCGGAGCGTTACGAGGCCACGTCGTTCGGCGAGGTGGTCGGATCGCTGCTGCCCGTGCCGCTGTTCGCGATCGCGAGCCACTATCGTCTCGTGGCCGATGCCGCGGCCGCGACTGCGGAGCTCGGCCGTGCGGGTGTCGATCCCGCGCAGGAACCGCTGCTGTACGAACGCCCCGTGCCCGAGCCCGACGCGGGCGCTGTGGGCAGGATCCTGCGCATCGAGACCGACCTGCGCAAGATGGGCGTCTCGCTCGAGTGCTCCGGGCACGCGCTGCTCGTGATCGCGTTCCCGGTGCCAGGTGTGCGCTTCGCCGATCCGGGCCAGATCCTCGTCGACGGCCAGCCCGCGAAGGTGCTGTCGGCCAACCTGCGCTTCCACGCCGTGATCGTGCCGCCCGGCGTGCACGACGTCGTGCTGCGGCCCGCGTTCGGGTCGTAGCCGCGACGCCGCCGAGGCGTGCCCGATTCGATGCCGTCGATTGCGCGCCCCTTGCCGCGCCCCACAATGCCAGCATGCCGCTGCGCCTCTGCGTCCGACAGGTCGAACTCGCGCGCACGCCGTGCCGCACGCGGCTGCCGTTCCGCTTCGGTGCCGTGACGGTCACCTCGGCCGAGCTTGCGACATGTCGCGTGAGGTGCACCGACGAGGCGGGCGCCACGGTGCACGGTTGGTCGGCAGACCTGTTGGTGCCGCGTTGGTTCCGCAAGGACACCGCGGCCACGCCGCGCGAGGACGCCGACGAACTGCACGCTTCGGCCGTCGCAGCGGCGGCGGCGTTCGTCGAACGTTCGAGGACCGCGCGCACGCCGTTCGCGCTCTGGCGCGACGTCTTCGAGCAACGCGTCGGCAGCCAACCCGTCGCCGCCCCGGACCTGCTCGTGCGCGGCTTCGGCACGGCGCTGCTCGAACGCGCGGTGCTCGACGCCGCCTGCCGCGCCGCGGCCCAGCCGTTCGCCGCGGCGCTGCGCGGCGACGCGTTCGGCTTCCGCCCCGGCGCGGTGCACGGCGAACTGGCCGACTGGCAGTGGCAGGATGCGTTGCCCGAGCCCCGTTCCCGGCTCGCCGTGCGCCACACGGTCGGCATGCTCGACGTGCTGCGCACGGCCGATCTCGACCCGGCGCGGCGCGTCGACGACGGCCTGCCGCAGACGCTCGAACAGGACGTCGAGGCCTACGGCCTGCGTTGGTTCAAGGTCAAGATCGGCGCCGGCGTCGCGGCCGACCGCGCGCGGCTGCTCGACTTGGCCGCGTTCTTCGCCGAACGCGATCTCGCGCCGCGGCTCACGCTCGACGGCAACGAGCAGTTCGAGGACACAGCGCAGCTCGCCGAGCTGCTCGAGACGGTCGCGGTCGAGCCCGCCGGTCGCGAGCTGCTGCGCACCGTCGCGTGGATCGAGCAGCCGCTGTCGCGCGCGGCCACGTTCGACGCCGCGCGCCATCGCGACCTCGCGCGCGTCTCGGCGTTCGCGCCGCTGATCCTCGACGAAGCCGATGCGCTGCCGGGCAGCTTCCCGCGGGCACTCGCGATCGGCTACCGCGGCGTCTCGGTCAAGAACTGCAAGGGCGTGTTCCGGGCGCTGTGCAACTTCGGCCTGTGCCGGCGCGGTGAGGGTCGCTTCCAGGCCGGTGAGGACCTCACGAACGTCGCGGTGCTGCCGCTGCAACAGGACCTCGTCACGGCGGCGGTGCTCGGCCTGCCGCACGTCGAACGCAACGGGCACCACTACTTCCGCGGCCTCGACCACCTGCCGAAGGCGCTCGCGGCGCAGGCGGCGCAGGCCCACGGCGACCTCTACCGCGGGCTCGATGGCGGCACCGCGCTGCGCGTGAGCGGCGGCGAGGTGACGTTCGGCAGCGCGCTGCAGGCGCATGGCTATGGCCACGCGCTCGACGGCCACGCGACGCACCTGCACGTCGTCGCGAGCTGAATCCGCGGGCCGACCCCGCGAGGGTCTGTCACCTCCGTGGCGCCGGGCCGGGTCGGTCCTGGCTCGCGCGAGTGCCGGGCGGCACAGTGCACGCGTGCGCCACCCATCCCCCGGACACTTCCGCTCGGTCGACGAGCTGCGGGAACACCTGCATCGCATCGATCCGACGTGGAGCATCGACGGCGAGGTGCTCGGCCCGGCGGGCGCGCTCGCGCGACCGATCGAGGTCTGCGGCCGCACGCTCGGCAACCGCTTCGCGTGCCACCCGATGGAGGGTTGGGACGGCACCGCCGACGGCCGGCCGACCGACCTGACGCGGCGCCGCTGGCGACACTTCGGCCGTTCGGGCGCCGCGCTGGTCTGGGGCGGCGAGGCGTTCGCCGTGCAGCGCGATGGCCGCGCCAACGCGGGCCAGCTCTACCTCGAGCCCAACGTGGACGTCGCCGCGAGCCTCGCCGACCTGCTCGCGCAGCTGTGCGCCGGCGCCGCCGACGCGGGCCTCGCGGCCGACACGCAGCTCGTCGGCCTGCAGCTCACGCACTCGGGCCGCTTCGCGCGCCCCGAAGGACCGCCGAAACCGCTGCTCGCGTACGCGCATCCGCTGCTCGCGCTCAAGTACCCGGGCTCGGCCAAGGCCCCGGTGCTCACCGACGGCGAGCTCGAGGGCATCGGCGAGAACTTCGTGCGCTGCGCCGCGCTCGCCTGGCGCACCGGCTTCCACTTCGTCGACGTGAAGTGCTGCCACGGCTACCTGCTGCACGAACTGCTCGGCGCGCGCGCGCGACCGGGGCCGTACGGCGGCGACTTCGCGGGCCGCACGCGGCTGTTCGAACGCATCGTCGCCGGCATCCGCACCGAGTGTCCGGGGCTGCACATCGGCGTGCGCATCTCGCTCGCCGACACGGTGCCGTTCGAACGCGACCCGGCGACGGGCCTCGGCCGGCCGATGGCGGCGCAGCTGCCGTACGAACACGGCTTCGGCGTCGACGCGGCCGATCCGCTGCGCTTCGACCTCGCCGAGCCGTTCGCGTTCCTGCGCCGCGTGCAGGCGCTCGGCATCGAACTCGTCAACGTCTCGCTCGGCTCGCCCTACTGGAACCCGCACCTGCAACGGCCCGCCGCCTACCCGCCCAGCGACGGCTACCAGCCGCCCGACGATCCGCTGCGTTTCGTCTGGACGCACCTGCAGGTCGTGCGTGCGGCCAAGGCCGCGGTGCCGGGCCTGCGCCTCGTCGGCACGGGCTACACGTACCTGCAGGAGTGGCTCGGGCACGTCGCCCAGCACGAGGTCGCGCAGGGTCACGTCGACTTCGTCGGCCTCGGCCGCATGCTGCTCAGCTACCCCGAGCTGCCGTGCGACCTGCTCGCGGCACGGCCCGTGCAGAGGAAGCGCCTGTGCCGCACGTTCAGCGACTGCACGACGGCGCCGCGCAACGGCATGGTCAGCGGCTGCTATCCGCTCGATCCGCACTACCGGTCGATGCCCGAGGCGGCGGCCGTGAAGGCCCTGCGCGGGGGAACGGAGCCGTGAGCGGGCCCGACCTGCAGGGTGTGCGCGCGGGTCTGCGCATGGCGGCGCCGCCCGATCCGACCCGGCTCGCCGCCGAACGGGCCGAACTGCAGGCGCTTGCCGCGGCCCCGCGGCTGCGGCGCTGGCTCGGTTACGCGCGCTTCATCGGCCCGGGCTATCTGCAGAGTGCGATGACGCTCGGCAGCGGCACGGCGGCGAGCTGCCTGTTCGCGGGCGCGGTGTTCGGCTACGAGCTGCTGTGGGTCGCGCCGCTCGGCATGGTGCTCGGCGTGCTCGTCATGGCCGTGGTCGCGCACCAGACGCTGTCGACCGGCCAGCGGCCGCTGCCCGCGATGGCGACGTACGCGGGGCGCTGGCTCGCGTGGGGCTGGGCCGCGGCCGCCGTGCTCGCATCGTTCGTCTGGCACTTCCCGCAGTACAACCTCGCGGCGGCGGCGTTGGTCGACGCGGGCAGCGTGCTCGGCAGAGGCGGCGTGCACCCCGGCGTCGCGAGCGCGTTCGTGCTGCTCTGGGCCATCGCGCTGTCGTTGCTGTACGGGGCGAACTCGCGGCTCGTGCGGCTCTATGAACGGCTGCTCAAGTACACGGTCTGGGGCATCGTCGTCTGCCTCGCCTGGGTCGTCGTGCACACAGAGACCGACTGGGGCGCCGTCGCCGCCGGCTTCGTGCCGCAGCTGCCGCCTTCGCGCGGTGGCATCAGCAGCCTCGAACTCACGATCAGCGGCATCGCCGCCGCGGTCGGCATCAACATGGTGCTGCTGTATCCGTACAGCCTGCTCGCGCGCGGCTGGGGGCGCGAGCACCGCGGCCTCGCGCGCTTCGACCTGTTCGTGGGCATGTTGGCCCCGTACCTGCTCGCCACGGCCCTGCTCGTCATCGCGGCGGCCAACACGCTGCACCAGCAGGGCGTCGAGGTCGTGCCGAAGAGCGACGTCGCGACGCTGGCGCGCGTGCTCGGCGACGTCATCGGCCCCGTCAGCGGCCGCCTGTTGTTCGACGTCGGCATGGTGGCGATGGCGCTCAGCACGATCACGCTGCACATGGTCGTCTGCGGCTTCGTCGCGATGGAGTGGTTCGGGCTGCCGTTCGGCAGCGTGCGCCAGCGCCTGTGCATGCTGATCCCGGTGCCCGGTGCGCTGGCGCCGTTCCTGTGGGCCGACTACGCGGTCTGGCTCGCCGTGCCGACGACGATCGTGTGCGGCGCGATGCTGCCGATCGCCTACGTCGGCTTCCTGCTGCTGCAGCGCAGCAGCGCCTACCTCGGCGAGGATCGACCGCGCGGCTGGCGCGCCGTGTCGACGAGCGGCGTGCTGGTGCTCGCGATCCTCGTCATCGTCGTGTCGCTGGCCTTCTACCTTCTGCAGAAGCTCTGACATGCAAGCTGCCCGGCAACCCGTGCTGCGACTGTGCTACGCCGCGATGCACGTCGTCATGCGTCCCGGCTACTCCGGTCTCGGCCACCGCATCGCGCGGCGCGGCGACCCGGCGGTCCTCGTCGAGCACATCGACTGGGTGGCGACGATGCGCCTGCGCACCGCGATGGACGCGCGCGGCATCGGCATCGCCGAGGCGATGGACACGGCGCAGCGCTTCCAGATCGGCTGGCCCGCCGCGCGCCGGCTCATCACCGAATGTGGCGCGCTGCGCCTCGACAACGGCTTCTGCGCTGGTGCCGGCACCGATCAGCTCGCCGCGATCGGCTCCAGGTCGGACCTCGTCGACGCGACGGTCGAGCAGTGTGCGTTCATCACGGCGAACGGCGGCGTGCCCGTGATCCTGCCGATGCCGTGGCTGTGCGCGCACGGTGCCGGCGAGAACGACTACGTCGAGGTCTACGGCGCGATCGTGCGCCAGGTGCGCGGCCCCGTCTTCGTGCACTGGCTCGGCGAGATGTTCCTGCCGGCGCTGCGCGGTTACTTCCCGGGCCGCAGCTTCGACCGCGTCATGGCGCTCGACCCCGCGGTCGTGCGCGGCTGCAAGCTCTCGCTGCTCGATGCCGACCTCGAGGTGCGCGTGCGCGCCGACCTGCTGCAGCGCGAGCAGATCGTGCTGACCGGCGACGACTTCCACTTCGGCCGCATGATCTTCGGCGACGGCAAGGCCCCGGCGCGTTCGACCGCGATCGGCGCGCGCCGCGTGGCGCTCGGCGACTTCAGCCACGCGTTGCTCGGCATCTTCGACGCGATCGGTGCGCCCGTGCAGCAGGCGCTGCGGTGTCTCGAAGTGGGCGACGGGGCGCAGTTCCTTGCCATCATGGAACGCTGCGAACGGCTCGGGCAGCACGTCTTCGCCGCGCCGACGCAGCACTACAAGGCGGGGCTCGCGTTCCTGGCCTGGCTCAACGGCCTGCAACCGGACTTCACGCTCGTGAACAACGAGCAGCTCATGCGTAGTCGCGAACACTATCTGCGCTGCGCCGAACTCGCGCGCGAGGCCGGCGCGGTGGTCGATGCGCCCGGCTTCGAGCAGCGGCTCGCGGCCTTCGCGGCGCAGCGCTGGCCCAACGACTGAGGTCGGAATTGTCGCACCGGCCGCACATGGTCTCTGCGTAGAGCCGTGCCGGCGACGAGCACCAACTGCCGTTGGCACTTGCCCGTCCCCGACTCCACCACTCGTTGCAACCATTGCCATGTTGAAGCAACTCATCTCCCTTCTCTCCGTCGGCATGCTCGCGACCGCAATCTCCGCGCAGAGCTGCTCGGCCCTCACCATCACCGGCGCCGGCACCCCCGGCACGACGCTTTCCATCAACCTCGACGGCCCCCCGGCCATGGGCTTCGCGCTGCTCGCAGTCGGCTCGACGCAGGGCAGCACCGCGATCAACCTCGGCCCGCTCGGCACGTTGAACCTCGACCTCGAGATGCCCTTCCTGCCGCTGCCGCTGGGCATGACGGACGCCAACGGCGACGTGTCGCGGTCGTTCGCCATCCCGGCCAGCGTCAGCTTCCCCGCCGTCAGCCTGTTCGGGCAGGGCGTGATCACGTCGTTCTCGATGATGCCGTTCGGCATCTCGTTCTGCACGTCGGACGTCGTCGCGTTCAGCGTCGGCGTGTGAGCGCGCGAACCGCGCCGCCGCAGCGGCGGCGCGGTTCGGTGTTCCTGCGAGCCGTCGCAACGCCTGGCAGCGCCAGGGAAAACCCCACCGACTTCCCGCGGCGACGCCGCGTGCTCGCGATCGCCTTTACCTCGCGGCTCCGGCCCGGCACGCTGCGCGCATGCGCAAGTCACCGCTCACGCTGGGCAAGGTCCGCATCGGCATGCCTGCCGTGCAGGCGGCCTTGAGCGGCTACAGCGATCTCGCCATGCGCACGGTCGCGCGCGAACACGGCGCACCCTACGCGATCCACGAAGTCGTGCTCGACCGGCACGTGCTCGAGAAGGGCAAGCTGCAGCGCCGGATCCTGTCGGTGCCCGAGCACGACCATCCCGTCGGCGGTCAGCTCATGGGCAGCGTGCCCGAGACGTTCGGCAAGGCGGCGCGCGCGCTCGTGAACGGCGGCTACGACGTCGTCGACATCAACTTTGGCTGCCCGGTCAACAAGGTGCTAGGCCGCCATCGCGGCGGCTGGCTGCTGCAGGAACCCGACACGGCGCTGGCGATGGTCGACGCGGTGCTGCAGGCCGTCGCGGGCGACGTGCCGGTCACGGTCAAGATGCGGCGCGGCTCGGACGATTCGCCGGCGGCCGAAGCGCGCTTCTTCACGATCCTCGAAGGTGCCGTCGCGCGCGGGGTCGCGGCCGTGACCGTGCACCCGCGCACCGTGGCGCAGAAGTACGTCGGGCCGAGCCGCTGGCCGTTCCTCGCGCGCGTGAAGCGCCACCTCGGGGATTTCCCTGTGCTCGGCAGCGGCGACCTGTTCTCGGCCTTCGACGTGCTCGCGATGTTGCACCAGACCGGGGTCGATGCGGTCACCGTGGCGCGCGGTTGCATCGGCAATCCATTCGTGTTCGGCCAGGTGGCGGCCCTGCTCGCCGGCGAGCCGGCGCGCCGGCCGACCGGCGCGCAGCAGCGCGCGGCGCTGCACCGCCACTGGCAGATCGCCGTGCCGTTCTACGGTGGCGAACGGCTGGCGCTTCCGCACGTGCGCATGCACGCGATCAAGTACGGGCAGTACCACAAGGACCCGGTGTGGGCGCGCGACCGGCTCGTGACGATGCGCGGGCCCGACGATCTGTTGCGGCTCGTCGACGAGGTGTTCGCCGATGTTCACGACGAGGGCAGGTCGCCCGAACTCAGCGAGACGGACTCCGTCGGGCTGGCGGTCGCGGGCTGCGGCGAGTAGCGTGCCGCCTGGAGCGAGCGGAAGACTCGCAGCCAGGAATGGAAGAACTCAACGACCGACTGCGGCAGTTCGCTGCCGATCGGCATCGCCAGGCGAAGCTGGCGAACGACCTGCAGCAGATCGCTGCGCAGCTCGAGAGGCACGAGTGCGCGCGGCAACGCTGGCAGGAGCAGGTGCGCATCTCGAGCGAGGACCTGCGCCGATTGCGGGGCTCGAGCCTGCTCGGCCTGTTCCACGCGTTGCTCGGCGATCGGCGCGAGAAGATCGATGGCGAGCGCGAACGCCTGCTCAAGGCCAAGCTCGCGCACGACGAGTGCGAGACGTCCATCGCGCCCCTGCTCGCCGAACGCGAACGCGTGCAGCGCGAGCTGACCGCGCTCGGCGACCTGGGCGCGCGCCACGCGGAGCTGCTGGCGGCGAAGGAGGCGGCGCTGCGGGCGCGCGGCGGCAAGATGGCCGAACAGGTGACCGAGTCCTCGGAGCGCATCGGACTGCTCGAGAGCACGCTGCGCGAGATCGAAGAAGCGATCGCCGTGGGCAAGCAGGCCGAGTCGGCGCTGGATCTCGCCGCCGAGAACCTGCGCCAGGCGCGCCGCATGGGCCACGCCGATCTGCTCGGCGCCGGCATGTTGGTGACGCACGCCAAGCACACGAACATCGACGCGGCCCGTTCGTGGGTCGACCGCGCGCAGCGCCACCTGCAGAACTTCGCGCGCGAACTCGGCGACGTCGCGCGTACGTCACCGGACCTCACGATCGACATCAGCGGCATCGACCGGTTCGCCGACCACTTCTTCGACGGTCTGATCGCCGACTGGCGCGTGCAGGGCAAGCTCGTCGCCGCGCTGGACAGGGTCGTGGGCACGCTCGATCGCACGCGCGAACTCGTCTGGGACCTCGAACGGCGCGCGCGCACCACGAAGCAGACGCTCGACGAGGTGCGGCGCCAGCGCACCGCGTGGATCGAAGGCGCGAGCTGACGCCGGGCGCGGCCCGGGTCACGGGTTCGCCACCGCCAGTGCCTGCAGCGGGAAGCCAGCGTCCCGCCACGCCGCGAGCCCGCCGCGCAGCGGTCGCACGCGACGGATGCCGCGCCTGTGCAGCAGCAGCGCCACCCGGGCGCTGGTCGCCTCGTTGGGTCAAGTACAGAACAGCACGACGTCGCGGTCGCGCGGGATCTCCGTGTGGCGCAGCTCGATCTCGTCGGCGCCGAGGCGCAGCGCATCGGGCACCGTGTGCGGGTCGGCCGCGACGTCGATGTCGTGGCGCAGGTCGACGACGAACAAGGGCACACCCTGCTCGCGCAGCCGGTGCAGTTCGGCCGGTTCGATGCGCGCCGTGCGCAGGCGGCGCAGGAACGCCTGGCGCCGCGCGAAGCGCACGGCGATCACGAGCAGCACGATGCCGGCGAAGATGCCGAGCAGCCAGGCGCCGGTCAGCGCGGCCCCGTCCGCGATGCGTTCGAGTTCGTCGCTGAACAGGTAGCCCGGCAACGTGAACGTCGCCGTCCACAGCAGCGCGCCGAGGCCGTCGAGCGCGAGGAAACGGCCGAACGGCATGCGCGTGAGGCCGGCCAGCGGCGGCGCCGCCGTCGACAGGCCCGGCACGAACTTGGCGAGCAGCAAGGACAGCGCGCCGCGCGTCGCGAACAGGTTCTCCGTTCGTCGCACGCAGGAGTCGGGTTCGAGCGAGATGCGACAGAGCACCGCGAGCACACGCACGCCGTGGCGGCGGCCCAGCAGGTACCACGCCGTGTCGCTGAGCAGCGAGGCGACGACGGCGAGCGTGACCACGGCGCCGAGGTCGAGCAGGCCCTGACCGCACAGCGCCCCGGCCGCCAGCAGCAGCGGGATGGCCGGCGCCGGCACCCCGACCTGGGCGCCGAGCACCCACAGGAAGACGACGAGGTAGCCGTGCGCGACGAGGAAGTCGACGAGAGCCTGCATGCGGGCGCTGGGTGTAGGGTGCGGGCCGCGCTTTGGAAAGAGCGCGCCGCGCGCTGGCCAACGCGCGTTCCCCGGCCCGGTTTATGCTCGGCCGCCGAACATGAAAGCCATCGTGACCGTGCTCACCCTGTTCCTCGCTGCGTGCAACTCGCCTCCGGCGCTCGGGCCGACCCCCGGTGCCATCGGTTTCGACGGCGGCGACGGCGGCCCGACCTGGAGCTTCGCGAGCACCGGCGGCACGGGACCGACGGCGACCTGGCAGGTCCGTGCCGACGCCGCCGCGGTGTCGCCGCCCAACGTCATGGCGCTCGTCGCGACGAACCACGACGACGAGGACCGCTTCAACCTGTGTTGGAGCGCCGGCGTGCCGTTCCAGAACGGCCGGCTGCAGGTGAGCCTGCGCGCCGACCGCGGCGCCGTCGACCAGGGCGGCGGCCCGATGTGGCGCGTGCAGGACGCCGACAACTACTACGTCTGCCGCGTCAACCCGCTCGAGTCGAACTACCGTGTGTACGTCGTGAGCAAGGGGGTGCGGCGCCAGCTCGGCACGGCCCTCGTCGACGCCAAGGCGGGAACGTGGCATCGCGTCGAAGTCGAACACCACGGCGCCGAGATCCGGTGCTCCTTCGACGGCGTGCTGCTGCTCGAGGCGAGCGACAACACGATCCCGGCGGCAGGCGGTGTCGGCCTCTGGACCAAGGCCGATGCGTGCACGTCGTTCGACGACCTGCTCGTGCGGCCGAGCGACAGCTGACGGTTCGCGGCGCGCGACGTGCCGGTGGGGTTTCGCCGCGGCCGGCGCGGCACGGCAGGCGCCGATGGCATCGCATTCTCGTCCGCGTCTCGGTACCCTGCTCGCGCCCAGTCGATCAAGGGCAGCAGCAGACTCTCGTTCCCGACAATGGCAGACACGGACATCGCCGTGGTGGGCATGGCATGCCGGCTGCCCGGCGCCCCCAACCTCGACGCCTTCTGGCGATTGCTTCGTGACGGCCGCGACGCCCGCGTCGAGCTGTCCGACGAGGCGCTGCGCGCAGCCGGCGTGCCGCCCGAGGTGTTGGCGGACCCCGACTTCGTCAAGGCCGCGATGGTGCTCGACGGCATCGACCAGTTCGACGCCGGCTTCTTCGGCTTCTCGCCGCGCGACGCGGCGTTGTTCGATCCGCAGCACCGCGTCTTCCTCGAGGTCGCCTGGGAGGCGTTCGAACACGCGGGCCACGTGCCCGAACGGTTCCCGGGGCGCATCGGCGTGTTCGCGGGCTGCGGCATGGACACCTACCTGCTGCACAACATCCTGACCAACCCGGACCTCGTGCGGCGCGTCGGCATGTTCCTGATCCGGCACACCGGCAACGACAAGGACTTCCTCGCGACGCGCGTCAGCTACCAGTTCGATCTGCGCGGTCCGAGCGTCAACGTGCTGACCGCGTGTTCGACGTCGCTAGTGGCCATGCACCAGGCCGCGCAGAGCCTGCTGTCCGGCGAGTGCGACATGGCGATGGCCGGCGGCGTCACGATCCTCGTGCCGCAGGACCGCGGCTACCTCTACAAGGAGGGCGAAGTGCTGTCGCCGGACGGGCATTGCCGCACGTTCGACGCGGACAGCAAGGGCACCATCTTCGGCAGCGGCGCCGGGGTCGTGCTGTTGCGCCGCCTGCAGGACGCGCTCGCCGACGGCGACCGCATCCACGCCATCATGGCGGGCTCGGCCGTCAACAACGACGGCGCGCGCAAGGTCAGCTACCTGGCGCCGAGCGTCGACGGCTACGCCGAGGTCGTCGCCGAAGCGTTGGCGCTCGCCGACGTGCCCGCCGAACACGTGCAGTACATCGAGGCACACGGCACCGGCACGTCGGTCGGCGACCCGATCGAGATCGAAGCCTTGACGCAGGCGTTCCGCGCCGGCACCGGCAAGACCGGCTACTGCGGCATCGGCTCGGTCAAGACCAACATCGGCCACCTCGACACGGCGGCGGGGGTCGCGGGCGTGCTCAAGGTCGTGCTCGCGATGCAGCACGGCGAGCTGCCCGCGAGTCTCAACTTCCGCCGACCCAATCCGCTCATCGACTTCGGCAAGAGCCCGTTCCATGTCATAGCCGAGCGGCGGCCGTGGCCGCGGCTGCCGCACGTGGAACGCATCGCGGGCATCAGTTCACTCGGCGTCGGCGGCACCAACGCGCACGTGCTGATGCGCGAGGCGTCCGTGCAGGCGCCGGCACCGGCCGCCTACCCGCGGCGCTGCCACCTGCTGCCCGTCAGCGGCAGGGGCGAAGGTGCGGCGGTCGGCAACGCCAAGGCGCTGGCCAGCTGGCTGCGCGCCGGCGCGGCGGCCGAACTGGCCGACGTCGCGTGGACGCTGCAGGTGGGGCGGCGTTCGTTCTCGCACCGGCACTTCGTGGTCGGTGAGTCGCACTCGGAGCTCGCGATGCAGCTCGAGGCACCGGACTGGAAGGCGCGGCTCGCGAAGGCGCCCCAGCGCGCGCCGTCGGTCGTCTTCCTGTTCTCGGGTGGCGGCGCCCAGTATCCGGGCATGGCGCGCGGCCTCTACGAGCACGAGCTCGCGTTCCGCGCCGCGGCCGACGCCTGCCTGCAGGCGCTGCCGGAAGCGGCGCGCGAGACGGTGCGGGAACTGCTGTTCGGCGGCCAGGCCTCGCCCGAGCACGGCGAACGCATGGAGAAGCCGAGCCTGCTGCTGCCGTGCCTGTTCGTCGTCGAGTACGCCACGGCGCGGCTGTTCGAGTCGTTCGGCATCCAGGCCCAGGGCATGCTCGGCCACAGCCTCGGCGAGTACGTCGCGGCCACGCTGGCCGGCACGTTCACCGTCGAACAGGTGATGCCGACGCTCGTGCAGCGTGGTCGATGCCTCGAACGTTCGCCGGCGGGCGCCGTCGTCAGCGTCAGCCTGTCGGCCGAGGAGGTGCACGCGCTGGGCCTCGGCGACCTGTCGCTGTCCGCCGCCAACGCGCCGAAGCTCACCGCCGTGGCCGGCACCGTCGCCGCGATCGAGCAGTTCGAGCAGACGCTGCGGCAGCGTTCGATCGAGTACCAGCGGCTGCGCATCGGCGTCGCCGCGCACAGCCACCTGCTCGATCCGATCCTCGACGAGTTCCGGCAGGCCATGCGCGCGCTGAAGCTGCAACCCGCGAAGAAGCCGTGGGTCTCCAACGTGACCGGCGATTGGATCCAGCCCGAACGCGCGGCCGACCCCGAATACTGGGTCGAACACCTGCGGGCAACGGTGCGGTTCCAGGACGGTGTGGCGACGCTGCTCAGCGGCGGCGACCGCGTCTTCGTCGAGATCGGCCCCGGCCGCGCTCTCGCGACGCTCGTGCGCCAGCACGAACGTGCGGCCAAGAGCACGTGCCTCGTGTCGATGCCGCACGCCAAGGACGCAGTGAGCGCCGACCGGTTCGCGCTCGACGCGGTGGGCCGGCTGTGGCAGCTCGGCGTGCCCATCGACTGGACCGCGTTCCACGGCGGCGCCGGGCGCCGGCGCGTGCCGCTGCCGACCTACGCGTTCCAGCGGCAGCGCCACTGGATCGAACCCGGCGCGCTGTTGCCGCAGGAGGGCGTGCTGCGCGGCGACGGCGAAGTGGTGCCGCCGACGCGCCTGCCCGAGTCGGACTGGCTGCGTCAACCGGTGTTCCGGCACCAGGAACTGGCCGGCACGGCCGCGGTGCCCGGTGCCTGCTGGCTCTGCATCGGCGGCGGCGCGCTGGCCGAGGCGTTCGCCCGGCACGTGCGCGGCACCGGCGGCCGCGCGGTGGTGCTCGCGCACGCCGCGACCGAGACCCAGAAGGGCGACGTGCTCACGTTGCCGTTCACCGACAGCAGCGCGTTCGAACGGGCGCTCGCGCACGTCACGAAGGCGCACGGCGCGCCGCAGCGCCTCTTGTTCGCCTGGCCGCTCGAACAGGGTGACGGCCTGCAGTTGACCACGGCCCTGATCGCGCTGTGGAAGGCGATCGGCCGCGGCGAACTGGCCGCCGACCTGCGCCTGCTCGCGGTCACGTCGGGTGCGGCGCGCGTCGCGACCGAGTCGATGCAGCAACCCGGCCAGGGCGTCGTGCCGGGCTTCCTGCGTGTCGTGCCGCGCGAGTATCCCGGCGTGCGCACGCGCAGCATCGACGTCGACGCCGCGGCGCTCGCCGATGCGCAGGCGCTGGCCGCCACGCTGCGCCGCGAGGTCGAGGCCGACGATGCGCCGCTGCAGGTGGCGCTGCGCGGTGGTTCGCGCTTCACGCAGGAGCTCGTCGCCGTGCAGGTGCCGCCCGCGAACGGCCAGCCGACGTGGCACGAGGGCGGCGTCTACCTGATCACGGGCGGGCTCGGCGGCATCGGCATGATCCTCGCCGAACACCTCGTGTCGGCGGCCCGGTGCAAGCTCGTGCTCGTGGCGCGGCGCGGCCTGCCGCCGCGAGCCGTGTGGGACGAATGGCTCGAGCTGCGCGCCGGCGACCGCATCGCGGAGCTCGTGCAACGCGTGCGTGAACTCGAGCGGCGCGGCGGCGAGGTCGAGGTCCGGGCCGCGGACGTCACCGATCGGCAGGCGATGGCCGAGGTCGTACGCGCGGCCAGGCTGCGCTTCGGCGCGCTGCACGGCATCGTGCACGCGGCGGGTGTGCTCGACGACGGGCTGATCCAGATGCGCACGCCGGCCCAGACCGAACGCGTGATGTCGCCCAAGCTGCTCGGCGCGGCGGTGCTCGACGAGGTCACGGCGGACCTCGAACTCGAACAGTTCGTCGTCTTCGCGTCGACGAGCGGGCTCGCCGGCATTCCGGGGCAATGCGACTACGCGGCGGCCAACGCGGGCCTCGACGCGTTCGCGCAGTGGCGCAGCGGCGTACGCCGCGGTCGTTCGCTGTCGATCGACTGGGGTGTGTGGCAGGATGCCGGCATGCTCGTCGGCGCGCCGGCGCCCGTGTCATCGTTGCCGCCGAAATGGCTCGGTGCGCGCGGCGAGCACGACGGCGACGTCGAGTTCACGTCGACCTGGTCGCCCGCGACGCACTGGCAGCTCGCCGAACATCGCATCCGCGGCGGCGACTGCGTCATGCCGGGCACGGGCCATCTCGAACTCATGACCGCGGCGGTGCAGGCGGTGGCCGGCGCGGCGCAGGTCGCGCTGCACAAGGTCGAGTTCCTGACGCCGCTCGCGTTCCCGGGCGACGACCCGCGCGCGGTGGTCGTCACGGTGCACAGGCATCGCGACGGCTTCGAGGTCAGTGTGGCCAGCGCGGACCCCGCCCAGGCCGGTCCGCACGATCGTTCGACGCACGCGAGGGCCAGCGCCAGCGTGCGCCCCGGCGGCGGCGAGTTGGTGGATGTCGATGGCTGGCGCGCGCGCATGCGGCACGAGGCGCCGATCGTCGGCGGCCAGCACCAGCTCGTCGACTTCGGCCCGCGCTGGCAGTGCATCGAGCGCGTCGCGACGAACGGCGAGGAGGTGATGGGCGAGCTGCGCCTGCCCGCGTCGTTCCTGGCCGACCTCGATGGCCACCGCCTGCATGCGGCCATGCTGGACATGGCGTTCGGATGCGGCATCCGCCTCTTGTCGGACGGCGGGTCCGACGTGCTGTTCGTGCCGGTCGGCTGCGAGGCGGTGGCGGTCTTCGGCCGCCTGCCGGCGCGCGTCTGCTGCCGCGTGGCGCTGCGCAGCCGCGACGACCGCACGCGGCTCGGCGTGCTCGACGTCACGGTCGCGACACCCGGCGGCATCGTGCTCGTCGAACTGCGCGGCCTGCAGCTGTTCGGCGTGCGCGGCGACTTCGGCGGCAACCACACCGCGGCGGCGCCGCGCCCGCGCACGGCGCCGCCGCCGGTCCGAGTCGAAGCGAGTCCGCCCGCGCCGGTGCCGCGTGTGCGCGCGATCCTCGGTCGCGGCATCACGGGGCCCGAGGGCATGAGCGGCCTGCGCCGTGCGCTGCGCGCCGACGTGCCGCAGGTCGTCGTGTCGTCGCTCGACGTGGTGCGCACGGCGGCCTGGCTGTCGCTCGCGCCCGAACACCCGCGTCCCGCCACCTCGCCGGCGCCCTCGGGCACGGCCTCGCCCCACGACGAGCCGCGCGACGACGCCGAACGCAAGCTCTGCGAGTCGTTCCGCGAGCTGCTCGGTGCGGAGCGCCCCGGCCTCGACCAGGACTTCTTCGAGCTCGGCGGCCACTCGCTGCTCGCGGTGCGGTTGTTCGCGCGCATCCACAAGGACTTCGGGCTCGACCTCGAGCTGTCGACGTTGCTGTCGGCGGGCACGGTGCGCAAGCTCGCGAGCGTCGTGCGCGCGGAGCTGCACCTGCCCGAACCGGGCAGCGAACCGGTGCGTTCGGTCGCGGCGCGCAAGGGACAGCACGTCGTGCCGATCCAGGTCGAAGGCCACCGGCCCAAGCTGTTCTTGGTGCACGGCGCTGGCGGCAACGTGCTCGGCTTCCGCGACTTGTCGCACTACTTCGGCAAGGACCAGCCCGTCTACGGCCTGCAGGCGCGCGGCGTCGACGGCAAGCAGCCGCCGCACACGACGATCGACGACATGGCCACGGCCTACCTCGCCGAGCTGCGCGAGATCCAACCGCACGGCCCGTACTTCCTCGGCGGCTACAGCGGCGGCGGCGTGGTCGCCTTCGAGATGGCGCAGCAGCTGCGGCAGGTCGGCGAGCCCGTGGCGTTCCTCGGCATGATCGACACGTGGTGCCCGCAGCTCGAGCGCCGCAGCAAGGTGGCGCGCACGTTCATGCACATGGGCCGCGTGCTGCGGCGCGGACCGTCCTACGTGAAGTGGATCCTCGGCACGAAGTGGCAACGCATCGTCTCGGCGCGCCGCAACGTGCGTGCGCGCGAGCAGGGTGGCGTGATGCCGCAGGCGATGCGCGGCACGGACGTGCAGTTCGCGTTCGAGCGCGCCTTCGAGAACCACCGCGTCGGACCGTACGAAGGCCGCGTCTGGATGTTCCGCTGCACGGACCAGGATCTCGGCACGCGCTACGTGTTCGACGAGAAGCTCGGCTGGGGACCGTTCGTCAAGGGCGGCATGAGCGTCACGGCGTGCCCCGGCAACCACTTCACGATGTGCACGGAACCGAACGTGCAGATCCTGTGCGGGCACATGATGGAAGCCGTCGACGAGGCGATGACGGCGGTCGCGGCGAGCGTGTGAGCCTGACGTCAGCTTGCACGGTGACGCCCACCGAACTCGAATCGAACCGCGAGATCCTTCAGCATCCGAAATGTGTCCGTGTGGGTCACGTCGAACTGGGCGCAGGCGTCTGGGAGCTTCACTTCGCGCCGTGACTGCGGAGCACGCTCTTCGTTCGTGACGATGATCGCGTTCTTCGCGGTGATGAAGACGTCCGCGTCCAGGAGGTAGCGACGTTTGGCCGCCATCAGAGCCCGAACCCCAGGCGCTGCGCGTACTGCTGGAAGGCGCCGCCGTGCAAGCCGGTCAGGTCGTACGCTTCCTTGAAGCCAACACGGCCCTCCATCGCTGCGCGGATGACGTGCGTGGCGAACAGTGCTCCGATGCGGGTGTTCTGGTTGTTGTAGAAGTCGCCGCCTCCGGGGCCCTTGCTCTTGCGTCGCTCTTCAGCGGTGTACCGGCGATAGAAGACGAAGAACGCGTCCCGGTCGACCAGTCGCAGGTCCAGGGCGCGCCGACCGGCGACGATCGGACTCACCTTGAACCGTCGCGCGAGAGCCTCGAACGGTCGTTCGGCGCGCCTGGCATCACTCCAGCACGCTTTGAGCTCGCGCTCCGGGACGAGGAACTCCGCCGCTGCCTTGTCGCAGAACTCCTCGACCTGCGATCCGCCGGGAAACAGATCCTCGAACCCGGAGACACCCTCCCTACCAAGCCATACGTGGGCAAGCTCGTGCGCCATGGTGAACATCTGGGCCGACTTGGCATCGGCACCGTTCACGAAGATCAGGGGAGCACTGGTGTCGCAGAGGGCGAAGCCCCGGAACTCCTGCACATCGAGCTTCCGATGCGTGTTGTTCCCGACCACTCCATTGATCACGGCCATGACGCCGAGGTCCTCGATGGCCTGCCGTAGTCTGGAGACCGCCTCGTGCCACGTTCGCACCTCGCCGGCCCAGCCGTCGCCGAAACCGATGATCCGTCGCATCTCGCGTCCGACGGCCGAAGGGGAATCGCTCACCTTCGCGCTGCCGACGAATTCGAGCGGATCCGCTTCGCCGTCGCCGAGCATCTCCCGCAGCCACGCTTGACGCTGCTGCATGGCGTAGATCGTGTCGAGCAGGTCGGGGCTTGGCTTGGGGTTCTCCGCGCCCGCCACCTTCCGGAAGTCTGGAATCGGGAGGCGCTCCTCCGGCGGCTCCCGGCGAAAGAGGTATCCGATCGGAACGTGCACTGCCTTTGCGAAAGCCTCCAGCTGTTTCAGCGTCGGCTGGGCCTCACCGCGTGCCCAGGCCGGGAGCCCAGGCCGGGAGCCCAGCGAGCCCGGGACGGTCCGCGAGCTCTCGAGCGTCCGTGGAGGCTCGGTCGATTGCCCAGCGCACCAACTCCGGCTTGATGGATACACGAGGCATCAGGCAACCTCCTGGAGCATCTCGATCGTGTTCTCGCCGAAGTAGTTCACCGTCGCGTCTGCCTCATGCCCGCGGTCTGGCCGCCGGAAGGGAACAGGCCGAGGACGATGTGCTTGTACTCGGCTACGTCCATGTCGTTGCGCAGCACGGCAGCAGCCTGCCAGGGAGTGGCTTCGAAGCTGAGGATGGCATCGTTCCACGTCGCGGTGGCCTTGGACGTCTTCTTCGCGCTCGCCATGTGCGCCGAGTTGTAGCCGGTCGGGGCGAGTCCGCGCCACCGAGACGGTCGAACGGCGCTTGCGAACGCACTGTGCTTTGCAAGTGGCGCCGCCCCGCCGACCATGCAACCGGGCCTCTGCTGCTCGAGGAGGGGCTTGCCCTGGTGGCCCGGCTTGCGACCATCTGTCGGTCGATCGGAACCACGGAGGCAGAATGATGGACTCGCAAGTCGAACAGATCGTCGGCGTGCTCGAAGCGGCCGGCTTCGCCTACCCCGTCGCGATCCGATCAGGTCGGGATCCGGTCGTGGGCGATGTGCTCGAGGTCGATGCGTTCGACGTGCCGGCCGGTTCGGGTGTGGTGGTCGCCGATGCGCTCGCGCAGGTGCT